>NZ_JAEEAP010000198.1 GCF_016103465.1 Streptomyces sabulosicollis
AGAGGTGTATAAGAGACAGTCTCCGGGGCGACAGGTGGCGCGCGTGGCTTTCTCCCGCTCACGCCCGTGTTAGCGGGGTGTTAGCGGGGCGGCAGCTTTGCGGTAGGGGGCCCGGCCAGAGTGGGTGACGTACCGAGAAGACAGCGACACCGACTGCCCCTGGGGGGACCCGAAATGAGCTCTAGCACCAGCGCCCGCACCGCTCGTCGCCGCCGCACTCTGCGCGTTGCCGCCGCGGCCCTGATCGCGGCCGCCGGCCTCAGCCTGACCGCCTGCTCCGGCTCGGACGACACCGGTGCGAAGCCCGCGGCCACCGCCGGGTCCAGCGACACGGGCTCCTCCCCCGGAGCGAAGGGCTCGGATGGAGCGAAGGGCTCCGATGGAGCGAAGGGTTCCGATGGCAAGGTCGACACCAAGGCGGGCGCTGCGGACGAGGCGGCGTCCCCGGACCGCACCGAGACCCTGGCGGACGGCAGCACGGCCAGGATCCACAAGCTCGGCGACCTGCGTTACCGCCTCGAGATCGTGAACGACGGTGACGTCCTGGCCACGCTGGAGGCGAACGAGCGGGACGCCGGGCTCGACGCCAACGGCATGTACGTCGTGATCACGGCGGGGGGCGAGGTCCACTCCTGGATGGGCGGCGAACACCAGGGGCCGGGCACGTTCAAGCTCGCGGGCGGGTGGACGGCGAAGGTCACCAAGGTCGGCGAGCTCCGGTACCGCGCGCAGATCATCGGCCACGGGGGCTCGGTGGACGGGACGCTGGAGGCGAACCAGCACGACGCCGGGCTCGACGCCAACGGCGTGTACATCGTGCTCAGCGCCGGCGGTGTGATCAGCGCCCACGAGTGAATACCTGCCCGGCCGCGGCGGTGGAGCTGCCTCGTCGGCTCCACCGCCGCGGTGACGGAAGCGTTCCAGCGGCCCGGAAGCCCCTGCAACGGTCGGCGATCACGGGCGGTGCCACGTGCCCGCCTCCCGGGCCGCCTCCCCGGGCGTCCCTCCGCCGGGCGGACGACCGGATCATCGGAAAGGCGCCCCCCAGAAGCTACGCCGCCAGCCGCTCCGCGAGCTCCTTCGCCTTCTTGATCGCGTCCTCGAAGGCCCGCTCGCGGGATGCCTCGTACAGCGGGATCAGCTCGGACATCGCCGGGTTGCGCGGGGCCATCGTGAGCTCCGGGACGATGAAGTCGAGGTCCAGGCCGAGGGTGCGCCCGAGGACGGCCTCCAGGTAGTTCTGTACGAAATCGAAGCCCTCGCGCGGGGTGCCCGGCGCGTAGGAGCCGCCGCGGCTGGCGACGACGACGGTCGGCGTGCCCTGGGCGGAGGGGGACTCGCCCGCGGTGCGGCCGAGCAGGAGCACATTGTCCAGCCATGTCTTGAAGGTCGACGGGACCGAGAAGTTGTGCATGGGAGCACCGATCAGGATGGCGTCCGCCCGCTCCAGTTCCTCGATGAGCTCCTCGCGCACGGCGAACGCCGCCGACTGCTCCGGCGTGCGCTCGGACGGCGTGGTGTAACCGGCGGACCAGGCGGCGGCGGTGATGTGGGGGACGGGGTCGGCGGCGAGGTCGCGGTGGATCACCGTGCCCTCCGGGTGCTGCTCCTCCCATGCCTCGCGGAAGGCGGCCGCGACCGAACGGGACGAGGACGCCTCGCCCGGAAGTACCGACGAGTCGATGTGCAACAGCGTGACCATGGTTTTTCTCCCCAAAGTCGCTCGGTGATGGTTGAGAGTAAGATGGTATCGAATGATACCGTCTCGAGTGTAACGAAGCTGCGGCGCATCGAGCGAAGGGGAGACAGGCGATCTTGGACGTCTATGAGGCCGTCACGAGTCGACGGGCGGTGCGCGGATTCACCGACCGGCAGGTCCCGAGGGAGGTGCTGGAGCGGGTGCTGGCCACGGCGGCTTGGGCGCCGTCCGCGTCGAACCTCCAGCCGTGGCACGCCTACGTGCTGACCGGCGGACCGCTGGCCGAGCTCAAGAAACGCGCCGGCGAGCGGCTGGCCGCGGGTGACCCCTGGGACGAGCCGGAGTACGAGCAGTACCCGCCCGCGCTGAAGTCCCCGTACCGCGAGCGGCGATCCGCCTTCGGCGAACAGCGCTACGGCGCGCTCGGCATTCCGCGCGAGGACCTGGAGGCGCGCCAGCGGGCCGCCTCCGCGAACTGGCAGTGCTTCGGCGCGCCCGCCGCCCTGTTCTGCTACATCGATCGCGACCTGGGCCGACCCCAGTGGTCCGACGTCGGCATGTTCCTGCAGACGATCATGCTGCTGCTCCGCGCCGAAGGGCTGCACAGTTGCACACAGATGGCGTGGGCGAAGTTCCACCGGACCGTCGCGGAGATCGTGTCACCGCCTGAGGAGCTCATCCTCTTCTGTGGCATGTCGATCGGGTACGAGGACGCCACCGTGAGTCAGCCCCGTACGGGGCGGGCGCCGCTCGGTGAGACGGTCAGGTTCGTCGACGGCTACTGAGGGTGCTCAGGCTCGCGGCGTGGTGAGGGGTGCTCAGTTCCCGGCGTGGTGGAGGGTGATCAGGTTCACGGCGTGGTGGAGAGGGCTCAGGCTCGCGGTGTGGTGGAGGGTGCCTTCACGGCGTGGTCAGCCAGGCGCTGACGCGGGCCAGCGCGGTGGGGCCGGAGGTGGAGGCGACGTCCTGGGCCAGGTCGGCGATCGAGACCGTGCGCAGCGCCTCTCGCCAGGCCGCGTCCGCGCCGGTCATCACGCGGGCGATGGGGCACGGTGTGGTGCAGGCTTCGGCGGGGGTGGCCAGCGGGCCCCGCTGGCGGATCTCCGTGCAGGTGAACGCCGGGCTGGGGCCGTCGACCGCTTCGACCACGTCGAGCACGGTGATCGAGGCGGGCTCCCGGGTGAGGACGTAGCCGCCCGCCTTGCCCTGCACCGAGCGCACGAGCCCGGCCCGGGAGAGCGCCTGTAGCTGTTTGGCCAGGTAGCTCGCCGAGACGTCGTGCAGTTCTGCCAGCCTGGTCGCGGGGACGGGCTCCTCGACGGACGTGAGCACGACGCAGCAGTGCAGGGCCCACTCGACTCCGCCGGACATCTTCACCCGCCCCACTCTAATCAGCTCGCTGACTCGGACAACTTGTGTCCGAGTATTTTCTCGGACAAGATGTGTCCGAGTTTGATGGGCGGCGCGGCCACACGGGTGGTTCACGCGCCGTATCCGGACGGGCGCCATGCGCGCAACCCGAACGAAGGGCATGTCATGAAGTTCGCGGTCATCGGTGGTACCGGGCTGATCGGATCCCAGGTCGTCAAGAATCTGAACGCCGCCGGGCACGAGGCGGTACCGCACGCGCTGTCCACCGGCGTGGACATCATCAGCGGTCAGGGGCTGGACGAGGCGGTGGCGGGGGCCGATGTCGTCGTCAACCTGACGAACTCCCCGACCTTCGACGAAGCCTCCCCGGCCTTCTTCAAGACCTCGATGGACAACCTGCTGGCCGCGGCCCGGAAGGGCGGCGTGGGCCACTTCGTGGTCCTCTCGATCGTCGGCGTGGACCAGGTGCCGGAGCTGGACTACTACCGGGCCAAGGTGCTCCAGGAGGAGATCCTCGCGGCCGGGCCGATCCCGTACTCGATCGTCCGGGCGACGCAGTTCATGGAGTTCATGGACGCCGTCCTGTCCTGGACCGCCGACGGCGACACCGTGCGGCTGCCCGCCACGCCGATCCAGCCGATCGCCGCCAAGGACGTGGCCGACGCGGTGGCGGAGGTCGCCGCGGGCACCCCGCTGGGAGGCATGCGCAACGTCGCCGGACCCGAGGTGTTCGCCCTGGACGAGCTGGGCCGGATCACCCTGGCCAAGAAGGGCGACCCCCGCACCGTCGTCACCGACCCGGCCGCCGGGATGTTCGCCGTCGTCCGGGGGGACGTCCTCACCGACACCGATGCCCGGCTGGCCCCCACCCGGTACACCGACTGGCTCTCCTGACCCGCGCGCGCCCGGCGGGCCGCGCGCGGGGGCGGGCCCCCGGCCCCCGGCGTTACAACCCCGGCGGCCGGGGCTCGATGTTGTGGTTCAGCCGGAAGACGTTGTCCGGGTCGTACCGGGCCTTCACCGCGGCCAGCCGACGGTAGTTCTCGGCGCCGAATCCCGCGACGACCCGGTCCCGGCCCTCCCCGCCGATGAAGTTGAGGTAGACCGCGCCGTGGGACCACGGCCGGACGTCCGCGCGGGTGTCATGGGCCCATTGCCGGGCGCGGGCGTCGTCGGCCGGGTCGTCCCACAGGCCGAAGGGGTGGACGATCCACGGCGACGTGCGCCACGGCAGCGGAAAGTCGGCGGGCCCCTCGGCCACCGCCCCGCCCTGCGGGAACAGCACGTGCTGGGAGGGGGAGGGGACGATCATGTCGGGTGCGCGCCGGCAGAAGCGGTCCACGGCCTGGTCGGGGAAGGAGTCGAGGTACTCGGCGGACCAGTAGTTCCGGTAGCCGGGCGGGTCGTCGAGCATGCACTGCAGGTCCGCGTAGGGCAGCTCGGTGATCATCTCCGCGCCGTGGCCGAGGTGGAGCAGGGGAGCGGCGAGGTCGCGGGCCTGCTCCTCGTGACCGATGTACGTGATGAGCACGGCACAGACGAGGGCGCCGACCATGTGATCGGGCACGAACTCCTCGGGCGGGCCGGTGAAGTAGAGCAGCCCCCCGCCCAGCCGGTCCGGCGCGGACTCCAGGAAGTCGCGATAGGCGCGCACCACCGTCGGGCCCGCTTCGGGGCGCCAGAGCAGCAGCATCGCCGTCATGGTGGTGAGCGGGTGCAGGCGGAGGGTGAAGGCCGTGGCCACGCCGAAATTGCCGCCACCGCCGTGGAGCGCCCAGAAGAGGTCGGGGTGGGCCTCCTCGTCGATGTGCAGCTGCTCGCCCTGCGCCGTGACGAGGTCCACGGACAGGAGGTTGTCGCAGGCCAGCCCGAAGGCGCGGTCCAGCCAGCCCGCGCCGCCGCCCAGCACGAAGCCGCCGACCCCGGTGGTGGAGACCCGGCCTCCGGTCGTCGCCAGGCCGTGGGGCTCCGTCGCCCGGTCGAGCTCGCTCATGATCGCCCCGCCGCCGACCCGCGCCGTACGGGCGGCGGGGGCGACCGTCACCGCGTTCATCCCGCGCAGATCGATGACGAGACCGTCGTCGACGACCGACATCCCGGCCACGCTGTGTCCTCCACCGCGGACCGCGATCGGCAGGTCGTGCTCACGCGCGAAACGGATCGCGCGGGCGACGTCCTCCCCGGTCCGGCACCGCGCGATGGCGGCAGGGCGCCGGTCGATCATCGCGTTGAAGATCCCGCGGGCCTCGTCGTAACCCGCGCCGTCGCTCGGCGTGATCACCTCGCCCAGCAGCCGTTCGCCGAGATCGGCGAAGTCGGTGAGGGCCGTGCCGTTGATGCCGCCGGGTGCCATGGGGCCCACTTCCCGGAGTGAGGTCGGACGTCGCGTCCCCCCTGCTCATCCCCTCCCCATCGTAGTGAGCGGCGCGGCCGGGGGCGCGCCCACCGGCTCCGTCGCGACCGTGCACATCGCTCGAGCGGTACCTCCTCGATCGCCCGCGAGACCGCCCCTCGCGCGGCCGCGGGGTCTGCCGTGGGCGAATCTGCTGCGGGCCGAGATTCCTTACGGGGCAGGCGAATTGGGCCGATGGTGAAGGGACCGCGGCGGTGTGGGCCGCGGTCCTTTCACAGGGAGGTCCGATGGGAACATTCGCCACCGGCTGGGAGCCGGCAACGCATCCGCGAGCCGCGGAGGGGGATACGGCGCCCACGCGGTTCGACGATCACCTGGCCGCGCAGCTGCTGACCCAGCGCATCGTCTTTCTCGGCACACAGGTGGACGAGGTGTCCGCGAACCGGGTGTGTGCGCAGATGCTGCTGCTGTCGGCCGAGGACCCGCGGTCGGACATCAGCCTCTACATCAACAGCCCGGGCGGTTCGGTGACGGCGGGGCTGGCGATCTACGACACGATGCGGCTGATTCCGAACGACGTCTCCACGCTCGCCATGGGATTCGCCGCGAGCATGGGGCAGTTCCTGCTCACCGTGGGAACGACGGGAAAGCGCTATGCGCTGCCGAATTCCCGCATCATGATGCATCAGCCGTCGGCCGGTATCGGCGGGAGCGCGGCGGATATCGCGATCCAGGCCGAGAATCTGGAATTCATGAAGCGGTCGATCGAGCGGATCACCGCTGAGCACACCGGACAGAGCGTGGAGACCATTTCGCGCGACGGTGACCGCGACCGGTGGTTCACGCCGGAGCAGGCGAAGGAGTACGGAATGGTCGACCGGGTCGTGGAGTCGCTCGGGGACGTACGGCCCGCCGGTGCGCGGCGCAGGATGGGGATCTGACATGGGGCAGTACACGATTCCGACGGTCGTCGAGCGCACCACGCAGGGGGAGCGGGCGTACGACATCTACAGCTGGCTGCTGTCCGAGCGGATCATCTTCCTCGGTACGGAGATCGACGACGGCGTCGCCAACGTCGTCATCGCACAGCTGCTCCACCTCGAGTCGTCGAGCCCGGAGCAGGAGGTCGCGATCTACATCAACTCGCCGGGCGGCTCGTTCACGTCGCTGATGGCGATCTACGACACGATGACGTTCGTGTCCGCGCCCATCTCGACGTTCTGCGTGGGGCAGGCGGCCTCGACCGCGGCGGTGCTGCTGGCCGGGGGAGACCCCGGGCGGCGGTTCGTGCTGGAGCACTCCCGGGTGCTGCTGGGGCAGCCGGTGAGCGGGGGCCAGCAGGGGACGGTCTCGGACCTCAGCCTCCAGGCCAAGGAGATGCTCCGGATCCGCTCGCAGGTCGAGGAGGTGCTCGCGCGCCATACGCCCCACGACGCGGCCACGCTCCGCGCCGACATGGACCGCGACAAGGTCTTCACGGCGCGGGAGGCGGTGGCGTACGGGCTCGCCGATGAGGTGTTGAGCCGGCGGATGGTCAGGGCCTACTGATCGGGGCCGGCTCTCAGGCGGCCAGGCGCACGTCGCCCTGCCACCCCGCGTGCCGGGTTCCGCGGCCCGTGACGGACGTGGTCGAGGCGACGGACGGGGCGGAGGTGACGGACGTGGTGGAGGTGACGGACGGGGCGGAGGCGACGGACGTGAGGGACGCGACCGACATCGCCGCGCCGTCGCGCCGCCGCGGACCGGAGACGAGGCGGATCAGCTCGCCCTGGGCCATCGCGAGGAGGTCGGCCAGGCCGAGGCCGAGCGCGCGGGCGGCGGCCGCGAGGACCTCGGACGACGCCTCCTTGCGGCCGCGTTCGAGCTCGGAGAGGTACGGCATCGAGATCCGGGCCGCCTCGGCCACATCCTTGAGCGTGCGCTGCTGGGCGAGGCGCTCGCGCCGCAGCACACCTCCGACGACATCCCGCCACAAGGGCTCCTTCACCGGCTCCCGGCCGGGCTGCTCCGGTCCGCCCGGGACAGCCGGACCGGCCGGAACGGCGGGGCCCACCGGAGCCGGGGCGGCCGCGGGGGCTCCGGCCCCGGCGGTGGCTCCCGCCCGGGACGCCGGGTCCGCGGTGGCCGGACGCAGGGGAATGACGCGGGCTCGGTTCGACGCGTGGCTGCTCACCCCCTCAGGGTAGGAGCGTCGCGCCCGGCGGGAAGGGGACAACGTTCTGCCCTTGGCGAATCGCTCAGGTGTTCGCCGTGGGCGGGTGGCGCGAACCGGACCGCGCACACCCCGCGCATCCCCGGCGAGGAGCCCCCGTTGTCGGTGCCGGGCCCTAGCGTATGGCTGTCCTTATTCACGCTTGCTGGGCTGCTTGCGTAACTCGGACACGGCGGGGGCCGGGCCCAACAGCGCGGGCCCGGCCCCCGGCGGAAAGCCCGTTCGATCCCCGGGCAGGGGCAGAGGGCGGGGGCCAGCGGCCGAGGGTCAGGAGGTGATCCGCAGCTCCGGCGGATAGCCGGGGATAGCGATGGACGAACTCGAGCAGGATGTCGGCGGATTCGTGCCTGGGGGCGCGTCGGCCGGCTATCGCCGGTCCGGGGATTCGCGGTCGCCCCCGGAGGGGCGGGGCTCGTCCGGGGTGAGGCGGAAGACGACGTCGGCCAGCTGGGCGCAGACGTGTTCGATCTGGCGGCGGGTGGCGTTGCGTTCGGTGATGATCGCGGACAGCAGCAGGGCGGTCAGGGCCGTCGAGCCGTTGAACGCCTGGAGGGTGACCATCCGGGCCGCCAGCGCATGGTGGGAGAACGGGCCGCTGCCCTCCGCCGTCGAGGCGATCGCGAGGACCGTGACGATGAGCGAGCACGGCGCGGCGCCCGCGAGTTGGAAGCGCAGGGCGGCCCAGATCAGGAAGGGGAAGACCAGGAAGAGCAGGCTGGCCTCCGTCCGCATGGCCACCAGCGCGACGGCCGCCGTGCCCAGCAGCAGGGCCGCCCCCTCCAGCAGGCGGTACGTGCCGACGCCGCGCGGGAGCCGGGCGCGGCGGAGCACCAGCAGTACCGGGGTGACCACCAGGACGCCCATCGCGTCGCCCGTCCACCACACCGACCAGGCGGTCCAGAAGTCCCCCGCCGCGAGCGCGCCCGACAGCAGGAGCGCGGCGGTACCCACCGTGGCGCTGATCAGCATGCCCGCCAGCGCGCCGAGGAAGACCAGGACCAGCGCGTCCCGCAGCCGGTCCACGTCCGGCCGGAAGCCCACGCGCCGCATCAGCAGGTACGAGCAGACGGGGGCCAGGGTGTTGCCCGCCACGATCACGAGGACCGCCAGGGGCGACGGGCCGATGGGGGCGTTGACCGCGACGGCACCGAGGGCGATGCCCGGCCAGGCCATGGGGCCCAGCGTCAGCAGACAGGCCAGGGCGATTCCGGTCGGCGGCCACAGCGGGGTGACCTGATCGCGCACCAGCTCCTGCAGCAGTCCGATCCTGGCGCCCGCGTAGTAGAGGGCGGCGACGGCCACGAGCCGCAGGGCCGTGGCGCCGTGGCGCCGGAGGCTGTTGTTCCGCCGGATCCCCGTATCGCGCGCCACAGCCGCCATCAGACTACGGGCGCCCTCGGCCGGCGCGGCTGACACGCGGTCGCCGGGGGCGGGCTCGCCCGTACGCCGCACGGCCTCACCCGTACGCCGCAGAGCGCGATTTCACGGCTTGGCTTAAGGCGTATTGACACCGGAATCCCATGGTCATACCGTCCTCAAAGCCGCGGTACAGACCAACCAACTCGCCGTCGACGACGGTGGGTTGGCGCACGCGGCGGCCGCCCTGTGACCGCGCCGGGGCGCTCTTCCCCACCCCCCACGAGGAGAGGCTTCCGTGATGCGAAGACCGGCACGATCCGCGAAACGCCCCAGGCCCCCGAAAGCCCCGAGAGCGTCCAGAGCCCCCAGAGCGTCCAGAGCCCCAAGGCCACCGAGATCCGCCAAGACCGCTCTGCTGGCCGTCTTCGCCCTGCTCACCGCCCTCTGCGGTTCCCTGGCGACGGCCCCCGGGGCGAGCGCCAAGGCCGCGGCGCTGCCGACGGGCTGGGCCACCGCCGTCAACAAGGGCAGCGGCAAGTGCGTGGACGCACGGGGCGCGGCGACGGTGAACGGCACCGCCGTCCAGAGTTACGCCTGCAACAACTCCGCCGCCCAGCTGTGGAAGTTCGAGGCCACGGGCGACGGCTACGTCCGCGTCGACAACCGCAACGACGCCGCCCAGGCGTGGGACGTGACGGACGTGTCCACGGCCGACGGCGCCGCCGTCCAGCTGTGGACCTACGGCGGCGGCGACAACCAGCAGTGGCGGGCCGTGGACGAGGGCGGCGGGGCGTACCACTTCGTCAACCGGCACAGCGGCAAGTGCCTCGACGTGCCCGGCGCCTCCACCCAGGACGGGACGCAGCTCCAGCAGTACGCCTGCAACGGCAGCGCGGCCCAGTCCTTCCAGGTGGCCGAGGTCCCCGACAGCCCGGGCGGCCCCGACCTCGGTCCGAACGTCGCCGTCTTCGATCCGACGATGCCCGCGTCGACCATCCAGAGCCGGCTGAACTCCATCTTCCAGCAGCAGGAGCGGAACCAGTTCGGCTCCAACCGCTATGCGGTGCTCTTCAAGCCCGGCACCTACAGCGCCGACGTCAACGTGGGCTTCTACACGCAGGTGCTGGGCCTGGGGATGTCACCGGACGATGTGACGATCAACGGCGCGGTGCACGCCGAGGCCGACTGGTTCCAGGGGAACGCCACGCAGAACTTCTGGCGCGGCGCGGAGAACCTGTCCGTGACCCCGGCCTCGGGCACCGACCGGTGGGCGGTGTCGCAGGCCGCTCCGTACCGCCGGATGCACGTCCGCGGTTCGCTCCAGCTCGATGACGGGGGCTGGTCCAGCGGCGGCTTCATGGCCGATACGAAGGTCGACGGGCAGGTGCGCTCCGGCTCGCAGCAGCAGTGGCTCTCCCGGAACACCCAGTGGGGGAGCTGGTCCGGGTCCAACTGGAACATGGTGTTCGTCGGGGCCGTCAACGCGCCGTCGGGGAACTTCCCCAATCCGCCCTACACGGTGGTGAACCAGACCCCGACCGTCCGGGAGAAGCCCTTCCTCTACGTCGACCAGGCGGGCGCCTACAAGGTGTTCGTGCCCGCGACGCGGTCGAATTCCCAGGGCGTCACCTGGGCCGGTGGTGCTCCGGCGGGGTCGTCGCTGCCCATCGACCAGTTCTTCATCGCCAGGCCCGGGGTCTCCGCTTCGGCCATCAACGCCGCGCTCGCCCAGGGCAAGCACCTGCTGTTCACCCCGGGGGTCTACCACCTCGGCGAGACGCTGAAGGTGACCCGGCCCGACACGGTCGTCCTCGGCCTGGGCCTCGCCACCCTCGTCCCCGACAACGGCGTGACCGCGATGTCGGTCGCCGACGTCGACGGCGTCAAGGTCGCGGGGCTGCTGTTCGACGCCGGGCCGGTGAACTCCGCCACGCTGATGGAGGTGGGCCCGAGCGGGGCCGGTGCGCGGCACGCGGCGAATCCGACGTCCCTGCACGATGTGTTCTTCCGGGTCGGCGGGGCCGGGGTCGGCAAGGCGTCCAGGAGCCTGGTGGTCAACAGCTCGAACGTGATCGGCGACCATCTGTGGATCTGGCGGGCGGACCACGGTGACGGCGTCGGCTGGAACACCAACACCGCCGCCAACGGCCTGATCGTGAACGGTGACGACGTCACCATGTACGGCCTGTTCGTCGAGCACTATCAGCAGTACCAGACGGTCTGGAACGGCAACGGCGGCCGGACCTACTTCTACCAGAACGAAATGCCCTACGACCCGCCCGACCAGGGCGCCTGGATGAACGGGAACACCCGGGGCTGGGCCGCCTACAAGGTGGGGCCGAACGTCACCAGCCATGAGGCGTGGGGTCTGGGCAGCTACTGCTACTTCAATGTGAACCCCGGTGTCGTCGCGACCCGCGCCTTCGAGGTCCCCGACACCCCGGGCGTCCGCTTCCACCACATGGTCACCGTGTCACTCGGCGGTACCGGCACCATCAGCCACGTCATCAACAACACGGGCGGGCCCTCCAATTCCGGCAGCAATGTGGCGAACCTCGTGAACTATCCGTAGCACCCCCCGCCACACGGACGGTCCCGCGCCCGCGGTACGGCCCCTCCCCGGGCCGTATCGCGGGCACGCATATGCGCACCGGGCTTGCCCACCCGAAGCGGGAGACGTCACCGTTGTCCCGCACGGGCACGCGCCGCGCGCCCGTATTCGACTGGGACCGGAGGTGCCATGGGACCGATCGTTCCACCCCTCGTTCCACCCTATGAGGTCGTCGGCGACGGGCCGCACCATGTGATGGCGGTGCACGGCTGGTTCTCGGACCGCGCCGCGTACGCCGCGATGTTGCCGCACGTCGACCGGCGCGGGTTCACCTATGTGCTGCCCGACCTGCGCGGCTACGGTGAGGCGCGCGACATCCCCGGCGCGTACACCACCGGCGAGGCCGGGGGCGATCTGCTCGCGCTCGCCGATCACCTCGGCTGGGAGCGGTTCTCGCTCATCGGCCACTCGATGGGCGGGGCCGTCGTCCAGCGCGTCGTCGCGGCCGCCCCGGAGCGGGTCCGCCGGCTGGTCGGGGTGGCGCCGGTGCCGGCCAGCGGGGTGCCGATGGAGGGCGAGCAGTGGCAGCTGTTCGCGGCCGCCGCCGACCGCCCGGAGAACCGCCGGGAGATCATCGACCTCACCACCGGCGGCCGCCACCCGGCCGCCTGGCTGGATCTGATGGTGCGGCACTCACTGGAGCACAGCGACCCCAAGGCGCTCCGCGCCTGGCTGGACTCCTGGGCACTGGAGGACTTCCACGAGGACATCGCCGGCGCCCAGGTGCCGGTCCGGATCGTGGTCGGCGCCCACGACCCCGCGCTCACGGCGGAGGTGATGCGGCAGACCTGGCTGCGCTGGTACGTCAACGCCGAGCTGGTGGAGCTGGAGTTCGCCGGGCACTACCCCGCCGATGAGACACCACAGGAACTCGTACGGGCGGTGGAGGACTTCATCATGGCCGACGCGTAGCCGCCGGTGAGGAGCCGGAGGCGGGCCCGGACGGATCGGTGGAGGGCGAGGGGGAGGCCGGGGCGGAGGGTGACGCGGAGGCACTGCTGGTGTGCTTCGCCTCGCTCCGCTGGTACTTCTCCTCGCTCTCCTGGTATTTGGGCAGCAGATCCTTCAAGATCTTGTCGACATAGTCCTGCGTCTCGAGGATCTTCGGGATGCCGCGCGCCCGGAGCACCGCGTTCGGCCCCGCGTTGTACGCCGCGAGCGCCAGCCGGGTCGCCCCGATCCCGGCCTTGCCGCCCGGGACCACCTTGACCACGTCGTACAGGTGGCACATGTAGCGGGCCTGCGAGGGGATGGCGTCGCGGGGCTCCCAGACGTCGGCCTTGCCGTCGCCGTTGCCGTCCTGGCCCCACTCCTTCCAGGTGACCGGGGAGAACTGCGAAATGCCCTGGGCGTGCCCGGAGTCCGCGTCCCTGCGCCAGCCGCTCTCCGCGTCGATCTGGGCGGCCAGCAGCGGCACGCTCAGCGGGGAGCAGGCGCGGACCGCCGACTCCACGACGGGGCGCCGGGCCTCGGGGATCACCGGCAGCTCGGGTTCCGAGGGCTCGGTGAGGTGCCGTACGACCAGGACCGCGGCGACGACCAGGGCGAGGCCGGCGAGGAACGCGGCGACCATCCCGGCGGCGCGGGTCAGCATGCCGGAACCGGCGCGGTGGGGGTACGCATGCAGGGACCGTAGCCGGTATCGCGGGCCGATCCGTAATCGCTCGCCGACACGGCCCTACCGCGCCTGGTGGGCACCGGGCAGCGGCTGCGCGGCCGGACCCGCGGGGAGCGGAACCGCCTGGCCCTCGGCCGGACGCTTCATCACGTACGCCGCGCCGGCGCCCGCGGCGAACAGCGCGAGCACCGAGACCGCCGTGCCCAGCCAGGTGGCGCCGAGCCACTGGCCGCCGACATAGCCGAGGGCCACGCTGTACGCCGCCCAGGCGAGCCCGGCCACCGCCGACCACGGCAGGAATTCCTTCACCCTCCGGTGGGCCGCGCCCGCGCTCAGGCTGACGACCGAGCGTCCCGCGGGCGCGAAGCGGGCTATCACCACGAGCGGACCGCCGCCGCGCACCAGCGCGGTGCCCAACTTCTCCTGCGCGGAGGTGAGTCGGCGGGAGCGGGCGATGGCGCGGTCGAGCCGGTCGCTGCCGCGCCAGGCCAGCCGGTAGGCGACCATGTCCCCGAGGACGGAGGCGGTCGCGGCGCACAGCATCAGCCCGAACATGGCGGGGAAGTCGGCCGCACCGGCCTGGCGCACCACGCCGACGGCGTCAACGGTGGTGCCGGCGGCCGCGGTGGCGGCGGTGATGACGAGGACTCCGCTGGGCAGGACGGGCAGGAAGACGTCGAGCAGGACGGATGCCCCGATCACCGCATAGATCCATGGGGTGTTGGTCAGCGACCCCAAATGTTCCAACAACGTTCTTCTCCCGATCCCGGTCCCCCCGCTGCGCATGTCGCCGGGAAGCGGCAGGCGTCAGCCTGTAACAGCCATACAGCGTACGCCTGTGACTGAAGAGGATAACGGTAAGGGGTGTGATGATGTTGTTCGAATCACGCCATGCGGGGCGTTCGACCCCGCATGGCGCGATGGGTGATGTGACCTCGAATGCGGGGAACTGACGCTGGACGAGGGGACGTCCGGCCGCCGTCGCCGTCGGTCAGACCCGGGACGGCTCGCGCCGCGCGTCCGGCGTCGGCTCGCCCGCGCGGGCCGAGCCGAATATCCGGTCCAGCGCCCAGGGGCCGGGGCCGGTGAAGGCGAGCAGCAGCAGGGCCCAGCAGAACATCGCGGCGGGCTCGCCGCCGTTCTGGATGGGCCACAGCTTCTCGGGCTGGTGCTCGTGGAAGTACGCGTAGGCCATCGAGCCCGAGGAGATGAAGGCCGCGCTGCGGCTGCCGACGCCGAGCATCACGAGCGCGCCGCCGACGAGTTGGATGACGGCCGCGTACCAGCCGGGCCAGGTGCCGGCCTCGATGGTCTTGCCGGTGCCCATGATGCCGCCGAACCAGCCGAGCAGCGACGAGGCGCCGTCTGTCGCTTATACACATCTCCGAGCCCACGAGACACTCGCTAAACTCGTATGCCGTCTTCTGCTTGAAAAAAAAAAAAGGCCAGAGCGGCGACCCGGGTACTGTAGACTCTGGCTC
>NZ_JAEEAP010000199.1 GCF_016103465.1 Streptomyces sabulosicollis
GTGCGCGGCTCCGTACGCGGCGGGACGCGACGGCCCAGTACGTGGGACGGGGTGGCTCAGTACGCGGGGCGCGGCGGCTCAGCGCGCGGGACCCGGTGGCTCAGTACGCGGGGCGCGGCGGCGGATAGCCGTAGCCGTAGGACGGCGGCGCGGTGGGCGCGGGGCCATAGGCGTCACGGTCGAAGAACGGGCGGGCGTTGGCCCGCATCCACATGGCGACGGGGTCGTACTCGTCCGAGAGCGCGACCGTGGAGACCGGCAGCCCGTCCGGCACGGCGGTGATCGACTGCTCCATCATCACCCGCACCGACTGCACCGCCGCCGCGCCGGTGTCGTACAGATCCAGGCCGATCGCCAGGTACGGGGCGCCCAGCGCGGGCTGCACCCAGGCGCGCCGCAGCGACCGCACCGCGGCGGTGCGATGCGCGTTCTGCCCCAACAGGGCGTAGAACTGGGGGATGTCGATGGCGGGGTCGGTCAGCCGCAGCGGCCCGGCGGGCAGCCGGTCCAGACCGCCCGCGATCCGGCGCAGATCCGGCCACGGGATGCCCACTCCGCCGCCGCGGGCGTGGGGGTTGAGCCAGAGGCCGTAGCGGTCGCGGTAGAGGGAGTCGGCGATGAGGCGTCCGTCGACCACCTCATGCGCGCGGTTCCAGCCACTGGCGGCCAGTTCCTGCGCGGAGGTCACACACGGGGCGTAACCGAGGCCGTCCACGTCCATGTTCCCGTACTGGGCGTCGGGCGCGCCGGGCGCGCCGTGCCACAGCAGCATCCAGACCTGGCCCTCGCCGATGGCGTGCAGCAGCGCCTCGTAGGCGTCGTACCGGCCGGGAGCGACCTGCTGCAGCGCTCGCTCGACCTGGCCGGCCGCCGCCCCCCAATCCGCGCCCGCGCTCACCTGGGTCCGCCCCTTCTCTCGGCCTTGCCCGCACCTCACCGGGGCGCGTGCTCGCACCCCTCCTGGTCATCAAACCAGCTTACGGGCCCCGGCAGCGGACCCTGGGGTGAGTCAGAGGTCACGGTCGTAGAACGGCCGGACCCGTCCCAGCATCCACTCGGCCACCGGATCGCCCTGCGCCACGTCCAGCAGCACCAGCTGCACCTTCCACGGCACCGGCACCGAGCCGAGGGCGCGGCCCAGCGCGTCCACCGCGAGCGCCTGGCCCTCGGGGCCGGGCGCGTCGAGCTGCACCCCGACGAAGAGCGCCGGCTCGTCGCCCTCGACGCTGGCCAGGGCGCGCCGGGCGGTCCGCACCCCGCTGCCCTTGGCGAACTCGATCCCGGCGGCGGCCAGGAAGTCCACCGGCTCGTCCTGCCAGTCCGGTTCGAAGAGCCGCACCCGGCCGCCGGTGGCCGGCCCGTCGAGCTCGGTACGCCCGGCGCGGCACAACTCCCGTACGGCGGGCGGCGGCAGCGGTACGACCACCGCGCCACCGGGGTTCACCGCGATGCCGAGCTGGGGCGGCAGTCCGCGGGCGAACTCCACGGCCGGGGCGATGGTGAAGGACATATGGGAGCCGACGAGCTGGAGGAACTGCTGCTCGGAGCTGAACACCGGGACGTACGCGCCGCCGTCGATCTCCATCGTGGGCAGATCGAGGCTCGGGCTGCCCGGGCCCCCGCCGTTGGGCAGGGGGATCCAGAGGTGACTGCGGGAGAGCGTCTCGACGATGCGCGCTCCGGCCCCGGGGACGTCGACCGAGGCGGCCATCACCTCTTCGAGCTCATTGCCGGGAAACGCCGGATGCGCGGCATACGCGCCGTCCGGGAATCCTCCGTGCGCCGGGGCCGCTCCGTACTGCTCCGGGAAGCTCATCTTCGTCCAACCGCCATCTCGTCCGACCTGCCCGAAGCACCCTAACCGCTGGGCGGCCCGGGACCGGAGGGGGCGGCGGCGATCTCCACAGCACTTCCCCACCTCCCCCGGACCCGCCCTGGTCACGCTGTGTGACGCCGATGGCCGATTTCCGGCCACTCAGGGGGAGGCGTGATCACTCGAAGGAGATGCAGCGCAGCGCGCTCGCGGTCGGCCGGTCCAGCAGCACGGCGGACGCGCACCCCCGCGGCGGCCGCCCCTCCTCCATCCCGGCGACCAGCCGCCGCATCGCACGCAGATGGCGGCCGAAGGCGTAGGCGGAGACCCCGCGGCCGCGGGCGGCCTGGCCCTCCAGGGCCTCGGCGGCGTTCACGTCCAGCAGCACCAGGTGGAGACCGCGGCCCCGGCGCCGCGCGTCCCGGGCCAGCCAGCGGCGGACCCACGGCAGCGCACCGCAGTCGTGCACCACGACGCTCACCCCCGAGCGCAGCGCCCGGCGCAGCCCGGCGTAGTGGGCGCACCGGACCAGCGGGCGGTAGAGCGCGTACGGCAGCCAGCCGGGCAGCCGGCGCTCCCACGCATCGCGGGTGTTCTGCGAGTCCACCCTGATGACGACCGCGCCCGTCTCGTCCAGCAGCGGCACCGTCCGGTTGATCAGCGTGCTCTTGCCGCTGCCCGGCAGCCCGGAGGCGACCAGCACATCCCCTGCCGGGAAGCGCAGCTCACGCGGGTCCGCGCCGCCGCCCCCCGCCCCGGCGCGCAGATCGCGCACCGCGCTCCTCCGGCCGTGGCGGGCCGTCGGCCCGGAGGGGATCCGGCCACGCCGCGCCGGCAGGAGCCTCTGTGCCGCCGGGTACGTTCCCTGCCCATGCACCGTGATCGTCCTCCCAGGTCGGTCAACGCTGCTCGTACCCGCAGAGTGTCAAGAAAAGGTAATGTCGGGCAAGGCTGCCCCTGGCCGGGCGGCCGGGGCCCGCTCGATCGGGGCTTCCCTTCTCGGCCATACATGCGATGATGTGCGCGCAACTCCATACCGGCCGTTTGAATCCGCGCGGGAGAGTCCTTGGTCACCGGCACCCGTGCCGGGTGTCCAGGGCGCCGAAGGAGCAAGTCCTCCCTTGAATCTCTCAGGCCCCGATACCGCGCGGACGAGGCAGATCTGAAAAGCGGGCCGCGCGGGCGCGGCTCCACCCAAGGTGCAAGCCGGGCCCCTTACGGGCGTCACGGCGAACCTCTCAGGTTCCGATGACAGATGGGGAGGACGCACGCGTCCTTGCCGTCCGTCCTCGCCGTCGCGCGACCCCGACCTCCTGGAGCCTGAATCGTGACCGACGCCCCGCCCACCCCACGCCGTACCGCGCTGGACGCGCGGCACCGCGCGCTCGGCGCCACCATGACCGACTTCGCCGGCTGGGACATGCCGCTGCGCTACGGCAGCGAGCGCGACGAGCACACCGCGGTGCGCACCCGCGCCGGGCTCTTCGACCTCTCCCACATGGGTGAGATCTCTCTCATCGGTCCGGGGGCCGGGGACGCCCTGGACCACGCGCTGGTCGGCCGGCTGTCCGCGCTCGCCGTGGGCCGCGCCCGCTACACCATGATCTGCGACGACGAGGGCGGCATCCTGGACGACCTGATCGTCTACCGCCTCGGGGACGAGGAGTTCCTGGTCGTCGCCAACGCCGCCAACGCCCAGGTGGTGCTGGACGCGCTGACCGAGCGGGCCGGCGGCTTCGAGGCGACCGTCAGGGACGACCGCGACGCCTATGCGCTGCTCGCCGTCCAGGGGCCCGAGTCCCCCGGCATCCTGAAGCGCCTGACCGACGCCGACCTGGACGGGCTGAAGTACTACGCCGGGCTGCCGGGCACCGTCGCGGGCGTCCCCGCCCTGATCGCCCGCACCGGCTACACGGGCGAGGACGGCTTCGAGCTGTTCCTGGCGCCGGACGACGCCGAACGGGTCTGGGAGGCGCTGACCGAGGCGGGGGCCCCGGTGGGCCTGGTGCCCTGCGGTCTCTCCTGCCGGGACACCCTGCGGCTGGAGGCGGGCATGCCGCTGTACGGGCACGAGCTGACCACCGACACCACCCCCTTCGACGCCGGGCTCGGCCGGGTGGTGAAGTTCGACAAGCCGGGCGACTTCGTCGGCCGCCGGGCCCTGGAGGCCGCGTCCCGCCAGGCGGACAGCGTCAGCCCGCGCACCCTGGTCGGCCTGGTCGCTTCAGGCCGCCGGGTGCCGCGCGCCGGTTACGCCGTGGTGACCGCCGACGGCTCACCGATCGGCCGGGTCACCTCCGGCGCGCCCTCCCCGACCCTGGGCAGGCCGATCGCGATGGCGTACGTGGACCCTGAGTACGCGGGGCCCGGCACCGAGGGGGTCTTCGTGGACATCCGCGGCACCCGGGAGCCGTACGAGGTCGTGGCGCTCCCCTTCTACAAGCGCGAGCGCTGAGCTCCCGCCGGCGCGGGCGCCGGGCCGTGCCCGGCCCCTCGCCGGGCGGAGCCCCGGCCCCCCCGGCGTCGTATCCCTTCGGCGCCGCATCCCACCAGCCAATACCCGTTTCCCAAGCACTCCCCCGTATCCAGGAGAATCGGACCATGAGCAACCCCCAGCAGCTGCGCTACAGCAAGGAGCACGAGTGGCTGTCGGCCGCCGGCGAGGACGGCGTGTCGACGATCGGCATCACCGAGTTCGCGGCCAACGCGCTCGGCGATGTCGTCTATGTCCAGCTCCCGGACGTCGGCTCCACGGTCTCCGCCGGTGACACCTGCGGTGAGCTGGAGTCCACCAAGTCGGTCAGCGACCTGTACGCGCCGGTCTCCGGCGAGGTCACCGAGATCAACGAGGACGTGGTGAACGATCCGGCGCTGGTGAATTCCGCCCCCTTCGAGGGCGGCTGGCTGTTCAAGGTGAGGGTGACGAGCGAGCCGGAGGACCTGCTCTCGGCCGACGAGTACACCGCCTTCGCCGAAAACTGACCCTCCTCATTCGATCGGGACCCTCGATGTCGCTTCTCAACAGCTCCCTGCACGAGCTCGACCCGGACGTCGCCGCTGCTGTCGACGCCGAACTCCACCGCCAGCAGTCCACCCTGGAGATGATCGCCTCGGAGAACTTCGCTCCGTCGGCGGTCATGGAGGCCCAGGGCTCGGTCCTGACCAACAAGTACGCCGAGGGCTACCCCGGCCGCCGCTACTACGGCGGCTGCGAGCACGTCGACGTGGTCGAGCAGATCGCCATCGACCGGGTGAAGGCGCTCTTCGGCGCCGAGGCGGCGAACGTCCAGCCGCACTCGGGCGCCCAGGCCAACGCGGCCGCGATGTTCGCCCTGCTCTCCCCCGGCGACACCATCCTGGGGCTGAACCTGGCGCACGGCGGCCATCTGACCCACGGCATGAAGATCAACTTCTCCGGCAAGCTCTACAATGTCGTGCCCTACCACGTGGACGCCGAGACCGGTCTGGTCGACATGGACGAGGTCGAGCGCCTCGCCAAGGAGCACCGCCCCAAGCTGGTGATCGCGGGCTGGTCGGCGTACCCGCGCCAGCTGGACTTCGCCGCCTTCCGCCGGATCGCGGACGAGGTCGGCGCGTACCTGATGGTCGACATGGCCCACTTCGCGGGTCTGGTGGCGGCCGGGCTGCACCCCTCGCCCGTACCGCACGCCCATGTGGTGACCACCACCACCCACAAGACCCTGGGCGGTCCGCGCGGTGGCGTGATCCTCTCCACCGCCGACCTGGCCAAGAAGATCAACTCGGCGGTCTTCCCTGGCCAGCAGGGCGGCCCGCTGGAGCATGTGGTCGCGGCGAAGGCGGTGTCCTTCAAGGTGGCGGCGAGCTCGGCGTTCAAGGAGCGCCAGGAGCGCACGCTGGAGGGCGCCAGGATCCTCGCCGAGCGCCTGGCCCAGGCCGATGTGCGGGAGTCGGGCGTCGCCGTCCTGTCCGGCGGCACCGACGTCCATCTGGTCCTGGTCGACCTGCGCGACTCCGAGCTGGACGGGCGGCAGGCCGAGGACCGGCTGCACGAGGTCGGCATCACGGTCAACCGCAACGCGATCCCGAACGACCCGCGGCCCCCGATGGTCACCTCGGGTCTGCGGATCGGCACCCCGGCGCTGGCCACGCGCGGCTTCACCGCGGAGGACTTCCGCGAGGTCGCCGACGTGATCGCGGAGACGCTCAAGGCGCCCTCTCCCTTCGGGGCGGCCGACGCGGAGGCGCTGAAGGCCCGGGTCACCGCCCTGGCCGACAAGCACCCGCTGTACGCGCACCTGTCCAAGTAGCCAGGACCCGGGGGCGCGCCCGCCCTGGCGCGCCCCCGCCGCACCACCACGCACCACCCCATGCACGGCCCGCACGCTTCCCCGGCGGGCACACGCTTCCCCCGGCGTGCAGACGAAGGAGTCCCCCGGTGGCCATTTCCGTATTCGACCTCTTCTCGATCGGCATCGGCCCGTCCAGTTCGCACACCGTCGGCCCGATGCGGGCCGCGCGGATGTTCGTCCGCCGGCTGAAGAACGAGGGTCTGCTGGCCCACACCGCGTCCGTCCGCGCCGAGCTCTTCGGCTCACTGGGCGCCACCGGCCATGGCCACGGCACCCCGAAGGCCGTACTGCTGGGCCTGGAGGGCCACTCCCCGCGCACCGTGGACGTCGACGCGGCCGACGGCGAGGTGGAGCGCATCCGCACCACCAAGCGGCTGCGGCTGCTCGGCGCCGAGATCGGCCCCGGCCACGAGATCGACTTCGACGACTCGGCCCAGCTGATCCTGCACCGCCGCCGCTCCCTGCCGTACCACGCCAACGGCATGTCGCTGCTCGCGTACGACGCCGAGGGCCATCCGCTGCTGGAGAAGACGTACTACTCGGTCGGCGGCGGCTTCGTGGTGGACGAGGACGCGGTCGGCGAGGACCGCATCAAGCTCGACGACACCGTCCTCACCCACCCCTTCCGCACCGGCGACGAGCTGCTGCGGCTCTCCCAGGAGACGGGCCTGTCCATCTCGGCCCTGATGCTGGAGAACGAGAAGGCGTGGCGCACCGAGCAGGAGATCCGCGCCGGGCTGCTGGAGATCTGGCAGGTCATGGAGGCGTGCGTGGCCCGCGGCATGTCCCAGGAGGGCATCCTGCCCGGCGGCCTCAAGGTCCGCCGCCGCGCCGCCACCGCCGCCCGCGCGCTGCGCTCCGAGGGCGATCCGACCGCCCGCGCGATGGAGTGGGTCACCCTCTACGCCATGGCGGTCAACGAGGAGAACGCGGCGGGCGGCCGCGTGGTCACCGCCCCCACCAACGGCGCGGCGGGCATCATCCCCGCCGTCCTGCACTACTACACCCGCTTCGTCCCGGGCGCCGACGAGGAGGGCGTCATCCGCTTCCTCCTGGCCGCGGGCGCCATCGGCATGCTGTTCAAGGAGAACGCCTCGATCTCCGGCGCCGAGGTCGGCTGCCAGGGCGAGGTCGGCTCCGCCTGCTCCATGGCGGCCGGCGGCCTCGCCGAGGTCCTCGGCGGCTCCCCCGAGCAGGTGGAGAACGCCGCCGAGATCGGCATGGAGCACAACCTGGGCCTCACCTGCGACCCCGTCGGCGGCCTGGTCCAGATCCCCTGCATCGAGCGCAACGGCATGGCCTCGGTGAAGGCGGTCACCGCCGCGAGGATGGCCCTGCGCGGGGACGGCCGCCACCATGTCTCGCTCGACAAGGTCATCAAGACGATGAAGCAGACCGGCGCCGATATGAAGGTCAAGTACAAGGAGACGGCGCGGGGCGGGCTCGCGGTGAACGTCATCGAGTGCTGACAAAGGGACGGCGAAAGGGAACGACGAGTGGGGTCGGCTGATACCCCGGCGATACGGGTGCCGGTCGGGGAGGGCTCGGAACGCTGGGCCAGCCGGACGACGAGCCGACGCGTACTGCTCGTGGTGCACAACGTCACGTCCGCGGGCCGCCTGCTGGATGTGCTGCCGCTGTTCCACGACGACTTCCGGGTGCAGCTCCTGGTCACCTCGACCGAGTCATCCGCCTTTCAGGCCGGAATCGGCGAGCTGTTCGGGGAGTTGGGCCTGCCCGTGCTGCCCTGGGAGCAGGCACTGGCGACACCGGTGGCGCTGGCGATCTCCGCGAGCTTCGGCGGCCAACTTCAGGAGATTCAAGGCAAGTTGGCCGTCCTGTCACATGGCGTTGGATACACTAAGAAACTGGGCGAGTCACGAGTCACGAGTCACGAGTCACGAGTCACGAGACACGAGACACGAGACACGAGACACGAGCCGACATTCGGCCTGTCGCCGGAGTGGCTGCTGGCAGACGGAGAGCCGTTCGTGGACGGCCTCGTCCTCTCCCACCCGGAGCAGCTGGAGCGGCTGCGGCGGGTGTGCCCGGAGGCCGAGAAGGGCGCCGTACTCGCCGGTGACCCCTGCTTCGACCGCATGCTGGCCGGGCGTCGCCACCGGGAGCGGTTCCGCCGCGCCCTGGGCGTGCGCCGAGGTCAGCGGCTCGTCGTACTGAACTCCACCTGGAATCCCGAGGGTTTCTTCGGAAGCGGCGGCGACCAGGACATCCTGCCGGGCCTGCTCCCCCGGCTCGCCTCCGAGCTGCCGGCTGACGACTACCGGCTGGCGGCCGTACTGCATCCGAACATCTGGTACGGGCACGGCCCGGGGCAGATACGCGTCTGGCTGGACCGGGCCCGGCGCAGCGGACTGACCCTGGTCGACCCCGTGCGCGCGTGGCGACAGGCCCTGCTGGCGGCGGATGTCGTACTGGGGGACTTCGGAGCGGTGTCCTACTACGCCGCGGCGCTGGGCACCCCCGTGCTCCTCGCGTCCGCTGCGCAGGACCGGCTGGACCCGGAAGCACCGCTCGCGACGTTCGTCCGGCAAGCCCCTCGGCTCGACCCGTACGCCCCGCTGCGGGGTCAACTGGAGGACACGCTGGCGCGACACCACCCGGTGGCCGGTGCGGCGGAGTTCGTCAGCTCGGCCCCGCGCGCGTCGGCGGCGCTGCTGCGGAGGCTCTTCTACAGGCTGATGGACCTGCCGGAGCCCGCGGCTCCCGCCCTGCTGGAGCCGCTGCCGCTGCCGCCGTATGACCCCCCACGGCGTACGGCTCCGCTGGATGTCCGTACGCACGTCCGCGGAGCGGACATCACGATCGAGCGCTCCACGGGGCACCCGTACGACGCGGCCGGTGAGAGACACCTTGCCGTACATGAGGACACCCGCGACCCCGGCAGCCTGGCGCTGGCTGATGTGATCTTCCGTGAGGGGCGGCCGGACGACCCACGCCTGGGCGGCCCTGAGGAGTGGACCGCCGAGGTGCTGCGCCGCTATCCGCACTGCTCGCTCGCCGGGTACGTGACCGGTCCGCACAGCTGCACCGTGCGCGCCCGGGAACACGGTGTGTTCGAGCTCTCGGCGGGCCCGGCAGCGGATGCCGATCCGGCGGCCTACGCCTCGTCGCTGTGCGCGTGGCTGACCGGTGGCGGTGCGGTGACGCCGGGCGGGACCACGCTCCGGGTGCACACGGCCGGCCGTGTGCACCCGGTGACGGTGACTCCCGCTACCCCGCCTGCACGGCCGCCTCGCAGCGCAGCCGCAGCCGGGCCAGATAGCCCAGGTGCGGGGTCGCCTGTTCCGGACTGAGCAGGCGCTCAGCCTCCGCGATCTTCGCCAGAGCCCCGGCGTTCTCACCGGCGTCGTGCAGCGTCTCGGCGAGGTCCGTGAGCGCGCGGGCCTGGTTGTACGCCTCTCCCCGCTCCGCGAAGAAGTCCCGCGCGGCCTCCAGCCGAAGGCGGGATTCCGCCAGCTGTCCCAGGCCGCGCAGGGCACGCCCCTGGTGCCGCTCGATCAGGGCGAGGGCGCGCGGAAGGTCCTCCGCGCCCTCCTGGCCGGGGCCGATCCGCCGGTAGATGCCCTCCGCCTCGACGAACCGCTCGTACGCCGCTTCGTACCGCCACCGGTACAGAGACAACAGGCCCAGGAACTCCACGGCCGACGCCTCGCCCCGGACGTGGCCCGCCGCGCGTTCACAGGCGACGGCCGCGCGCACCGCGTGCTCGGCCTCGTCCCACCGTCCCACCTCGCCCAGACAGTGGGCCAGTTGGAAGTGCAGGGCGCCCGCCATGCGGGAGCGCGGCTGGTGCTCGTCGGCGCACCGGGCCGCGATCCGCAGGGCGGGCAGCACCTCGTCCCAGTGTCCGGCCTTCAGCTGAAGTGGCCACAGCGCGCGGGCCACGCGCAGCGCCGCGTCGATGTGCTGGTACTCGTCCGCCACGGAGACCGCCCGCACCAGGTTCCCGGCCTCGGCCAGCAGGACCGCCATGCCCTCGGCCTCGTCACCGTACGGAGTCCCCCGCGCGGGTGCGGGCCCGGTCCGCCAGCTCTGCGGCAGGGCCGCGTGGGCGGCGTGCAGCGCCCGGTTCAGCAGGCCGTCGAGCACCCGGGACACCGCCGCGAAGCACTCCGGGATCCCGTGCTCGGGGCCTGCGGCGTCGGCCAGATGGCGGCGCACCTCGGGCCGGAAGCGGTAACGGCCGTCCCCCACCGACTCCACCAACTGCGCGTCCGCCGCCGCGGCGAGCATCCGGGCGGCCTCCTCCTCGGCGACGGCGGCGGCGTCCGAGGCCAGCCGGGCGTCGATCGCGGGCCAGCCGCCCAGCGCGGTCAGCCGGCACAGCCGCGCCGTCTCCGGCCCGAGACGGCGACACGCGTCCCATGCCAGGGTGTGCACCGGATGACGCCCCGCGGACGCGTGGGACACGTCCGGAAACTCCGGTCCACCGGCCGGTTCATCATCCGTGCTCTCCGCCAACAGGCGCATCGCGGCCGCCTTCAGAGCGAAGGCGTTGCCCGCGCAGGTGTCCAGCAGGGCGGGCATCCGAGGCTTGGCCCGCGCGACCTTCTCGGGCCCGGCCACCTTCCTGAGCATCCGCAGCGCGTCCCGCTCGCCCAGCGGTGGTACGGCGATGCGCAGCGCCTCCAGCGCGAACGGCGGGCCCGACGCCACCACCAGCAAGAACACCTCCGGCGTGGCCGGAATGAGCGGGCGGACCTGTGCGACGGAGGACGCGTGGTCGATCACCACCAGTGCCCGGCGGCCGGCCGTCAACCGCCGGTAGAGCTGTTCCCGCCCCGTCTCCGTGGGCGGGATCCGCTCGGGTTCGACACCCATCTGCCGCAGCAGGCGCAGCAGGACGGCGGCCGGTTCCAGCCCACTGTCCCCGGCGGCGTCGCGCAGGTCGACGTAGAACTGCCCATCGGGGTACCGCGCGATCTGGGCGGCGCCCCAGTGGAGCGCCACCGCGCTGGTGCCGATGCCGGGCGGACCGTGCAGCAGCGCGGCCCGCGGCCGCCCGGCGGCGGCGCGGGTCGCCTCCCGCTTCAGCTGCCTCAGGACGCCCTCGCGGTCGGTGAAGTCCCGCGTGGCGGGCGGCAGTCCCGCCGCGGGGCGCAGCGCCACCGCCGCGTCCGGCAGGCTCCTCAGCAGAAGGGCCCACTCGCCGGTCCGCCCGCCCTCGTCACTCAGGCACGCATGCATCTGCCGTGCCAGTGCCTCCCTCCCCTCCGTGGTGGCCGGCAGCGGCGTCTCCCGGCCCAGGGTCCGTCTCACCAGCGCACCCGTCGACAGAAGCACGTGCTTGCCGACCTCTCCGGCCGCGCCGTTCCCCACCGCCGCGAGAAATGCGGTGAGCGCGCTCACCGTGACGATCTCGATCACACCGGCCCCTCCCCTGGATCCCGGTCCGGTCCCTGGCCGGACTGTATCCCCGCGGTACCCGCCCCGGAAAACCCTTCGGCCCCGGGCGGCGGAACCCCGACCTCGCCGAATGGCTGACCGCTGCCGAGGCCGAGGACATCCGCCGCGCCGGTCCGGCAGCGACGACGGCTCGCAGACCCGTGCCCGCCGGATGTCACACTCCGGCGGGCCGCTCTGTCGCACCTGCGCAAGCCATTGCCACCACAGGTACGACACGATGGAGAGCCCGCCATGGCCCGTATCTCGCTCACCCCGCCGGGTACCCTGCTCAACCGCCTGGCCGCCTGGTACTCCCGGCGCACCTACGGCAAGGTGCTCGACCCCGGACTGGCCGCCGGCCACAACGCGCGGGTGCTGCTCACCTATGTCCGGGCCGAGCGCGGCGCCGCCAAGTGGAACCGCCTCGACCCGGGCCTCAAGCACCTCGCGGTCATGTCCGCGACGGCGAAGATCAACTGCTCGTGGTGCCTGGACTTCGGCCACTGGGAGGCCGGCGCCCTCGGACTCCCGATGGACAAGATCTCCAAGGTGCCGCGGTGGCGCGACCACCAGGACGCCTTCACCGAGCTGGAGCTGCTCGTCCTGGACTACGCCGAAGCGATGAGCGAGACCGAACCCCGCGTGACCGACGAGCTCGCGGCCGCCCTGGTCGAGCGGCTCGGTGAGGCGGCGTTCGTCGAACTCACCGCCATCGTCGGCCTGGAGAACTACCGCTCGCGCGTCAACAGCGCCTTCGGCCTGACCAGCCAGGGCTTCTCGGACGCCTGCGAGGTACCGTCACGGGCGTGATCGACACGACCACCTTCGAAGAGCACCGGCGGATGCTGTTCGGCATCGCCTACCGCATGCTCGGCTCCGTCGCCGACGCCGAGGACGTGGTGCAGGACGCCTGGCTGCGCTGCAGCCAGGTGTCCACGCCGGTGGACAACCCGGCGGGCTATCTGGCCCGTACGGTCACCAACCTCGCGCTCAACCGGCTCACCTCGGCCGCCGCCACCCGCGAGAGTTACGTCGGGCCCTGGCTGCCCGAGCCGCTGGTCACCCGGCCGGACATCGGTGAGGAGGTGGAGCTGGCCGAGTCGGTCTCGCTCGCCATGCTCGTCGTACTGGAGACGCTCTCGCCGCTGGAGCGGGCGGTCTTCGTGCTCAAGGAGGTCTTCGGCTTCTCCTTCAAGGAGATCGCCGGAATGCTGGAGCGCGGCGAGGCGGCCGTGCGGCAGGTGGGCAGCCGGGCCAGGGCCCATGTCCAGGCCCGCCGGCCGCGTTACGACGCCCCGGCCGAGGTGCGGCGGCAGGTCACCGATGAGTTCCTGGCCGCGTGTCTCGGCGGTGACCTGAACCGGATGATGGAGCTGCTCGCCCCCGATGTGACGGCGTG
This sequence comes from Streptomyces sabulosicollis, assembly GCF_016103465.1. Classification (GTDB taxonomy): domain Bacteria; phylum Actinomycetota; class Actinomycetes; order Streptomycetales; family Streptomycetaceae; genus Streptomyces; species Streptomyces sabulosicollis. Next base: position 12,950 of record NZ_JAEEAP010000199.1, read on the forward strand.
GAGCGACGGCGGCGGCAAGGTGAAGGCCGCACTCCGGCCGCAGCGGGGCGCGGAGAAGGTCGCCCGTTTCCTCGCCGCGGTCATCGCCCAGCCGATGGAGGACCCCCGGGTACACGCGGTGGACGTCAACGGCCGTCCCGGATTGCTGCTCACGGTCGCGGGACGCCCGGACACGGTCGCCCGCGCGGAGGTCGAGAACGGGCGGATCACCGAGATCCGCATCATCCGCAACCCGGAGAAGCTGCGGCACCTGCCTCCGCCGTAGGCCGCCGGGGGCACCGCACACCGACGAGGAGATCGCCACGGCGGCGACCCGCTCAGCCGAGAAGGTCTTCGACCTGCTGGAGCCGTCCCTGGGCGACTACGCGGTGCGGTGAGCCGTCAGAGCTGACCGAGATCGACCCGCACCGGAAACGGAGCCGCGACCTTCACCACACCGGTGAAGACCTCTCCCTCCCGGTAGGTCTTGGTCGCGGGGTCGAGGACATAGGTGTAGACGAGCGGGACGCCGGTGGCCGCCTGCTCGATCCGCCAGTAGAAGGCAATGCCCGCCTTGGCGTACTGGTCCACCTTCACGATGCGGTCGGTGGTCTCCGAACCGGGCGACACGACCTCGGCGACCAGCAGCACATGCTCGGGGCGGGTGGGCGTGACGTCGATCGTTTCCGCGCGGTACACGACCACGTCCGGACGACGATTGGTGAGCGGCACATCCTGGAGCCGGACGTCGAAGTCCGTATCGGCGTTCCAGTCAGGGCCTGCGGCGTCTTCCAGGGCGTTGGCGAGGATGCGAGCCAGGCGGTTGTGCCGCTTCGACGCACTGGGGCTCACCACGACCATCCCATCCACGATCTCAATGCCCGCGCACTGCTCCTCGGACCAGGAGTCGTACTGCTCAGCCGTGATCTGCTCGTGCATCCACGCCGGAGCGACCATCTCGGCGGTCATGGCTCACCTCCCTGAACCCGCGCGACGGGTGCGGCACCACTGGGCTCAGCGTACCGGGGCAGGCGCCCCCTCCTCCGGACTCACGGACCCAGCGCAGGGACCTGTCGGCCCGCATCCCCGTCCATCCCGTCCCGTCACGGTTCACGGGTGAAGATCTCCTCCACGCCTTCGAGTGCGTCGGCGGACGCCCCCTTCCGGCGGCCCGCCCGGCGGCCCGAGCGTTCGGCGCGCATCGAGCGGAAGCCGGGGTGGACGCCGGGGCTGAGGCCCTGGCGGTCCGCCAGCCGCCGCAGCAGCCCGGTCAGGTGGTCCCGCTCCCGCTCCGAGAGGCCATCGGTCATCCGGCGCTCGTGCTCCGCGCCCACCTTCCGCAGCTCATTCAGCAACTTCCCGCCCTCGTCGGTCAGATGAACCGCGTACAGGCGCCGGTCGGCAGGGTTCCTGCGGCGCTCGATCAGCCCGCGCTCCTCCAGCTCGTCGGCGAACGCGACGAACCGGCTCGGCGGCATGCCCAGGTCGTCGGCGAGCTCGCGCTGGCTGCGGCCCGGTGAGTCGGCCAGCAGCCGGAGCAGGCCGCCCTGCGGCGGGGTCAGGTCCAGCTCGGCGAGGCGTTCGGCGAACAGCTCGGCGGCGTGGGCGCCGAGCTGGGCGAGCAGGAAGGCGGCACCGGTCGGGGGCGGGCCCGGTGGCCGTTCACCTTCATTGGTCATTCCCATCCGGACATCATACTCGGTTGACAATCGTTTCGACTTGTAATCATTATCTTCCGTATCGGTTGCCTGACCGACCAACGGAGGAGAAGCCATGCCCAGCACGACCCCCCAGACGTCCCCCACCCCTTCCACC
>NZ_JAEEAP010000019.1 GCF_016103465.1 Streptomyces sabulosicollis
CCACCGAACCGGCCCCCGCGCCCCCGCCCGACCACCGCCACGCCCTGTTCGCGCTGTTCCGGGACGGCCAGTGGAGGAAGACCCTGCTGTTCTGGTGCGCCTCCTTCGGCGGACTGCTCCTCGTCTACGGCGTCAGCACCTGGCTGCCGACCATGATGCGCGGCCAGGGCTATGAACTCGGCTCCGCCCTGGCCTTCCTCATCGTCATCAACCTCGGTGGCATCGTCGGCATGCTGGTGGCCGGGCGCATCGCCGACCGCTTCGGCGCCGCCCGGGTCGCGGCGGTCTGGTTCGGCTGCACCGCCATCGGTATCTATCTGCTGGGCATCCACATGCCGCTGGCGCTCACCTACACCGTGGTCTTCCTGACCGGTCTGTGGCTCTTCAGCGCCCAGACCATGGTCTACGCGACCGTCGCGGGACACTCCACCACCGAGAACCGCGCCACCGCCGTCGGCTGGACCTCCGGCATGGGCCGCTTCGGCGCCGTGTTCGGGCCCTGGCTCGGCGGTCGGCTCGTCGCCAACGAGGCGCAGGACTGGGGCTTCACCGTGTTCGCCGCCACCGCGTTGCTCGCCACCGTGATGATCGGCCTCACCGGGCTCCGTACCGTACGGAGCACACCGCGGAGCGGCCCCGCACAGCCGGTGTCCACCACTGGCTGACGCGTCCCCCTCGGGAAGGCGCGTCCACTCCCGGCCCACCACGCCGCACAGCGGGATCACAGGAACGCCTGAGGCCCGTCAAAAGTTCGCCCGCTAGCCTCCGGGCATGCCGATGACGCGCTCCACGGATGAGGCACTGGCACGGGCCGCCGTACGCGCCCTGATCGCCCAGGCGGAGCTGACGCCCAAACCGGGACTCGCCGACACCCGGGATCTGCAGGCCCGCGCCACCGGTGCGGATCTGCTGGCGCTGCGCTGGTCGGCCAAGGCGCTGACGCCCGGGTTCGCGGCCATGGCCGCCGCCGCCCGCCGTCCCGGGGCACCGACCCGAGAGCTGCGCGAGGAACTGGGGGCCATCGGCCGCTGCGCCGAGTGGACGATGGCCCGGTCCGGTGGCGACGCGGCCACCGGCCCCCTCCACCACGGCGCGCTGTGGGTGATGGGCCTGCTGGTGGCGGCCGCCGCGCTGTGCCCCGGCGCCGGGCCCGAGGAGGTGACCGCCACCGCCAAACGGATCGCGGACCACCCCGACCGTGGCGCACCGCGCCGCCCCTCACCGGGTTCGCACGTCTCCGCCACCTATGGGGCGCCGGGCGCGCGCGGTGAGGCACGGGCCGCCTTTCCCCATGTGCGCCGCGCCCTGGACGCCCTGTCCCGGGCGCGTGCGGCGGGGGCCACCGAGGCGCAGGCGCGCCTGGACGCGCTGCTCACCGTGATGAGCACCCTCCAGGACACCGGTCCGCTGTACCGGGCGGGCCCGCCCGGTCTGCGGCGGGTCAAGGAGGGCGCGCATGCCGTGCTCGAGGCGGGCGGCACCGCCACGCCCGAGGGCGCAGCCGCCCTGGGCGCGCTGGACGCGGAGCTGCGGGAGCGGGGCATCGCGCCGCGCGGAAGCGCCGCGCTGCTCGCGGGAGCCCTGTTCCTGGACGGCCTCCCGGCACCGGCGGTCCCGGCGCCGCCGGGGCGGTAATGCCCGGGCGGTGACTCCCCCCGGGCCTTCCGGGGTTCAGTCCCGCGCCGGTGCCGTCAGCCCGTGGCGGTGGAGGAAGGCGTCGACGAGCCGGTCGGTGAACTCCTGGCCGACGGGCTCGCCGGTGACCAGCACCCGGTAGTAGACGGGGCCCACGAGCTGGTCGGTCTCGGCCGTCAGATCCAGGCCGGGCGGCAACTCCCCGCGCTCCACCGCCCGTACCAGCGGAAGGCGGTCGCGGCCGCGCTGGTCGTCGAGGTACCGGGAACGGAAGTCATCGGCGAACGCCGGATCGTGCTGCGCCTGGGCGATCAGGGCCTTGAAGACGGCACCGGAGTCGGACGCGCTGAGGAACCAGGCCAGGTCGCCCAGATAGGCGCGCAGGTCCCGGGCGAGGTCACCGCGGTCGCGCACGGGCAGGTCCTCGGCCACGTCCTGGAGGAAGGCGTCCATGAGGACGTCGGTCTTGGTGCTCCACCAGCGGTAGATGGTCTGCTTGGCGACACCGGCGCGGGTGGCGATGCCCTCCATGGTGACGCCCGCGAAACCCTTCTCGACCAGCAGGTCGTCGGCCGCGTTCAGCACCGCCAGCCGGGCCTGCTCGCTGCGTCCGTGCCGGTTGCCGTGGTGGCGTGCCGCCGGTCGGCCGGTGCCGGGTGTCCCGGTGGTCTGTGTCGCGCGTGCCATCTCGCCTCCCCGGTCAGGATAGCGACCCGCCGGGACCGCCCCGCCCGGGAGACCCTCCCCGTGCAGGGCGGCACGGAGATCCGCCGTCGCCTCCGAGCGACATGGCTGGGCCCGCCTGCCGGTGGGAGATCACCGGCCCGCGGGCCCGGGTGCCGAGAGGGGTGGTGCCTAGTCCCGTTCCCCTTCGGCCTGTGAGGGAGTCGTCCTCTGTACGTCGGGGTGGCCGGTGTCCTGCTCGTCGTCGCGCTCGCCCTCGGCCTGCGAGGGGGTCGTCCACGGCACGTCCGGGTGGCCGGTCTCCCGTTTGTGTTCGGTGCGGGAGGGGGCTGCCTCGGTCATGTGATGCCTCCGCTCCTCGTTCCCTCCTGGTGCGGACGCTGCCGATTTTACGCCCGAATGCCCACGTCGGCGCGGTGCGGCCGGGCCGTGGCCCGCGCGGCGCCACCGTGTGCCACCGCCTCTCACGGGCTGTCCCCGCCCGGCCATGCGCTGATGTCGGCACGTGAGTATGTCTAGACCAGTGACATGTTCACTGCAATGATGGCCCTGCACTCACGGCACGGCACCCCCGCACCCCCCGCTTCATGTGCACTCCTCATTTCCCCCACTGACGCGGCCGTGCGGCCGCGCGAGAGGTGGCGTATGTCCAGACGGATCTCCACCCGATTCCGCACCCTGCCCCGCTGGGCGTCGGCCCTGCTCCTGGCCCTGGGCATGACCGCGCTGGCCCCCGAGGCGTCCGCCCGGCCGGCCGTGCCGAGCACGATCCCGCTGAAGTTCACCAACAACTCCGGGCGCGGCGACCAGATCTACGTCTATACGATCGGCACCCTGCTCTCGACCGGACAGCAGGGCTGGGCCGACGCCTCCGGGACCTTCCACCCCTGGCCGGCCGGTGGCAACCCGCCCACCCCGGCGCCCGACGCGTCGATCGCCGGACCGGCCCACGGCCAGTCCCTGACGATCCGCGTCCCCAAGCTCTCCGGCCGGGTCTACTTCTCCTACGGTCAGAAGATCGACTTCAGGCTCACCACCGGCGGTCTGGTGCAGCCCGCCGTGCAGAACCCCTCCGACCCCAACCGGAACATCCTGTTCAACTGGAGCGAGTTCACCCTCGACGACTCCGGGCTGTACATCAACAGCACCCAGGTCGACATGTTCTCCGCACCGTACGCGGTGGGGGTGCAGGGCGCCGACGGCAGCGCGAAGACCACCGGGCACCTCAAGCCCGGCGGCTACAACGGCGTCCTCAACGCCCTGCGCGCACAGCCGGGCGGCTGGGGCAACCTCATCCAGACCCGCCCGGACGGCACCGTCCTGCGGGCCCTGTCGCCCGGACACGGCATCGAGGCGGGCGCCCTGCCCGCGAACGCGATGGACGACTACATCAACCGGGTGTGGCAGAAGTACACCAGCACCACCCTCACGGTCACGCCCTTCGCCGACCGGCCGGCCACCAAGTACTTCGGACGGGTCTCCGGCGACGTCATGAACTTCACCAACAGCGCCGGAGCCGTGGTCACCAGCTTCCAGAAGCCGGACTCCGACTCCGTCTTCGGCTGCTACAAGCGCCTCGACGCCCCCAACGACCAGGTGCGCGGGCCGATTTCGCGGACCCTGTGCGCGGGCTACAACCGCACCACCCTGCTCACCAACCCCAACCAGCCGGACACCGGCGACACCGGGTTCTACACCGACGCCGTGACCAACCACTACGCGCGGATCATCCACGGCCAGATGGCCGACGGAAAGGCGTACGCCTTCGCCTTCGACGACGTCGGCCAGCACGAGTCCCTCGTCCACGACGGCAATCCGCAGCAGGCGTCCATCACCCTGGACCCCTTCAACTAGGCCGGGAGGAGGCACGGCATGAGACGCAAGAGACCACTGCGCACCCGCCTGGCCGCACTCGCCACCGGAGCACTCGCCCTGCTGGCCCCGCAACTCCTCCCGGCCACGGCCGAGGCGGCGCCGTCCGCCACCGTGTGCAACACGTACTGTGACGCCCGCGACCCGGCGCTCGCCCCGCAGAGCCGCACCCCCGTCACGGCCACCGTCTTCGCCCGCTCCATCGCCCTCCACTTCGACGACACCGACGCGATGGGCTGGGCCTCCATCGACAACGGCAGCCCCGGCGACGAGGTGTGGCTGGACCGCTCGTTCGACGGCGGCCGGACCTGGTCCTCGGGCAGCCGCCTCGGCAACACCGCCATCCCCGCCGGACAGCGCGGCTGGCGCACCCTGATGTACAACGTGGACGACTGGGGCGCCCATGGCATCGGCGCGCTGCGGGCCTGCGGCAAGGCCGGGGACCGCGCCGACATCGCGTGTACGCCCTGGGCCCGTACGACCTGGAACGCGTGGGACCGCCGTACGGCCGCCGCCACCGCCCAGATGGCGTTCTACTCCTACGGCACCGGGCTGTTCTCCACCACCGGCTGGTGGAACTCGGCCAACGCCCTCACCGCCGTCATCGACAACATCCGCGTCACCGGCATGCGCAGCTACGCATACGCGATCGCCCGCACCTACGACCTCAACCTCGGTGCGCAGGGCGGGCAGTTCCGCAACGACTACATCGACGACACCGGCTGGTGGGGCCTGGCCTGGGTGGCCGCCTACGACCTCACCGGGGACTCCCGCTACCTCGCCACCGCCCGCGCCGACGCCGACTACATGGCCTCCTACTGGGACTCCACCTGTGGCGGCGGCGTGTGGTGGAGCACCGCGAGGACCTACAAGAACGCCATCGCCAACTCCCTCTACCTCCAGCTGAACGCCGCCCTGCACAACCGGATCCCCGGCGACACCGCCTATCTCCAGCGGGCGAAGGCGGAGTGGACCTGGTTCCAGGGCACCGGCATGGTGAACTCCTCGAACCTGGTCAACGACGGCATCGACCTGGGCACCTGCAAGAACAACGGCAGCGCGGTCTGGTCCTACAACCAGGGTGTGCTGCTCGGCGGCCTCACCGAGCTGTACAAGGCGACCGGTGACGATTCCGTGCTCGGCACGGCCCGTCGCATCGGCACGGCCGCCACCACGTCCTCCCAGCTCAACACGGCCGACGGCATCCTCAGGGACCCCTGCGAGACCGGCGACTGCGGTGCCGACGGCCCGTCGTTCAAGGGCGCCCATGTGCGGGGGCTGGCCAAGCTGAACGCGGCCCTGCCCGACCACCCCTACACGGCCTACCTCGAACGGCAGGCGGACCGCGCCCACGCCTCCGACCGCAACGCCCTGGACCAGTACGGACTGCGCTGGTCAGGACCGCTGGACAAGACCGACGCGGCACGACAGCAGAGCGCACTGGACCTCATGAACGCGGCCTCTTAAGCCACGGCCACGGCCACGGCCACGGCCACGGCAGCGGCCGCTGCCGCGGCAGCGCCCATCAGGGCCGCAGGACGAGCTTGCCGCGGCTGTGGCCGGTCTCGCTCTGCTCATGGGCCTCGGCGGCGTCGGCGAGCGGGAAGCTCCGCACCACGGGCACCCGCAGCCGGCCCTCCGCGGCGAGCCGGGCGTAGTCGGCGATGGCCGCGGTGGGGCGGCCGCCACCACCCGCGGAGAAGGTGACACCGAGATCGGCGGCCGCGGGATCGGCGATGGTGACGATGCGGTCGGTCGTGCCGCCCCGCAGCTCGATCGACACCGGCAGTGCACCCTGGCCGGCCGCGTCGTAGACGGCGTCGACACCCTTCGGGGCCACGGCGCGCACCCGGTCGGCCAGGCCCTCGCCGTAGGCCACCGGGATCGCGCCGAGCGAGCGCAGATAGTCGTGGTTGCCGGGCGAGGCGGTGCCGATGACGGTGGCACCCCGGGCCACCGCGAGCTGGACGCCGACCCCGCCGACCGCACCGGCGGCCCCGTGCAGCAGCAGGGTCTCGCCCTCCTTCAGCCCCAGCAGGTCCAGGACGCGTGCCGAGGTCTCGGTGGCCACCGGCAGCGCCGCGGCCGTCTCCCAGTCGAGACCGGCCGGCTTGGCGGCGACATCCGTGGCCAGCGCGTACGGGGCGTAGGCCCCGGTGTCCGTCCAGCCCAGCACCTCATCGCCCACCGACCAATCGGTGACCCCGTCACCGACCTCGTCGACGATTCCGGCCGCCTCCACACCCGGGATCGCGGGGAACGCGGCGGGGCCCATCTGCGGCATCCAGCCACTGCGGATCTTGTAGTCGAGGGGGTTCACGGCGGCGGCCATGACCTTCAGCCGCACCTGCCCGGGACCCGGATGGGGCTCCTCCGTCTCCTTCAGCCGCAGCACCTCGGGGCCGCCGTACTCCTCATAGACGATCGCCTTCATCACTCTCACTCCCGTCAGCCCTGTCCAGAGGGCGTTGGTACCGACAACGCCATCCTCGGCCGGGACATGCCCCGCCCCGGCCGTTCCTTCGGCCAGTTCCACCTGGCCCAAGGAACGGCCGGGGTCGCGGGACCGGCCCATTACGCTGACGGACATGGACCTCACGGCCGCAGTCGATGTGATCCGGGCGCCCTTGGGCGAGATCCTGCCGCGTCTGTCCGCCGCGCTCTCCGGGGCGATCGCGCACCGGGCGGTGGCCGAGCTCTCCGGCAACTGCCCGCATTCCCCGTTCAAGACCCATGGTGACCCGCCCGGTGACCCCGGATCCGCCATCACCGCCGCCGAGATGGCCGCCCTCGCCCCGGTGGCGGGCGCCGAGGGAAGCTGGCAGGGCCGGGCGCGGATGGCGGGGGCCGAGGTGCCCGTGCTGGCCCTGTACAGCGATGCCACCGCGCGGGGCGCGCTGCTCGTGCTCGTACGGACCGAGGAGACCCCCGTCCCGGCCGGGGCTCTGGCGGCCGCCCGCGCCCTGTGGGACCTGGTGACCGCGCACCGCGACCGGATGGCGGCGGAGGCGGTACCCGGGATACTGGCCCAGTCGCGGGCCGCGGCCGCGGCGCGGGCCACGGCCATCGCCGAGCTCGTCGATGCCCACGGCGCCGCCCTGGCCGCCCTGCTCGGCGTGTTGCGCGGCCGCGATCTGGACGACCGGACCGCCCGCGCCCGCGCGGTGGACCTCGCCGTCAGCGCCCTGGCCGAGCTGCGCGCCCGGACCGACCGCGACCGGGCGCTGGTGGAGGAACCGGCCGGGGACGCCTTCGCCCGGCTCGCCGAATCGCTCCGCCCGGAGCTGCGCGGCCTGTCCGTACGGCTGGACCTGGGCCCGCCCGGCACCGAGGAGGGCGCGGACCGGCTGCTCCCCGCCGACGTGGCCAATACGGCGCGCGCGGTGGTGCGGGCCGTGGTGCACGCCATGCTCGACGAGCAGGGACCGGGCCGGGACGGCGCGCCGCACCCGGTGCGCCGCGTCCACGTCGGCTGGAAGGTCGGCGAGGGCGAGCTGCGCGCCACCGTGCGGGACGACGGCCCCGGCGTCCTCGGGCGGACCGCCCTGGACGCCCGCCGGGTCGGGGAGCGGCTGGCCGCGCTCGGCGGACGGCTGGACGTGGACGCGGTCCCGGAGTGGGGCACCACGGTGACGGCCACCGTGCCGCTGGGCCCACCGCGGCCGGCCCGCCAGGATCCGCTGGGCGTCCTGGGGGCGCGCGAGCTGGAGGTGCTGGAGCGGCTGGCCCGCGGGCGGCGCAACCGGCAGATCGCCCAGGAGCTCCACATCAGCGAGTCGACCGTGAAGTTCCACGTGGCGAACATCCTGGAGAAGCTCGGTGTCACCTCGCGCGGCGAGGCGGCCGCGCTGGCCCACACCTGGGGGGCCAGCGGCTCCTGAGCGGCCGCTGACACGGCGTACGCCGGGGCACGTCGGCGGACAGCCCTGCGCTTCGGGACGTATCGTTGCTGAGGAACGGCGAGCGGAGCGCTTCATGACCACACCGCGGGACCTGCTGATCGTCACCCTGGACGTGGCGCCCATCCGACCCCTGGAGCGGGGCGACCTGTCGCTGGCCCTCGCGGGAGCCGAGCTGATCGACCTGCTCGGCGCCGAGGCGCTCGCGATCGAGGACGAGCGCATCGTGCCGGGACTCTGCCCGCCGACCGGGGACCGCCTGCTGGACGAGGCCGCGGCGTCGCTCGTCCGCCGGCCGCCCCACGAACCGGTCGGCGAGTGGCTGTGGCGCAGGGGCCGCGGCCTGTCCTCCGTCTATCTGGACGCCCTGGAGGAGGCGGGACAGATCACCCGGCGCCGCCACGGCTGGCTGCCGCTCCGCGCCGGTCAGGCGGTGCCGGTCGACTCACCCGCCCGCCGCCACGCGACGGACCGCTGGGCCTCGGACGAGCCCGTCCTCGCGTCCCTCGCGGCGGCCATCGGCGTCCGTGAGGAGCCCGCGGGAGACGCCGCGGGCGAGGTCGGCGACGCGGCCGTGACCGTGCTCGCCGCCGTCAACGACGCCGTGATGGAGCTGGGGGCCGAGCGGCAGCGGCGGGCCATCGAGGAAGCGGCCTTCGACAACGTCTGGCGTGGTGAATGACCACGCGACGGTGTGGGCGGCACCGGGAGAAGCGGCGGACGCCACCGGGCGTTCCGCGTCGCCGTCGATGATCCCGGACTCCGGCCCCGGGCGGGCCGTGCCGCCGTATCGTGTCGGGTGATCCACCACGTCCCAGTGGGCACCACCCCCGCGAACGGAGACGCACATGGACACGTTAACCGGAGCGTCCGGTCACAGATCCCCCCACGACGCCGAGCCCGTACCGGCACCCTTCCCCCAGGCCGTCATCGACGCCTTCCACGCGCGGCCGGAGCTGCCCGCCTTCGAACACCGCTCATGTGTCCTCACACGTGGCGAGGTGCTGGAACTGGTCGGCCGGTGTGCCGACGGGCTGCGGGCGGCCGGACTCGGCCCGGGCCGGTCGGTCGCGGTGGCCACCGATGTGACGCCCGAGGGCTTCGCGGTGCTCATCGCGGCCTACCTGCTGGGCTGCCGGGTGACCGGGCTGCGGCCCGGTATGACCCCGGCCCACCTCGGCTACGTCCTCTCCGACGGAGTCGACGTCCTGGTGGCCGACGAGACCGGTGCCACCCCCGAACTGCTCGACGCGGCGCACGAGGTGACCGTGGTGCGGCTGGGCCCGGACCTCCTGGACGCCCACCCGAAGGCCACGGGGCAACTGATCGCCCAGGGCCGTCCCGACGACATCGCCATGGTGACGCTCACCAGCGGCAGCACCGGGCGGCCCAAGGGCTGTACCCAGACCTACCGTTCCCTCACCCTCAACTGGTCGTGGCAGCCCGCGCGCTGGACCGAGGGGACCGAGCGGCTCGCGGAGCGCTATGAGCGGTATCTGCTCTTCGGCACCCTGACCAGCGCGGTGATCTTCGAGCATCTCGGGGTCTGTCTGATGGGTGGCGGCACCGCCGTCATCCCCGACCCGCCGCTCGCCTTCCCCCAGGTCTTCGAGCGCCACCGGATCACCGCGTGTCTGATGACCGTTCCCCGGCTGCACCATGTGCTGGACGCGCTGCGCACCGACCGCGTGGACACCAGCAGCCTCCGGGCGCTGCTCGTGGCCGGATCCCCGCTCGCCCCGCACCGGCTCGAGGAGGCCGCCCGGCGGCTGGGCCCGGTGGTGCACCAGGGGTACGGGCAGACGGAGACCGGCATGCTCACCCTGCTCACCCCGGACCATATGGCCCAGTGGCCGGACCGGGTGTACGACTCCGTGGGCCGGGCGTGGTCCGGTGTGGAGCTGGACGTCCGCGACCCCGAGGGGCGTCCGGTGCCCGCCGGGACCACCGGCGAGATATGGGTGCGCACCGACTCCGCGATGGCGGGTTACTGGAAGGACGAGGAGCAGACCCGGGAGGTCCTGCGGGCGGGGTGGGTGCGCACCCGCGACGTCGGGCACCTGGACGACCACGGCTTTCTGCGGCTCACCGGGCGCGCCCGGGACGTGGTCATCATCAACGCGATCGTGCACTACGCCGGGGCGATCGAACGCGCGCTGGCGGCCCATCCCGATATCGACCAGGCGTATGTGGTGGGCGCGCCCGACGAGCGCACCGGCGAGGCCGCGCACGCCTTCGTCGTCCCGGCCGAGGGCCGTCAGCCGGACCTCGACGCCGTGCGCGCCCTCGTCGCGGGCGAGTTGGGGGAGGCGAGCGTCCCCGCCACGGTCACCGTGGTGACCGAGGTGCCGGTGGGGCCGAGCGGCAAACCGGACAAGCGGGCGCTGCTGTCGCGGATCACCGGGCCGCTGGAGACGGCGTGACGGCGCGGGGCTGCCGGTCCGGCCGGGGGACGCCGCCCGCGACGAGGCTCGGCCGGCCGTGATCTGACACACCGAGACGTCCCGGCAAGCCGCGGGCATGCCGGGACGTCTCCCGTGCGAAGGGCGGTGTTCAGCTCCCGGCCGGCACCGCCGCCGCGGTGCCGCTCGGCTCCCCGGCCGCCCGGGATGTGGAGTCCCGGCGGTCCAGCCAGCTGAGCACCGGAACCGTCATCACCGTGGTCACCAGCGCCACCAGGACCAGCGCGGCGAACAGTTCATCGCCGACGATCCCGGCCGACAGCCCGATGTTGAGCGCGATGAGCTGCATCAGCCCGCGCGCGTTCATCAGGGCGCCGACCCGCACCGCCACCGCGCCCGGCTCCCCGCACAGCCTGGCGGCCGCCCAGCAACCACCGAACTTGCCGACCGAGGCGAGCACGACGCAGACCGCCCCGAAGGCCATCACGGCCGGGTCGGCGAACACGTCGAAGCGTGTGTTCAGACCCGAGTACGTGAAGAACATCGGCACGAAGATGACCTGGGTCGCCCCCTGGACGGTCCGCACCACCCGCTCGGACGCCTCGTGGCGCGGCATGGCCAGCCCGACGCAGAACGCCCCGAAGACGGCGTACAGCTGGATGATGTCGGTGAACCAGGCGCCGCAGAACAGCACCGCGACCGTGAACAGCAGCCGGGTCTCATCGCTCAGCCCCGGCCTGGTCACGATCCACGCCAGCAGCCGCCGACCCACCAGGAGCAGGACGGCCACGAAGACCAGCGAACCGCCCAGGGCCTTGACGATCGGCCCCGGCTTCTCCGAGGCCACGCTGAGCACCCCGGCGAGCATGAGCCAGGCGGCCGCGTCATCGGTGGCCCCCGAGGCGAGGGACAGCGAGCCATGGCGGGTCCCGGACAGCCCCCGCTCGGTGATGATGCGCGCCAGCATCGGGAAGGCGGTGATGGCGAGGGCGACCCCGACGAAGGCCGCCGTCACCCAGACCGAGACCCCGTCGACGAAGATGGGGACGTGGCCGTGGGACACCAGGGTCAGCCCCACGCCCAGCAGCAGCGGGACCACCACCCCGGCGGCGGAGACCGTCACCGCGGTTCCCGCCAGCCCCTTGCCGGCGTGGGCCCGGAATTCGTACCCCGCGTGGAACATCAGGGCCACCAGGCCGATCTGCCCGGCCACATAGAGCACCGGTTTGAGCTCCGGCGGGAAGACCGCGTCCGACGCGTCGGGTGCCACCAGCCCGAAGAGCGACGGGCCGAGCAGCACACCGGCGATCATCTCCCCGACCACCGGTGGCTGGCCGAACCGGCCCGCCACCAGCACCACCAGACGGCAGGTCAGCAGGATCACCACGGCGGCGATGAAGAAGGCGGGGGCGAGCTCGGTGGGAGTCATCGTCTCACCCTCCTCATCGGCGTCCGGCGAGGGCGGGTTCGGCGGGGGCACCGGACGCCGTGGCGAAGTAGTTCCGGCACAGACCCTGGCGCCGGGCGTCCCATACCATGTAGCCGCCGAGCACCAGCTGGGTGAGGCTGCGCGGGATGGCCGCCCACCGGTCGCCAAGCCGCATTCCGGCGAGCCTCGCCGCCCGCCTGGCCGGTCTCCGGCCCGTCGGCGTCCGCCGGGTGGGGTGCGGGATCAGCAGACAGGGGCCGCGGCTGGGCAGTGACCGGGTGTGTTCGGCCGTGGACTCCAGCCGGAAGCGCCGCAGCATCTCCTCGGCCGCGACCCGCATGGTCAGCAGGGCGAAACCACGGGCTGGGCAGGGGCGGTTGGCGGTCACGCCGAACGGGATGAACGCCGAGGGCCGGGTCTCGGCGGACAGCCAGCGGCCGGGGTCGAACCGCTGTGGGCCGGTGGCTCCCGATCGCTGATACTCGGGATAGTTGAACAGCAGGACCGAGCCCGCGGGTATCGGAGGTCTGCCGGCCCGGGGGATCTCCCCGGTGGTGATGCGGTGGGCCACGCCGAACAGCGGGAAGTGCTGGAGCGTCTCGTTGATGACATGGTCCAGGTAGTCGGCGTCCTCCTCGCCGGAGAGCAGTCGGTCCTGGACGCCCTGATGCGTGGCGAGTGCCAGCAGCAGATGGGCCATCGCCTCCGACGTCTGCACCACGGCGGTGTTGAAGAACGTGCCCTGGAGGTAGTACGCCTGCTCCCGCCGGCTGAGCAGCGACGGCAGCGGCACCGGCGGAGGATCGCTCGCCAGCCGTTCGCGCAGATACGCGGTGAGCCGGTTCCGCCGGTCCATATGGCGCAGGCTGGTGCACTTCAGGGCGCTGACGACGTCGTCGGCGTTGCCGACGATCAGGTCCCGGACATGGCGTGGGCACGGTTCGCGGAAGACCACTTCGTAGTAGACCTCGGCCCACACCGGCATCATCAGATCGCGCAGCCGCACCCGGTGCTCCCGGGCGCCGTATCCGCCGGTTCCCTCGTCGAGTTCATCGAGCACCCGCCGGGTGCAGCGGCCGACCAGTTCGCTCCACCGCTCCCGGGAGAGCCCGGCGAGGATCTGCCGGGTCGTCCTGGCCACCTCGTCGTACCGGGGGCCGGGTTCCAGATGCTCCTGGTGGACCTCGGGCCCGGGGGAGAGCCAGTACCAGAAGAGGTCGGACAGGGCGGCGCCGCGGCTGCGGCCGTTCGCGGCCGGATGCCCGTAGACCCGCTTGAACTCCTCGACGGGCACCTCACGGCCGGGCGCCGGAATGCCCTCCTCGCCGTTGACCTGCGCGAAGAGGCGCACCCGCAGGTCGATCACCAGCCGGGGCAGCCAGTACGGCAGGCTGGCCGTCAGCGCCACGGCCGCCGCGCCGGTGGCCGCCCGTCTGTGGCGGCTCATGAGACCGCTCCACCGAGCGGGGTGGCGGAGGGAGGCCATACCGGGGCGCGCACCAGATCCGGGCTGAGGTCCTGGACACCGGAGGCGCCGCACAGCGCGAGGGCCTGATCGAGCTCCGCCCGCAGCAGCTCCAGCAGCCGCCGTAGGCCCTTCTCGCCGCCCTCGGCCAGGGCCCACATCACCGGCCGGCCGATGCCCACGGCGGACGCGCCGAGCGCCAGGGCCTTGACCACATCGGTGCCCCGCCGCACACCACCGTCGAGGACGATCGGGATCCGTCCGGCCACCGCCGTGTGGATCTCGGGGAGGAGTTCGATCGTGGCGGGCACGGTGTCCAGCTGACGGCCCCCGTGGTTGGACAGCAGCAGCCCGTCGACGCCGTGGCGCACCGCCAGCCGGGCGTCCTCGGGGTGCAGGGCCCCCTTGAGCAGGATCGGCAGCGAGGTGATCCCGCGCAGCCAGTCGATGTGTTTCCAGGAGATCTCCGCCGACATGGCGATCGGCCGCACCCGGCCGCCCTCGCGCGGATCGACCATGTGCTCGCAGCGCAGCCCGTCCGGCAGATCGAGGAAGCCGTTGCGCAGGTCGCGCTCGTGCGCGCCGCGCACCGGGGAGTCCACGGTGACCACCAGCGCGGTGCAGCCGGCGTCGGTGGCCCGCCGGACCAGGGACCGGGTGAACTCCAGATCGGGCTGGAGGTAGAGCTGGAACCACAGGGTCGCCGGGGCGCCGTCCTCACCGGCGCCGCGGGTGGCCTCCGCGATGTCCTCCACCGCCACCGTGGACGCCATGCTCACGATCATGATCGCGCCGACGGCCGAGGCGGCGCGTGCGGTGGCCAACTCCCCTTCCTCGACGAGGAGTTTGTGGAAGGCGGTCGGCGAGAGCAGGATCGGCGTCCGGGCACGGCTGCCGAGCACGGTGATGTCCAGCGTCCGCTCGGTGTTGCCGCGCAGCACCCTGGGCAGCAGCCGCAGCCGCCGGAACGCCTCCTCATTGGCCCGTACGGTGATCTCGTCCCCCGCGCCACCGGCGATGAAGTCGGCGTGCACGGGGTCGAGTCTCGTCCGGGCGGCGGTCTCGAAGTCCTGGACGGTCATCAGCATGGCGCGGTGTCACCGCCCCGCACCGGCGGGCTGCGCGTCCAGCTCACGCGCGAAGAACTCGACCAGCGGAGCGTGGTGGACCTTCGGATGGTTCCACTCGTTCTCCAGGTTCTCGGCCATGTGGTGGGTGCCGAGGAGTTCACCGCCCCGGAAGTGGCGGATCACCGGATGCAGATAGGCGGCGTCGAAGGCTTCCCCGACCGAGTTCTGCGCCGCCCGGCGCACCGTGATGTCGAAGGGGTCGACCTTGTCGTGGTCGGGGCCGTACTCCAGGGTGACGATGAAGTAGTCGGCGCCCGCCGTCAGGGGGCTTTCATGGGCGTAGGCGACCGGCACCTCCTCGTGGTAGCGGGCTTGGCCGCCGTCGGCCGTGACCAGCAGATCGCCGATCACACCGAACTGCTGCCACAGCGCGGAACTGCGGTTGACCCGCGCCACCACCGCGTCCGCCAGCGCGGACGCGTCGGTGGCCAGCGGCTGGTGCGGCCAGGGCCGGTCATGGTGGCGTTCGTCGAGGATGCGGCTCAACGCCCGGACGCCGTAACGGAATCCGTGGATGAAGCCGTTGGTCGAGCGCTTGAAGTCGCGCTGCTGGGTGAGGGTGCCGGCGAAGTACAGCCCGGGCACGTTGACCGATTCGTACGCCGATGTGAGGGCGGCGAAGCGGTCGTTGATGACCAGCTCGGGGCGGCACTCGGGGTCGAACGGCGAGGCGTCGAAGCGGAAGCCGGTGCACACGATGATCCGGTCGTAGATCAGTTCCTTCACGACCTCGTTCGCCCGGGAGAAGCTGAACCGCACGCGGTACCGGCCGCCGTCACCCGGCTCCTTCTCGATCGAGAGCACGTTGCCGTCGAGTATGGCGTTCTGCGATTTGAGCTGGTAGGTGTCGAGGAAGTTGTTGTTGACGGCGCGCAGATGGCCCACGTAGTGGCTCTTCCAGGCCAGCCGCAGGCTGTGCGGTCCGGCCACATGGATGACGGCGGCCGTCTCGATGAGGTTGTCGGCCGTCTCCAGCGCGGAGTTGCCCTTGCCGAGGATCAGGACGCGCTGGTCGGTGAAGTCGTCGGGGTCCACCGAGACGACGGTGTAGTTCTCGGCGGTCTCGATACCCGGCACATCGGGGATGTAGGGGAGGCTCACTCCGGTGGCCATCACCAGCCGGTGGCCGCGGTGGTCGTCGCCGTGCTGATCGGTGACGGTGAAGCCGTCGTCGTCGCGGCAGATCCTCACCGCCCGGGTGTCATAGGCGATGTCGAGGCCGAACGCCTCGGCGAAGTCGGCCAGATAGCGCACATAGTCGTCGGCGGCCGGGAAGTAGCGCTTGCTGTAACGGGTGAAGAGCAGCTCGGGATCCGGGGACAGCAGGGAGTTCCAGTCCATCCGGAGGTTGAACTCGGGGTCGTCGATACCGGTGTGCACCTTGTTGCTGGAGATCAGCTGACGGTGGCGGGGGAACGTGCGGAAGAAGGTGCCCGGTCTGCTTCCGGCTTCCAGAATCCGGTAGGTGTGGCCCGCCGTCGCCAGCAGGTGCCCGAGCTGAAGGCCGGCGGGGCCGGCGCCGATCACCAGGTAGTCACGAGCCTCGGGGGAGCGGAGAGAGTGGTTGTGCACAGTGCCTTCCTTCCAGGAGCGCGATGCCGTGGGAAAGCGGTGCAATTTTCCTTTAAATCTCAACAACCACTCTATTGAGCCCCGCTCAACTTCTGCAACATCGAAAACAGGCCAGTGTGATCGGTGTGCCACCGCGTCAGACGGCGGACCAGCCGTTGTCGACGGGCAGGATGACGCCGTTGACGTTGCTGGCGGCGTCGGAGGCGAGGAAGACGATGGCGGCGGCCTGCTCCTCGGCCGTGGCGATCCTGCCCATGCTCGCGGCGTGGGCCCCTATGACGGCCGGGCCGTGAGCCCCGGGCCGGGCGTCGACCCGGATGCCGGTCGCGGTGCCGCCCGGGGCGATGGCGTTGGCGCGGATTCCTCGGTCCCGGTACATCACGGCGAGGGACTTCACCAAGCCCACGACACCGTGTTTGGAGGCGGTGTAGGCGGTGCCGGCCGCACTGCCGCGCAGCGCGGCCTCGGACGCGGTGAAGACGATCGCGCCGCGGCCCGCGGCCAGCATGTGCGGCAGCACGGCCCGTGTGAGCATGAAGGGCGCCGTGAGGTTGACCCGCAGGACGCGCTCCCATTCGGCGTCGTCGGTGTCCGCGGCCGCCGAGAAGCGGTCCATGACACCGGCGTTGTTGACCAGGACGTCGAGGCCGCCGAACTCCGCCACCGCCGTGGTCACCACCTGGTCCACCACCCGCCGATCGCCGAGGTCGCCGACGACCGCGCGGGCCGTTCCGCCTTGTGCCCCGATGTCCGCGACGGCCTGCTCGGCGCCGTCCTTGTTCAGGTCCGCCACCAGCACCTTCGCCCCCTCCTGGGCGAGTGCCAGGGCGGCGGCCCGGCCGATCCCCGACCCCGCTCCGGTGACGATGACGGCACGGCCCCCGAGTCCGGTGCTGCTCACGTGTTCCCTTCCCCGCGGCGACGTGTGCCGCGCTCACCGTAGGTTTCCTCCGCATGTCCCGGCGGAGGCGGCCTCGTCCGCCTCCGCCGGGACACGCGCTGTCCGCGTGCCGGGTCGTCAGTCCTCGATCGCGATGGCCAGGGCCGGACAGACGGCCGCGGCGTGCCGGACGTCCTCGGCCCGCTCGGCCCGGGGCTCGGGATCGAGCAGCACCACGACGCCGTCCTCGTCGCGCTGGTCGAACACCTCCATCGCGGCGACCACGCACTGGCCGGAAGCCACACACCTGTCCTGGTCGACGGTCACCTTCATCAGCTTCTCCCTCATCACCAGGTCACGGGCAGTTCGTAGACGCCGTAGACCGAGCCGTCGTGTTTGAACGGGATCCGCTCCAGCTCCACGGCAGCCCGCAGGGTGGGGATGCGGCGGTAGAGGGTGCCGTAGACGACCTGGAGCTCCATCCGGGCCAGTGGCTGGCCCAGGCACTGGTGCACCCCGAAGCCGAAGGCCACATGGCGGCGGGCGTCGCGCCGGAGGTCCAGCCGGTCGGGCTCGGCGAACATCCCGGGGTCCCGGTTGGCGATGTCATTGGCCAGGATCAGCCCCTCGCCCGCGCGGATGACCTCCCCGCCGATCTCGATGTCCTCCACCGCCACCCGGCGCCGCCCGCTGTGGGTGATGTGGAGGTAGCGCAGCAGCTCCTCCACCGCCGAGGCGATCAGCCGGGGGTCGTCGGTGTCGCGCAGCAGGGCGAGTTGCTCGGGGTGCTCGAACAGGGCGAGAGTGCCGAGCGCGATCATATTGGCGGTGGTCTCGTGACCCGCGATCAGCAGCAGCACCCCCATCTGCGCCGCCTCGTTGCGGGACAACTCGCCCGCCGTGACCCGCTCGGCCAGCCCCGAGAGCAGATCGTCGACGGGGCGGGCGATCTTCTCGCCCATCAGGCCGTCCAGATACTCGATCAGGTTCCCATGGGCGGCCGAGCGCTGCTCGGGGGTGACGTTCCGGTTGATGATGACCTTGCTGTTGTCCTGGAAGAAGTCATGGTCGGCGTAGGGCACCCCGAGCAGCTGACAGATGACCAGCGAGGGCACCGGCAGGGCGAACGCCTCCACCAGGTCCACCGGGTTCGGACCGGCCAGCAACTCGTCGATCAGGTCGTCCACGATCTTCTGCACACCGGGCCGCATGGCCTCCACCCGCTTGATGGCGAACGGCGCCGTCACCATCCGCCGCAGCCGGGCGTGCTCGGGGTCGTCCTTGAGGATGAAGCTGACCCCCGTACCTCCGGGTGGCATCGGGGCCTGGCGGGGGTAGCCGGGCCGGTGGATGTCGGCGCTGACCCTCGGGTCGCCCAGCAACGCCCGCTGATCGGCGTACCGGGTCACCAGCCAGGGGGTGCTGCCGTCCCACAGGCGAACCCTCGCCAGCGGGCCCTCCCGCTGCAGGTCCCGCAGCGTCGGGGGCGGGTCGAACGGGCAGCCCGCCGCCCTGGCCATCGGAAACTCCGGTGCCCGCGCGGCGTGCTCGTCCACCGGGTTCACTGTGCTGGTCATCGCTCCCTCAATTCGTATGGGGCGTGTGGTGGAACCCCCGTTGTCCCCCGACGGCCCTCGACGGGCCGCTGGTGTGTGGAGGCCGCGATCAGCGGGTGACGGGCGCCAGCCACAGCCCGACGATCCCGTCGATCAGGCCGGTGGCGGCGTCGTGCCAGCTGGACCGCGGCGTGGTGGTGTTCTCGGCGAGCGCGCGCTCCCGCTCGGCGCACATGTGCAGGATCAGGTTGCGCGCCATGGCCCCGCGCTCGATGTGCACCTCGATCGGCAGCTCGGGGAGGCACCGGTTGAAGCCTTCGACGGTCCGCCGCAGCGCCGGAGAGGCCAGGGACTCATCGGCCATGATCTCGTGGAGGGCCGGGTCGGTCATCACCTGGGCGCAGAACCGCGCGTACCAGGTCGGGCTGGGCAGTTCGGCCAGGTGCTCGAGGACCGGGCGCACCAGAGCGGCCACCCAGTCCCGTACGTCGGTGGAGTCGCCGATCTCGGCCAGCAGCCGCAGGCGCAACCGCTCGACCTGCTCGGCGTGTTGCCGGGCGATCGCCCGCACCAGGTCGGCCTTGGTACCGAAGTGGTAGCCGACCGCCGCGTTGTTGCCCTGCCCCGCGGCCTCGCTGACCTGGCGGTTGGAGACCGCGTACACCCCGCGCTCGGCGAACAGCCGCTCCGCGGCGGCGAGGATCGCCCCGCGCGTGGCATCGGCCCGCTCGTGCCGTACGGCCCTGGCCGCCATGGTCACCACCGCACCGGAAGCTCGCGCAGCCCGCCCACGGCCAGGCCCTCCAGCCGCCGCAACTCCGCTGCCGGGACGGCGAGTTCGAGGGTCGGGAGGCGGCGCAGCAGCACATCCAGCGTGGCCTGCAGCTCGGTGCGGGCCAGCGCCTGCCCCAGGCAGGAGTGCGCCCCGGCGCCGAACGCCAGATGGGGGTTGGGGCTGCGGTCGAGCGCCAGCTCGCCGGCGCCCTCGAAGGCGGTCTCGTCACGGTTGGCGGCGGCCATGCTGCACACCACCGTGGTGCCGCGCGGCAGCAGGGTGTCGGCCACTTCGGTGTCCTCGCCGATGTACCGGGGCATTCCGAACCCCGGGTTGGCGTCGAACCGCAGCGCCTCCTCCACGGCGGTGCGCACCAGCGAGCGGTCGGCCAGCAGCCGCTCCCAGTGCCTCCGGTCGGCCAGCAGCATGGCCGTCATCTTCCCGATCATGTTCGCGGTGGTCTCGTGCCCGGCGACCAGCAGGGCCTGGCCGGTGGCCACCAGCTCCGCGTCGGACATCCGATGGCCGCCGGGGCCGGTGGCCGTGATGAGCTCACTGAGCAGATCCTCGCCCGGCCCGGTCCGCTTGGCGGCCACATGGGCGGCCATGTAGTCCGCGAACTCGGCCTGGGCGGCGTCGACTTCGCTCTGCTGGTACCGGGTGAGATTGAGCAGGGTGTCGGACCAGTGGGCGAACCGGTCGCGGTCGCTGTCGGGGACGCCCAGCAGATCGCAGATCACCCACACCGGCAGCGGGAACGCCAGATGAGCCTTGAGGTCCGCCGGGTGGCCGTGCTCCAGCATGGCGTCGATGAGCCGCTCGGCCATCGCCTCGATCCCCGGCCGCAGCGCGCTCATGCGCTTGGCCGTGAACCATCTGGCCACCATCCGGCGCCACCGCTGATGGCCCTCGCCGCCCTGCGGGAGCGACTGCGCCATCGCGCTGTTGAACACCCCGCCCGACTCGCTGTCCGAGACGCGGGCCGCGTCGTCGGCGTTCAGCAGCCGGGTGAACCTGGGGTCGGAGAGCACCTGCTTCACATCGTCGTAGCGGGTCAGCAGGGACGCCTCGTCCCCGCTGGGCAGGGCCACCTTCGCCACCGGGCACCGCTGCCGCAGCCGGGCCCACTCGGCGGGTGGTCCCAGCGCCGTATCGCTGGGGATCGGATAGCTGAGTAACTGCTCGCCGTCTCCTGGAGCCACGACGCTCTCCCTCGGTCCGCGGCGGAGTGGTCATCGACAAGATCAGGCAACCTCATGGGCCACACTTAAGTCAAGCGACTGATTTAAATTGCCTCCCCTCGTTCACGTCGTTCACACCCCGGGGCGCGAGGAGCGGCGTTCAGCCGTCGTCCGACGCGTCGGCGTCATGCGCCAGCAGGGCGATCTGCACGCGGTTGTTGAGATCCAGCCGGGTCAGGATGCGCGACACATGGGCCTTCACCGTCGGCAGCGCGAGATGCAGCTCCCGGGCGATCTCCGCGTTGGACCGGCCCCGCCCGACCGCCCGGGCCACCTCCCGCTCCCGCTCGCCCAGCAGCGCCAGCCGGGCCCGGGCGGCGGTGGCCCGGTCCTCCCGCCCGCCGCCCGCCACCTGCTCGATGAGCCGACGGGTGACGGCGGGGGAGAGCACCGGGTCCCCGGCGGCCACCGCCCGGATGGCCGTGACGATGTCCCGCGGCGGGGTGTCCTTGAGGAGAAACCCGGCCGCGCCGCCGCGCAGCGCCCGCAGCACATGGGCGTCGGTGTGGAAGGTGGTCAGCACCAGCACCTCCGGGGCTCCGGGCCGGGCCCGGAGCTCGGTGGTGGCGGTCAGCCCGTCGACGCCCGGCATCCTGATGTCCATTAGCACCACATCGGGCCGGTGCGCGGCGACCAGGGAGGGCACCTCCGCCCCGTCGGCGGCCTCCGCGACGACCTCGATGTCCGGGGCGCCGCCCAGCATCAGGCGCAGCCCGGCCCGTACGATCGCGTCGTCGTCCACCAGCAGGACATGGATCACCCGCGCCGTCCTCCCTCATGCCCGGCCCGCGGCGGACACCGCGTCCGCCGCGGGCCAGGGTAGCCAGGCGCGCACCCGGAAACCGCCCTGGGCCGGGCCCGCGCTCAGCTCGCCGCCCGCCAGCCGCGCCCGTTCGGCCAGTCCGATCAGCCCCTGCCCGCCGCCTTCGCCGCGGCTGCCTTCGCCGCGGCTGCCTTCGCCACGGCGGGTGTCCGCGGCCGCCGCGGGCGGCGGCGCGTTGCGGACCTCCACCGTCAGCCGGTCCGCCGGGCCTCCCGCCACCCGTACCGTGACCGCCGCGCCGGGCGCGTGTTTGCGCGCGTTGGTCAGCGCCTCCTGGACGATGCGGTACGCCGTTCGCCCGACCACGGGCGGCGGGGCCGGTCCGTCGGGCGGTCCGGTCAGCTCGATCCGGCCACCCGCCGCCCGGGCCTCCGCCACCAGCCGGGCCAGGTCGGCCAGTTCGGGCTGCGGCCGCTCGTCCTCCGCCGGTCCCGCGCGCAGCACCCCGATCACCTCACGCAGATCGCGCAGCGCCAGATGGGCGCTCTCCCGGATCACCCCGGCGGCTTTCCCGATCTCCTCCCGGGGCGCGTTGGTGTGGAACTCCAGCGCCCCCGCGTGCAGGCTCAGCAGCGTCAGCCGGTGCCCCAGCACATCGTGCATCTCGCGCGCGATCTCCTCCCGCGCCTCCCGGCGGGCCCGCTCGGTCCGCGACTCAGCGTCCGCCTCGGCGAGTTCGGCGCGCTCCCGCAGGGAGGCGATCAGCTGTTGCCGGGACCGCCGGAACAACCCCCATCCGATGGCCCCGGCGATCAGCGCGAAGTACGTCAGCGCCGAGCTCTTCCGGTCCCCCGACACCTCCGGCAGCTGCCACAGGAAGGCGGGAAGCGGTACGAAGGCCACCGCCGCCACCCACGCGGTGGCCCGCCACGGCCGGGTCGCGGCCACCGTGAACACGGCCACCATCGCCGGACCGGTCAGATAGTGCGACACCTCGCTGCCCGCCAGCAGCAGCGCCACCGCGAGTGCCACCGGCCACCGCCGCCGCAGCAGGACCGTCGCACACCCCAGTCCGCCGATCACCTGATCGACGGTCCGCCACAGCGGATCGAGGTCCTCCTCGATCGGTATCGAATCCGCACTGGCGGCGGCGAAGCAGGCGGCGAAGAGCATCAGCCCCAGATCGGCGGCCCAGTCCCGGCGGGTGCGGTGGATGCGGCGCATGTCCCGGAAATCTACGCGGGCCGGGCGGGCGAGCGGGGATCCGTGCCGCGAGCGGATACTTAAGTACCGTTCCCCGGTGGCTGACGGCCTCCTTTGGTCACCGCCCCGCCGCCATGTGCCCGATCCGCGGCCCGGGGCGGCCCGCCTAGGTTCGGGCCATGACATCCACCAAGGACACCTCCCCGCTCGCCGCCGTGTCGCATCTGCTCTCCCTCACCCTCGTCGTCGGCGGCGGAAGCGGGTTGCTGCACGAGTGGTGGGGCTGGCTCCATTTCATGGGGTTCGTCCGCTTCCTCGTCCCCGACGGCTATGAGGTCTACAGCTATGTGGTGATGGTCGTCCTCGGCCTGGCGGTGGGCGCGGCGGGCGGTGCGATCGGCGGTCGAGGCCGCGGATGACGCCGTCGACGACGGCGAGGCGGACCGCTGTGTGCGGGCGTCGCCTCCGTCTCCCGCGGCGGCGCCGGTCAGACGGAGGCCCGGAGAAGTTCCTCGGACTCATGCGTGCCCTCCCGTGCGGTCTCCTGGCCGACCCTGCGCTCGATCCGCCGGACCGAGGTCATCCGAGCGTGTCGCCGAGATGGCCGGCGGCGGCCGTGGCGAGGGCGGGGATCACATCGCGACCCCCGCCCTCCTCCTCGACGGTCACCTCACTTCCGTGTGGCGATCCGCATGAACGTGATGGAGTGGGCCGGGAACGTGTGGCTGAACGTGCTGTCCACCCCGTCGATGGTGGAGTTGCTCGGCTTGATGGGCTGATCGGTGGCGGTGTTCACCGCATTCGGGTCGCCCTGAAGCGTGGTCAGCCGCGCGGTCCGCCGGACCGTGACGCCCTTGCCGAGGTCGATCCGGGTGCGGGCCGCGGCGTCCTGGGCGTTGACCACCTTGACGATGAGCTCACCGGTGGCCTTGTCACGGGTTACCACCTGGCGGAATGGCTCGGCCACCTTGTCATCGGTGAAGGCGCCCCACTTCTTCCCGTCCAGGTACAGCGTCACCTGCCGGCCGCGGACCTCGATCCGCACGTCGTACGCCCGGCCCGTCTCGATCTTCGTGCCGTCCTCGACCATCGTCTGCTTGGCGCCGTCCGTGGCCTTCTCCACGGCGGACCGGGTGTTGCCCCAGCCGCCGAGGTTCCACCAGTAGTAGTTGCCGGTGTCCTTGACCCCGAAGGCGATGAGGAAGCCCTCGCTGCCCGCGCGCTTGGTGGCCTTCAGCCTCAGGTCGTAGTTCTGCCAGCCGCTGTCGCCCGCGGTGACCATCGTGTTCTCGGCGGCGGTGTCGGACTGGACGTACGCGCCGTCCCGCACCTGCCAGGAGCCGGTCCCGGTGGCCTTGGTCCACTTGCCGTCGCCGCCGGAGAAGTCGTCGCTCAGCAGGGTGGATCCGTCCGCGGAGGTGACCTGGACATCGTCGTACGCGGCGCTGGTGGCCCAGGTGGACAGGCCGACGGCGCCGGTGATCGGGCCGGAGGGGAGGGACGGGGTGGCGGACGCCTGGCTCGGCACCACCTGGTCGCCGACGTTGTTCATGAACAGCTTCTGGGTCTCATAGCTGGTCGAGCCCCAGGAGGCGGCGTTGTCGAACCAGATCAGATCCGGCCGCCACTGGACGTAGTCCTCGTTGGCCAGCAGCGGGGCGTAGGAGGCCATCTTGACCACATCGGCGTTGCGCTCCAGGCCGGTCATGTACGCGGCCTCGGCGAGGGAGTTGCCGAAGCGGTTGTCCTGCGAGGCGTATTCACCGAGGAACACCTTCGGGCCCTGGCGGTCGTAGGAGTCATAGCGGTTGTTGTTCTCCAGGAACCACTGGGGGCTGTTGTAGTAGTGCTCGTCGACCATCTTCACCTTGGCCGCGCGGTTCAGCTCCCAGGCGCGGTCGAAGGTGGCACCGCTGTCGTCGGGCCCGGAGTTGCTGATCACCGTGATCTCCGGGTGCTTCGCCTCGATGGCCTTGCGGAACTCGGTGAAGCGCTCGAAGAAGGCGTCGGGGAGGTTCTCCTCGTTGCCGACCTCCAGACGGTTCAGCCCGAAGGGCTTCGGATGCCCCATCTGCGCGCGCTTCTTGCCCCAGGTGGAGGTCGCCGGCCCATTGGCGAACTCGATCAGGTCGAGGGTGTCCTGGATGTGGCGCTCGAGCAGCCCGGGGTCGTCGGTGGCCTTGTTCTGGCCGCAGCCGGTGACGAGGGCGGGCACCACGGGCAGCGGTTCGGCGCCGATGTCCTCGGCGAACTGGAAGTACTCGTAGTAGCCGAGGCCGTAGGACTGGTTGTAGCCCCAGAAGTTGGCGTTGGTGGGCCGCTCCTCGACCGGGCCGACGGTGTCCTTCCACTGGTAGGACCGCTTGCGTTCCCAGCCCGGCGCCTCGTACGCCTGGTGGCTTCCGGTGTTCACCAGACAGCCGCCCGGGAAGCGCAGGAAGCCCGGCCTCAGGGCGGCGATCTTCTCCGCGAGGTCCTCGCGCAGCCCGTTCGGGCGGCCCTTGAAGGTGTCCCGGGGGAAGAGCGAGACCATGTCGAGCCGGAGGGTGCCGCCACCGCCGGCGGTCACCGCGAGCCGTCCGGTGGTGTCCGTGGCGCGCGCGGTGAACGTCCCGGTGTACTTCGTCCAGCGGTCCCCGCGCACGGTGGCGCGCAGCGGCGTGGCGAGCGCGGTGGAGCCCGAGGCGGTGTGCAGACCGATCGTCAGCGGGGTGCCCGAGGGGTTGTCGGTGCGGGCCCACACCGAGAAGTCATAGCGCTTACCGGCCTGGACGGCGATGCCGGTGTTGTAGCCGGAGTTGGTGACGCCGTACCCCGCCCCGGCGCCGCTGCCGTCGCCGTGGAGGTCCAGCCGCAGATAGTCGCGGTTCCTCTCGTTCAGCCGTGCCGCGTCGTCCACCACGCGGGCCGTGCCGGTGGCGCCACCGGTCGCGGTCTCGGTCCACGAGGTGAGCGGGGTGTACGAGGCGTTGTCGGCGGTGCCGTACTCGAAGGACCGGTTCTGGACCATCTCCGCGTACAGCCCGCCGTCCGCGGCGCGGTTGATGTCCTCGTAGAAGACGCCGTACATCGCGTCGTCGATCTCCGGGCCCGCGCGGTCCGGATCGACGGTGATCGAGTAGTCGGTCACGGCCGCGGAGTGGGCCCCGGCGGCCGTGGGGTCGGTGAGCAACGCGGCGGCGAGCGAGGTGGTGAGCAGAGCGCTCACGGTGAGGCCGAGGCCCCGTCTGGTGCGTCCCGTTGATCGCATGGCGACTCCTGTACCGCAGAATGTTCGATATATCGGACACTGCTCAGTACTTCGGACGGACGATAGGCAGGGGACCGACGGGGCGTCAATGGCCGGTGCGCGACGGTCAGTCCAACGGACGCGGCGGCGCCGTCGTACCGCGGACCTCGAGGGCCGGGGCGGTGAGGGCGACCTCGCCGGGGCGGGCGGGGTCGGCGATCCGGTCGAGCAGCCGGCGCGCGGCGCGGCGGCCGATGTCATGACCGGCGTTGTCCACGGTGGTGAGCCACAGATGGCGCAGCCGCGCGAGATAGGTGTTGTCGTAGCCGACGAGGGAGAGGTCGTCCGGCACCCGCAGGCCGAGCTCCTCGGCGGCCGACAGCGCGCCGACACCGGCCATGTCGTTGAACGCGAAGACGGCGGTGGGCCGGTGCGGCGCGCCCAGCAGCCGGACCGTGGCCCGGTAGCCGCCCTCCTCGGTCAGATCGCCCTGCTCCACGGTCGCCGACCCGGACAGTCCGTGCTCGCGCATGACCGCCTCGAAGCCGCGGCGGCGCAGTTCGCCCACCACGCCCCGCCCGGCGATATGGGCGATGTGCCGGTGGCCCAGGCCGATGAGGTGCTCGGTGGCGAGGCGGGCGCCCAGCTCGTCGTCGCCCGCGACGATGTCCACGTCGGGCAGCACCGGCTCGCGGGTGCCCGCGACCACCGTGGGCATCCGCGCGGCCGCGGTGCGCACCGCCGCCGGGTCCGGGAGCGTGCCCACGGCGATCAGACCGTCCACCCGCAGCTCGGTGAAGGTGTGGGTGAGGTCCTCGCCGAGCCGCCGGCCCTGCCGGCCGTCGGCCAGCAGGGTCCGCAGACCGCTCGCGTACAGCTCGGCGTTGAGGCCGTCGAGCAGCTCCACGAACCAGGGGTTGCGCAGGTCGTTGAGGAGCACCCCGACGGTCCGGGTGCGCCGCTCGCTGAGGCTGCGCGCGGCGGCGTTGGGCCGGTAGCCGAGCTCCTCGACGGCGGCCAGGACGGCCCGCCGCTTCTCGGGGCGCACCTGCTCGGATCCGCGCAGCACCAGGGAGACCAGCGACTTCGACACTCCGGCCCGTTCGGCGACATCGCGGATCGTCGGTGGTCTCATGTCCTGGACCGTTCCACAGCGCGGACGCGGTTGTCAAAGGGGTTGACACCTGCGGAGACGGCTTTCAGTGTGGGCCGGGAGAGGTCTGGAACGGTCCAAAGAAGGGCAGTCATGGTGAGTACGCTCGGGGTCGCCGTCGTGGGGTTCGGCTGGATGGGACGGGTGCACACCCAGGCGTACGTCCGGCTGCCGCACCACTTCCCGCAACTGTCCGTACGGCCCGAACTGGTCGCCGTCGCCGACGAGGTGCCCGGCCGGGCCGAGGAGGCCGCCGGGCGGTACGGCTTCGCCACCGCCGCCCGGGACTGGCAGGAGGTCGCCGCCGACCCCCGCGTCCGGGCGGTGAGCATCGCCGCGCCGAACTTCCTGCACCGCGAGATCGGCGTCGCCATGGCCCGCGCGGGCAAGCACATCTGGATCGAGAAGCCGGTCGGGCTCACCGCCGACGACGCCCGCGCGGTCGCCGGGGCCGTGGCCGAGGCCGGGGTCCAGGGCGCGGTCGGCTTCAACTACCGCAACGCGCCCGCCGTCCAGACCGCCCGCGCCATGATCGCCGCCGGTGAGATCGGCACCGTCACCCATGCCCGCGTCCGCCTCTTCAGCGACTACGCCGCCCACCCCGAGGGGGCCCTGACCTGGCGGTACGAACGTGCGCGCGGCGGCAGCGGAGTGCTGGGCGACCTCGCTTCCCACGGGGTGGACCTGGCCCGTTTCCTGCTCGGCGAGATCGACGCGCTGACCGCCGACACCGCCGTCTTCGTGCCCGAGCGGGCCCGCCCCACCGGCGCCACCGCCGGACACACCCGGGCCACCGGCGGCGAGCTGGGCCCGGTGGAGAACGAGGACTACGTCTCCTGTCTGCTGCGCTTCGCCTCCGGCGCCCGCGGGGTGCTGGAGGCGTGCCGGGTCTCGGTCGGCGAGCAGAACACCTACGGCTTCGAGATCCACGGCACCAAGGGCGCGGTCTTCTGGGACTTCCGGCGCATGGGCGAACTCGGCGTCAGCCGCGGCACCGCGTATCAGGACCAGCCCGTCTGCACCGTGTACGTCGGCCCCGGGCACGGCGAGTACGCCGCCTTCCAGCCCGGCTCGGCCAATGGCATGGGCTATGACGATCTGAAGGTGATCGAGGCGCACCACTTCCTGCGCTCCATCGCCGAGGGCACCGCCCACGGCGCCACCCTGGACGACGCCGTGCACAGCGCCACCCTGCTGGACGCCATGACCCGCTCCGCCGATCTGGGCACCTGGGTGAGCCCCGGCTGAGCCAGGCGGCGGACGCCGGGAGGACTTCCGGTTCATGGTGGCCGCGGTGAGCACGCGGGGCCGAACCGGCGTACTGGAGGGGGCGGGGAACCGCGCCACGCACCCTCGACGCCGGAGGTACCTCACCCGTGACCACCACGACCGAAGCGGCCCCGACCGGGGCCGGCCGCCGCGCCGCGGGCGATCCGCGGCGCGGGCGGTTCGACTCCTCCCTCGGCCTCATCATGCTGCTGCTCCTGGTGGTGGTCGCACAGGGCCCGGTGCGCCGGGCGCTGTCGGCCCCGGTGGCGCAGAGCTGGATGACCGTGTTCACCGCGGTGGTCCTCCAGGCTCTGCCCTTCCTCGTGCTCGGGGTGCTGCTGTCGGCGCTCATCGCGGTGTTCGTCCCGCCGTCGTTCTTCGCCCGCGCGCTCCCGCGGCGGCCCGCCGTCGCGGTGCCGGTGGCGGGCGTGGCCGGGGCGGTGCTGCCCGGCTGTGAATGCGCCTCCGTACCGGTGGCCGGGGCGCTGGTGCGCCGGGGCGTCACCCCCGCGGCGGCGCTGGCGTTCCTGCTGTCCGCCCCGGCGATCAACCCGATCGTGCTGACCGCCACCGCCGTCGCGTTCCCCCGCCAGCCGCAGATGGTGCTCGCCCGGTTCGTGGCGAGTCTGCTGGTGGCGTGTGCGATGGGCTGGCTGTGGCAGCGGCTGGGGCGGGCCGACTGGCTGCGCCCACCGGCCCGGCCCGCCTTCCACGGCCACGGCAAGGGCGCCGCGTTCTGGGCGTCCGTACGCCACGACGTGATGCACGCCGGGGGGTTCCTCGTCGTCGGCGCGATGGCCGCGGCCACCCTCAAGGCCGTGGTCCCGGCGAGCTGGC
Source organism: Streptomyces sabulosicollis (assembly GCF_016103465.1). Lineage (GTDB taxonomy): Bacteria > Actinomycetota > Actinomycetes > Streptomycetales > Streptomycetaceae > Streptomyces > Streptomyces sabulosicollis. The sequence goes on from NZ_JAEEAP010000019.1 coordinate 28,995, forward strand.
TGCGGGGCGCGGCCGACGACCCGGTCGTGTCGATCCTCGCCCTGGCGGCCCTCGCGGTGCTGCTGTCGATCTGCTCCGAGGCCGACGCCTTCGTGGCCGCGTCCCTGTCGCAGTTCTCGCTCACCGCCCGGCTGGCGTTCCTCGTCGTGGGGCCGATGATCGACCTGAAGCTGTTCGCCATGCAGACCGGCACGTTCGGCCGCGGGTTCGCGCTGCGGTTCGCGCCCGCCACCTTCGTTCTCGCCGTCCTGGTGTCGTCCCTGGTCGGGGCGGTGCTGCTGTGAACCGGAAGGCACAGGTGATCGTACTGTTCCTGGTCGGCGGGGCGGTGCTGCGGGCCGGATCCACCGACCTCTATCTGCGCTATGTGAAGGCGGGGCTGCGCCCGTTGCTCCTCGCGGCCGGTGCCGTCCTGATGGCGGCCGCCGTCGCCACCGTCTGGTACGAGCGGCGGACGCGCACGGCCGGTGAGGACGCGGGGGAGGGCGAAGGCGGCCACAGGGAGGGCGAAGGCGGCCACGGGGAGGGCGAAGACGGTCACGCCCACCGGGAACCACGCGTCTCCTGGCTCCTCGTACTCCCGCTGTTCGCCCTCATCCTGGTGGCGCCGCCCGCGCTCGGCTCGTACACCGCCATGCACACCGGGACGGCGCTGCAACGCCCTTGGGGCTTCCCCGCCCTCCCCGCCGGGGACCCGCTGCCGCTGAACGTGGCCGATTACGCCGGCCGCGCGGTGTACGACCACGGGCGCTCCCTGGCGCACCGGAGGGTGGAGATCACCGGCTTCGTCGCGCTCGACGGCCACGGCGCCCCCTACCTCGTCCGCATGGCGCTCAACTGCTGCGCCGCCGACGCCCAGCCCGTCAAGGTCGGCCTGACCGGACGGGTGCCACCGGTGCTGCAGCCCGACACCTGGCTCCAGGTCGTCGGCACCTACACCCGCAAGCGGACCAAGGACCCCGTGGGCGGTGGCACCATCCCCTACCTCGAGGTCAGCCGGTCCCGGCCGGTCCCGGCCCCGCGCGATCCGTACGACGAGAGCTGGAACGGCTGAACGACGAGAGCCGGGACGGCTGAACGACGACAGCCGGGACGGCTGGTGGCTGACCGGTCGTCAGGCCGCGCCGTCCTGCCCCGCCACCCGGTCGGTACAATCCGCCGCGCGGCTGCTGATCTTGGGGCAGTGGGCGGCCGACCGTAGGAGTTCCCCTGCCACCGCCCTGGGAGTCGACCGTGGAGCACACCTCGCCCGTCCGTACGGCCACCGCACCGGTCGGGCCACCGCCGCCGTTCGATCCGGAACTCGCCACGGCGCTCGCGGCCATCCATGAGCTCCTGCCGCCCGGCGGCTCCGGGGCCGATCCGGGTGCGACACCCCCTCAGGACGTGCCCGGGCTGGAGCCGGTGACGGACGAGGCCCTGGAGCGCGACGGGGCGTTCCGGGTCGAGGAGCGGTCCGTGCCCGGCCCGGTGGACGCGCCGGACGTCTCCCTGCTGATCTGCCGCTTGGCGGACGCGGCCACTCCGGTGCCGGCGCTGTACCACATCCACGGGGGCGGCATGACGGTCGGGGACAACCGCACGGGCGTGCCGGAGATGCTCGACCTCGCCCAGGAGCTGCGGCTCTCCGTGGTGTCCGTCGAGTACCGCCTGGCACCCGGGACCCAGCACCCCGGGCCGGTCGAGGACTGCTACGCCGGTCTGGTGTGGACGGCCGAGCACGCCGCCGAGCTGGGCATCGACCCCGGGCGCCTCATCGTCGTCGGGGGCAGCGCCGGTGGCGGCCTCGCTGCCGCGGTCGCCCTGATGGCACGGGACCGCGGCGGCCCCGCCCTGTTCGGACAGCTGCTGATGTGCCCCATGCTGGACGACCGCAATGACACGCCCTCCGCCCTGCAGATGGCGGGAGTCGGGGTGTGGGACAGGGCCGCGAACGAGGCCGGGTGGACCGCGCTGCTCGGCGCCGCGCGCGGCGGTGACGACGTCTCGCCCTACGCCGCACCGGCCCGGGCGACGGACCTGTCCGGTCTGCCTCCCGCGTTCATCGACGTAGGGGCCGCGGAAACCTTCCGCGACGAGGACGTCGACTACGCCGGCCGCATCTGGCGAGCCGGGGGACAGGCCGAACTGCACGTCTGGCCGGGTGCCTTCCACGGATTCTCGGGCATGGCACCGCAGGCGGCCGTCTCGCGTGACGCGCGGGCGGCGCGGCTGCGGTGGCTGCGCAGGCTCCTGGCCCACTGACGGCGGCCGTGCCCGGCTGTCCGGCCACCGCGCGGTGACCGCGAGCGACGGGTCGGCCGGGCACCGCGCGGTGACCGTGGGAGTCGGTGGTCAGTGGGACTCGCGGGGCACCGGATGTCCGCTGCCGCCGACCAGGAAATCCAGGTCCAGGCCCTGGTCCGCCTGCAGCACATGCTCGGTGTAGAGCCTGCTCCAGCCCCGGTCGGCGACCGGCGGCGGGGGCTCCCAGGCGGCCCGTCGGCGCTCCAGCTCCTCCTCGTCCACCTCCAGGGTCAGCGTGCGCGCCGGGACGTCCAGGGTGATCCAGTCACCGTCGCGCACCAGTGCCAGCGGGCCGCCGACGGCGGACTCGGGAGACACATGGAGCACCACGGTGCCGAAGCCGGTCCCGGACATCCGGCCGTCACAGATGCGCACCATGTCCTCGACGCCCTTGCGCAGCAGCTTGGGCGGCAGCACCACATTGGACACCTCGGGCATGCCCGGGTAGCCGCGCGGGCCGCTGCCCCGGATCACCAGCACGGTGTTCTCGTCCACCGGCAGGTCCTCGTCGGCGTGCACGGCGAGGTAGTCCTCCGGAGTGTCGAACACCAGGGCCCGGCCCCGGTGGGTGAGCAGGTGCCGTGATGCGGCGGACTGTTTGATCACCGCGCCGTTCGGCGCGAGATTGCCGCGCAGCACGGCGGTGCCGGTGCCCGCTTCCTGGAAGGGGTCGTCCAGTGTCCGGATCACCTCACGGTTCCAGCACTCGGCGTCGGCGACGTTCTCCGCCACCGTGCGCCCGGTCACCGTGGCCGCTCCCGGGTGCAGCAGCGCGCCCAGCTCGCGCATCACCACCGGCAGCCCACCGGCGTAGCAGAAGTCCTCCATCAGGAACCGTCCGGAGGGCTGTAGATCGACCAGCGTGGGCACCTCCCGGGCCAGCGCGTCGAAGTCGTCGAGGGCCAGCGGCACCCCCAGCCGCCCCGCGATGGCCAGCAGATGGATGACCGCGTTGGTGGAGCCGCCGATGGCCGCGTTGACCCGGATCGCGTTCTCGAACGCCTCCCTGGTCATGATCTGCGACGGCCGCAGATCCTCCTCCACCATGGCCACGATCCGCTGCCCGGCGCGCTGCGCCGTCTCGTACCGCCGCGAGTCCACCGCCGGCCAGCTCGCCGAACCGGGCAGCTGCATGCCGAGCGCCTCGGCCATCGACGCCATGGTGGACGCGGTGCCCATGGTCATGCAGTGCCCGTTGGACCGTGCCATACAGCCCTCGGCGAAGAAGCACTCCTCCTGAGTCATCCGCCCGGCCGCCAGCTCGGCCTCGAACCGCCATACCTGGGTGCCAGAGCCCACGTCCCCGCCCCGGTACTTGCCGTTGAGCATCGGCCCGCCGGTGACCATGATGGCCGGCAGATCGACGCTGGAGGCGGCCATCAGCAGACCGGGTGTGGTCTTGTCGCAGCCGGACAGCAGCACCACACCGTCCAGCGGATTGGCCCGCATCAGCTCCTCGGCCTCCATGGCCAGCAGATTGCGGTACAGCATCGCGGTGGGCCGCATCAGCGTCTCGCCCAGCGCCATCGCGGGGAACTCCAGCGGGAAGCCACCGGCCTGCCAGACCCCGCGCTTCACCGACTCCGCCACCCGCTGCAGATGGCTGTTGCAGGGCGCGAGCTCCGACCATGTCGTGGCGATGCCGATCACCGGCCGGCCGTCGAACACCTCGCTGGTATAGCCCTGGTTGCGCATCCAGGACCGGTAGACCATCCCCGACCGGCCCTCCGCACCGAACCAGGCCGCGCTGCGCCGCCGACCGTGTGTTCCCGTGTCAGTCACTTCCGCACTCCCTCTGGCGATTGGCTATTGGCGATTGGCGAACGGTGAGTGGCGAACGGCGAATGGCGGACAGCGAACGGCGACCGGCGGACGCTGATGGCACGTGGCACAGAGCGGTCGTGGCGAAGGTCCTTGTCAGCGAATCAGCGAAGGGATGACGTTTCCGGTGATGAGCGCGGCCTCGTCCGAGGCGAGGAAGACGATGGTCTTCGCGACCTCGGCCGGATCGGCGACGTGCCGCCGGGTCACTGAGGTCCGCATCGAAAGCCTCGGCCCGCCCTCCGGCCCGGCGGATCTCCGCCGCGCCCTCTTCACCGTCGGCGGATCGGGCGGCGTGGTACGCGTCCGGGGCGTCCCCCTCACCGGCGCGGCGGGCGCAGATAGGTGCAGAGCGCCGCGACACCGCGGGTCGCCAGCGCTCGCGCCGTCGCGGCGCCGATCCCCTGGTTCGCCCCGTCACCAGGGCGACATGGCTGGTTGACGATGTTTCCCGCACCCACGCAGTACAGCAAAGACGCGCGCCACGCGGAAGATCGTGTCATCGGCTTCCTCGGCTTCCTCGGCTTCCTCGGCGAAGCCGGGCTCGGCCCAGTGCATCCGGCGGCTGTGCGTGGACGTCCGTTCAGCCCCTGGGCGGCGAGCCGTACGGCCCGGCGCGGGCGGGTGCGGTAATCATCCGGTGCGTGGGGGTGGCAACCGGTGTCCGGCCTACGGTGAGGAGTGTCCGATGAGTGGTGAGCTGTCCGGTGCCACGGCCCTGGTCACGGGCGCCACGGCGGGGATCGGCCGGGCCGTGGCCCTGCGGCTGGGGACGCTGGGGGCCGAGGTCGTCGTCCACGGCCGGGACGCGCGTCGGGGCGCGGACGTGGTCCGGGAGGTGTCCGTGGCGGGGGACGGGGCCACGGCCAGGTTCGTGGCGGCGGATCTGGCCGAGGCCGACGATGTGCGGCGGCTGGCCGCCGAGGCGGGGGACGTGGACATCCTGGTCAACAACGCGGGTGTGTACCGGTTCGCGGACACCGCGGGGACCTCGTCCGAGATGTTCGACGTCCATATGGCCATCAACGCCCGCGCACCGCTTCTGCTGGTCGGGCGGCTGGCCCCGGGCATGGCCGCCCGGGGCCACGGGGCCATCGTCAACCTCAGCACCATCGCCGCCGGTGCCCCCGCCCGCAACGCCGGGGCATACGGCGCCTCGAAGGCCGCCCTGGAGCTGCTGACCCGGGTGTGGGCCGATGAGTTCGGCGGCCGGGGAGTCCGGGTCAACGCCGTCCGCTCGGGCCCGGTCCGCACGCCGGGCACCTCGGAGATGGGCGAGGAGGCCCTGCGTACCGTGTCGCGGGCCACTGTCCTGGACCGGCCCGCGGTGCCCGAGGAGATCGCCGAAGCGGTGCTCTTCCTCGTCTCCTCGCGGGCGAGCTACATCACCGGCGCCATCCTGGAGGCCCGGGGCGGCCAGCTCGCCTTGGGCTGACGCACGCCGGGGCGCGGAGGGGAAAGCAGCCCGCCGCAGGCGTCGACGTCCCTCGGACACCCCCCTACGGTGGTGCGCCGGGCCACGCGATCGGCTGTTCCGTCCAGATGCACTTGCCCTCGGCGGTGTAGCGGGTCCCCCAGCGCTGCGAGAGCGCGGAGACCAGCTGCAACCCCCGGCCGCCCTCGTCCGTCTCGGCGGCCCGGCGGATCCGGGGGGTGGTGGCGCTGGTGTCCGAGACCTCGCAGATCAGCGATCTTCCCCGGATCAGCCGGAGCCGGGTCGGCCCCCTGGCGTGCCGGACGACATTGGCGACGAGCTCGCTGGCCAGCAGTTCGGTGGTCACCACCAGCTCGTCGAGACCCCATGCCTCGAGCTGTTCGCGCACATGGGTGCGGGCGAGACCGGCGGCCACCGGGTCCTCCGGCAGCGGCCACCCGGCGGTGTTCCCGGACGCCAGCCCGTGCAGCCGGGCGATCAGCAGGGCGGTGTCGTCGGTGGTCAGCCGCTTCGCGGGCAGCATGGCCCCGATCAGGAGGTCGCAGAGCCGGTCGAGCCGGTCGTGGTCCGTCTCGCGCCGGCCGCCCACTCCACGGCCGCTCGTCCGCGGGTGGGGCGGAGGACATGTGAGGAGCCTGCCGTACTCGCTGGTCAGCACCTGGGTGCACTCGGCGATACCGGTGTCGATGTCGCGCGCCGCGGACTCCACCAGGCCGTCGGTGTACAGCACCAGCAGACTTTCGTCGTCCAACCGCAGATCCACCGTGGAGAACGGGGGCTCCCCGGCGCCCAGCGGCGGATCGGGCGTCGGCTCCAGGCACTCCACGTCGCCGTCGGGGCGCACGATCAGGGGCGGGGGATGACCGGCGCGGGCCAGGGAACACCACCCCGTGACGGGGTCGTACACCGCGTACAGACAGGTGGCGAAGGAGTCGTCGCCCAGATCGCTGACGACCTCGTTCAGATGGGCCAGGACCTCCTCGGGCGGCAGCTCGAGGTTGGCGAGCGTGTGCACGGCGGTGCGCAGCCGCCCCATGGTGGCGGCCTCCGCCAGACCGTGGCCCATCACATCGCCGATGACGAGGGCCACCCGCTCCGCGGACAGGGGGATCACGTCGTACCAGTCGCCGCCGATGTCCGTGCCGCTGCTGGCGGGCAGATAGCGGACGGCGGCGGTGAGGGCGGCCGGGGAGGGCAGGGCCCGGGGCAGCAGACCGCGCTGGAGGGCCTGGGCGCGGGCGTGCTCGGTGTCGTAGAGCCGAGCCCGGGCCAGCGCCTGGGCGACCATTCCGCTGAGGGCGGTGAGCAGGGTGCGCTCATCGGCGGACAGGCGACGGGGCATGTCGAAGGAGACGGTGCAGGTGCCGATGGCGTTCCCCGAGGCGATCAGGGGGAGCACGGCCCAGGCGTTCTTCCGGGCGACGGCGGGGTTGCCGGTCAGATCGGGGAACAGCTGCTCGTACTCCTCGGTCGAGGAGATGAAGCGCGGCCGGCGCGAGCCGAGCACCTCGTTGAGCAGACGGTAGCCCCCGAACGCCGGAACCCCGTCGACCCTGCTGAGGAAGGCACGGGGATAGCCCACGGAGCCCACCACGTTCAGCCGGCCGCCCTCCAGGCACAGCATCAGCAGACCCGAGGCGCCGAACGGCGGCAGCACCTGGGCGGCGACGACCTGGACGACGTCCTCGGTGGTCACCGCGTCGGCCAGCGCGTTTCCCAGCGCGCTGATCCTGGCGGCGTGTTCGGCGCCGACGCGCTCGGCCTCCGCGCGCCGTGCGGCCTGGGTCCGCCGTTCGGTGACATCGGTGAGATAGGCCGTGAGCCCATCGGGCACGGAGACCAGCCGTATGTGGTACCAGCGATCGTCGGTCGGCCACTGGATGTCGAACCCGGTCGGCCTGCCGTCGGAGGCGGCGCGCCGACAGCGGTCCTCCAGCTCCGGGACCGTGCCCGCGGGGCCCTCCCAGAGCGGCCGTCCGAGCACCTCCCCGGCCGGGCCGACCAGGCGCTCGGCCTCGACGTTGAGGAAGGTGATCCGCCAGTCCCGGTTCACCGCGAAGAACGCGTCGCTCATGTACCGCAGGGCCTGCCCCACCGACTCCCGGGCCATCCGGCTCTCGGTGGTGTCCCAGACCTTCCCGATCATGCGGACGGGCTCGCCGTTCTCGTCGAGCTCGAGATGGGCGCGGCTCTGCACCCAGCCGGTGGTGCCGTCGGGGCGGCGGACCCGGTACTCGGCCTCGTAGCCGCTCCGCTCACGCAGCGACCTCTCGGTGGCGGCCATCACCCGCGGCATGTCCTCGGGGTGGATCAGATCGAGCCAGCTCTCGATCCGCCGCTCGTAGCCGCCGTGGAGGCCGAGCAGGGTCAGGCCCGCCCGGTCCCAGCGCATCTCACCGGAGTGGATGCCCCACCCCCAGGATCCGGCCTTGACCGCGTCCAGGGACTGCTGGACCACCGAGCCGCCGGGCCGCTGCTGCCACCAGGGGTGCTCGTCGTAGTCACCGACCCCGGCCCCCGAGCGCGAGAGGCGGCGCTCCGCCCAGCGCGCCACCGCCTCGAGGAAGGCGGCCTGCTCCGGGGTCGGCTCCCGCGGGCCGGTGAGGACGGACAGCGCGCCCACCGGCCCGTCCGGCCCGGTCAGGGGAACGGACGCCACCGTGGTCGCGGCCGGCAGGGCCCCGAAGGCGGCGGCGCGGGCGGCCGTCCCGGGCCCGGGGGCCTCGTCGGAGACCGCCGGCAGCCATACGAAGTGGCCGTCCCGCACGGCTCGGGCGGGGGCGAGCGGGGCCTCGTCCTGGCGGATCTCCTCCCAGGCGCCGAGCGCGGGCAGCGGAAGCCCGCTGGCGAGGACCAGGCGCAGCGTCCGGCTGCCGGCCGGGCCGCAGGACCAGTGCAGCAGGCCCGCGAGGCCGCCCAGCTCGGAGACGGCCTGGTCCAGGGCGTGCCGCATCACCTCACGGTCGGTGAGCGCGGTGCCGACCGCCGAGAGCAGGGAGAGCCGTTCGCCGCCCCATGAGTGGGAGAGCCTCACCGCGTGGGCTCCGCGCCGCTCCGCCATCCCAGGACCTCACCTCGTGGAATAGGGCGTTCTCGGACAAACGTAGCACTGGCATATGCCCGGACTCATGTGTTGGACGTCCGCCGCCAAGTTCCCTATTTTCCCTACTGGAAAAATAGGGAATGATGAAGTCCGGCCGGACGGAGGGGAGCGGACGTGACGGTGGTGGATGCGGCGGCCGAAGCACCCGACCGCGCGTGGTGGCTGCAGATCGCCGGCGAGGCGGCGGACGACCTCGCCACGGACGCGGTCGTCCGCGACCAGGCCGGCAAGACGCCGTACGGCGAGGTCGCCCGGCTCCGGGAGGCGGGGCTCCTGACGCTGCTGATCCCCGTCGAGCACGGGGGCGGGGGAGCGGGCTGGTCCACGGCCTGCGCCGTGGTGCGGAAGATCGCCGCCGCCGATGGCGCGATCGGCCAGGTGCTCGGCTGCCACTACCTGCTGTCCTTCAGCGCCCGCTTCTTCGGCGGGCCCGATCTCGCCGCCCGGGTGGAGCGCGAGTCGGCTGCCGGGCAGTGGTGCTGGGGCGGCGGCCTGACCCCGCGCGAGCCACGGCTGACGCTCAGCTCCGGGAGGGGCGGCCGACTGGTGAACGGGCGTCAGGGGTACGCCACCGGTGTGCTGGTCGCCGACCGGCTGGCCGTCCGTGCCACCCACGCCGAGACCGGCGAACCGCTGGCCGTGCTCGTCGACACCGCTCATCCCGGTGTGGTGTGCGGCGGCGACGACGGGGACACCTTCGGGCAGCGGCTCGCGGCCGGCGGAAGCGTGGAGTTCGACGCCGTGCCGGTCGAGGACGACGCGGTGCTCGGCCCGCTCTCCTGGGACGAGGACACCCTCTCGCCGTTCAGCGGACTGGCCGCGCCGACGGGCCGTCTGGTCTCGGCGCAGATCTGTCTCGGGATCGCGCAGGGGGTGCTCGCCGAGGCCCGCGAGTACACCAGGGCGGTGCACGCGCCCTGGCCGCACACCTCCCCGCGCGATCCGTCCGCGCTGACCACCTACGGGGAGCTGACCGTCGCCACCTTCTCCGCCGCCGCCCTCGCCGATCAGGCGCTGGAGGCCCTGGACGGCGGGCTGGCGCGCGGCGATGACCTGACCGACGACGAATGCGCCGAGATCACCGTGCTGGCCGCCGCGGCCGAGGCCGCCGCCTCCCGGGCCGCCCACGACGCCACCGCCCGCGCCCTGGACGTCGTCGGCGCCCGTTCCGCCTCCTCCGCCTACGGGTTCGACCGCTTCTGGCGCAACGCGCGCACCCACACCCTCTACGACCCCGTCGCCCACCGGCTCCACGAGGTCGGGGACTACTTCCTCAACGGCGAGCACCCCCCGTTCACCCTGCCCTTCTGACGGCCCGGCGCCCAAAGGGCGGATAATCACCGCATGCGGATCTCGGCGAAGGCGGATTATGCGGTGCGGGCGGCGTTGGAACTGGCCGCGGCGGGGGAGGACACCTCCGTCAAGGCCGAGGCGATCGCCGGTGCGCAGGGCATCCCCCACAAGTTCCTCGAAGGGATCCTGGGCGATCTGCGCCGGGGCGGCCTGGTGGCCAGCCAGCGCGGCGGCAAGGGCGGCTACCGGCTGGCCCGCCCGGCGGACACCATCAGCATCGCCGAGGTGATCCGGGTGGTGGACGGACCCCTGGTGTCGGTGCGCGGTGTGCGCCCGCCCGAGCTGTCGTACTGCGGACCCGCGGAGTCGCTGCTGCCGCTGTGGATCGCGGTGCGGGCCAACGTACGCAAGATCCTCGGCGAGGTGACCCTCGCGGAGGTGGCCGCGGCCAAGCTGCCCGGCGACGTCGTGGGGCTGGCCGAGGACCCGGAGGCGTGGACCAACCCCTAGGGTCAGGGCCCTTCCGGCCCCGAGTCGGCGTCCAGGCCGTCCACCATGCGGTCGAGCAGCCGGGCGAACGTGGCGTCGGGGGTGAGCGGGCGTGCCGGGGCGGAGAGGGCCTCGGCGAGCTCCGGATGGTGGCCGTCGGCGGCCACCGCGGCGAGATAGCGGGCTTCGGCCGCGGCCCGCTCGGGCGAGGCGGAGAACGCGGCCTGGGCGATCTCGTCGGCGACGAGCCTGGCGGCGAAGCCCGTGATCAGGCTGAACACCTCCAGCTTCGCGCCCCCGTCCAGCGCGGTGGGCCGCAGGGCGGCGAGCGCGTGTTCCAGGAAGGCCAGGGTGTTGGGTCCGAGGGACCAGCGGCGGTTGAACAGCGCGGTGGGCAACCAGGGGTGGCGGAGCATCAGGGCGCGCTGGGCGTGGGCGATGGCCTTCAGATCGGCACGCCAGTCGCCGGTCAGCGGCTCCGGGGGTGACAGCTCTCCGCTCACGTGGTCGACCATCAGCTGCAGCAGCGTCTCCTTGTCGGGGGCGTAGCTGTACAGCGACATGACCCCGGCGCCGACCTGCGAGGCCACCCGCCGCATGGTCACCGCGTCGATTCCCTCCGCGTCCGCGAGGGCGACGGCCGCGGCGGTGATCGCCGCACGGCTGAAGGCGGGTTTGCGCCCCTTGCGGGGACGATCGGAGTTCAGCCACAGCTGCTGGGGGTCGACGCCTCCGGCGCCGGGCCCGTCACCGCGCACCACGACCTGATCGCTCCTTCCCGCCATGGCGACTTGCGGAATCCATCCAAGCATCTACTATTCTCGTACGTGGTACGGAATTAGGGGAGGGGACGCGGAATGACGTCACACACGCGCGACGGAGTGTCCGGGGCCACGGACGGCGGGGCCGGAACCACCTGGGTCGCGCCTCCGGGCAAGCCGCCGCTGTCCGTACGGATGATGAGGGCGATCTGGCGCGGCCTCCCGGCCAAGCGGTACGAGGTGGGGTGGGAGCCGGACCTCGAGGTGCCGGCCGCCGACGGCAGCCCCCTCCGCACCGACCACTACTTCCCCCGCGCGGACGGCGACTTCCCCACCCTGCTGGTGCGCTCGCCCTACGGCAGGGGGGTGCCCTGGTCGCCCATGTACGGCGTGCTCTTCGCCGAGCAGGGCTTCCACGTCGTCCTGCAGAGCTGCCGCGGCACCGGAGGCTCGGGCGGCGAGTTCCACCTGTGGCGCAACGAGGCGGCCGACGGCCGGGCCACCGTGGACTGGCTGCGGGAACGGCCCTGGTTCAACGGCGCCCTGGGCACCCTCGGCCCGAGCTACCTCGGCTATGTGCAGTGGGCACTCGCCCTGGACCCGCCGCCGGAGCTGCGGGCGATGGTGGTGCAGGTGGGCCTGCACGACCCGTACGCCCTGTTCCACCGCAACGGCGCCCTGCAGCTGGAGAACGCGCTGCTCGTCGGCTCCGGTATCGCCTCCCAGCACCAGGGGTTCGGCCCTTTCCTCCGGGCCACGCTGCGCCTGCGGCGCCATTTCGAGGAGATGACCCGGGCGCTGCCGCTGCGCGGGTCGTACGTCCGCGGGCTCGGGGGCGAGGTGCCCTGGCTGGACGGTGTGATGGCGCACCCGGACGCCGACGACCCGTTCTGGGAGGGGGCGTCCGCGGGTGGCGCGGCGGCCACCTCGCGCGTCCCCACCTGTCTGATCAGCGGATGGCATGACGTGCTGGTCGACCAGACCTTCGAGCAGTACGGCCGGCTGCGCCGGTCCGGCTGCGACACCTCCCTGCTCGTCGGCCCCTGGACCCACACCTCCGCGGTCCAGGCGGGCTGGCCCGAGGTCTTCGCCGAAAGCCTCGCCTGGCTGCGCGCGCATCTGTGCGACGACCCCTCGGGGCTGCGCCCGACCAGGGTGCGGGTGCACATCGGCGGGCAGGGGCACTGGCGGGACCTCGCCGACTGGCCGCCGTCCCCGGCCGTCGGCCCGTGGTTCCCCGCGGGGGGCGGGCGGCTCGTCCGGCGGTCGCCCGAGTCGTCCGTCCCGCTCGCCGCCTTCCGCTACGACCCGGCCGACCCCACCCCGTCCATCGGCGGGCCACTGCTCTCCCGTACCGCCGGGAGCCGTGACAACGGCGACCTCGAGGGGCGCCCCGATGTGCTGACGTTCACCAGTGAGCCGTTGGACCAGCCGATGGACGTCCTCGGCCCGGTGGCCGCACGGCTGCGGATCTCCACGGACACCGGGTACGGCGATGTCTTCGCCCGGCTGTGCGACGTCGACGAGCGTGGCCGCTCCGTGAACGTGTGCGACGGACTGGTGCGGCTGCCCACCACACCCGCGCACCCCCTGGAGGTCACCGTGCCGATGAGCTCCACCGCCCACCGCTTCGCCCCCGGCCACCGGGTCCGTCTCCAGCTCAGCGGCGGCGCCCACCCGCGTTTCGCCCGCAACACCGGAAGCGGCGAGCCGACGCTCGACGCGACCACCCTCACGCCCGTGCGCATCACCGTGCACGGGGGCTCGGCGCTGGAACTGCCTCAGGTCCGCGCCGAGCGATGAAACGGTCGCTGGCGCGCGGGGGGCGTCAGCGGCCGTCCCATCCGTCAACCACATAGCCGAGGGCCTTGTCGACCACATTGCGCAGGGGGCGGCCCTCGCGCCGTCGCAGCAGATTGTCGAGGAAGAGTTCGCCCAGGTCGGCGCGCCAGTCCGTGACCTCGCCCGCGGTGTGCGGGGAGACGATGACACCCGGCATCTCCCACAGGGGAGATTCCACCGGCAGCGGCTCATGGGTGAAGACGTCCAGCGCCGCCCCGGCCAGCCTGCCCCGGGCCAGGGCGTCGACAAGGGCCTGCTCGTCGACCAGTGGGCCACGCCCGACGTTGACCAGCCGCGCGCCCCGCTTCATCGCCGCCAGTACGGGCGCGTCGACCATGCCACGGGTGGCGGGGGTGAGCGGGGCGGCCAGGACCACATAGTCCGCCTCGCCCAGCGCCGCGCGCAGCCCCGCCGGGCCGTGCACCACGCCGAAGTCCGGATCGGCGGTCCTTGGGGTGCGGCCGGCGCCGCTGACCCGCATGCCGACCGCGCGCAGCAGCCGGGCGACGGCCCGCCCGATGGAGCCGGTGCCCCAGACCAGGACCGTACGGTTGCCGATGCGCTCGCTGTCCGAGGGCCGCCACTCCCGGCGGCGCTGATGCTCCCAGGTACCGGGGAAGTCCTTGGCGAGGGAGAGGATCAGCCCCAGGACGTACTCGGCGATGGGCCGGTCGTAGACGCCCCGCGCGTTGGTGAGCACCACCTCGGGGTTGCCGGTCAGCGCGGGGAAGAGGAACGGCTCCACCCCGGCCGCCGCCACATGCACCCAGCGCGGGGCCTTCGCCGGATCGTCTGGCCAGGCGCCGGCCACCGCGGAGGTCAGCGGCCACCACGCGAGCAGGGCGTCCGCGCCGGGGAGGAACAGCGGCAGCTCCTCCTCGGTGGCGTACACCGTCTCGGCGAGGGACTCGATCCGCGCCCGGTTGGGCGGCAGATGGTCCCGGTACAGGACGACCAGCCGGTCAGCCACGTCCGGCTCCCACGGCGGCGGCCGCGGCGGTGGCATCGGTCATGACGGGACCTCCACGGGCGTGACGGGTACGGGCGGACGCCTCAAGCGTGGCCGAGACCACGGCGGTGGACAACGGACAGAGTGTCCACCCGATGACGAGGGACGGAACACGGTGGACGTTGACGGTGGCCGATGGCTGAACCAGGGTGATGGCCAGCCGGAACGCGCCACCGGTCGCTCCGGAGCCACCCCGCCGTGCGTGTCCACCGAATGCTTGACCCACGATGCCCGCCACCGCCCCGGCATCGGCCCGCGCCGCAGCGCCCCTCCTCGTCCCCAGGAGAAGCAAGCATGTCCCTTCCCAGAACCTCCCGCGATCCCTCCCGAGAGCCCCTCCAGGGCTCCGCCGCCACCCTGGACAACGCCCCCGTCACCGCCTTCCACCGCAGAATGGTCGCCGTCGCCATGGGCGGTCCGTTCTGCGACGGCTATCTGCTCGGCATCATGGGGGTGGCGCTCAGCCTGATCACCCCGGCCCTGGACCTGGACACGATGTGGACCGGGCTGGTGGCGGCCTCCGTCCTCGTCGGCGTCTTCCTCGGCGGTGTGGTGTTCGGCCCGATCACCGACCGGGTGGGCCGCCATCTGATGTACGTGCTCAATCTGGTCGCGTTCGTGATCGGCTCCGCGCTCCAGTTCTTCGTCACCGAGGCGTGGCAGCTGGTGGTGCTGCGGCTGTTCATCGGCATCGCGATCGGCGCCGACTACCCGATCGCCTCGGCCCTCACCACCGAACTGGTGCCGCGCCGGATGCGCGGCCCCGCCCTGTCCGGGCTGGTCCTGGCCTGGTGGGTGGGGTACGGGGTCAGCTTCTGGGCCGGCTGGCTGCTGCTGGGCACCGGCGACGACGACTGGCGCTGGATGCTCGCCTCCGGCGCGGTCCCCGCCGTGCTCTTCCTGCTCCTGCGGGCGGGCGTTCCCGAGTCACCCCGCTGGCTGGCCTCGCGGGGACGGGTGGAGGAGGCCAGGGAGGTCGTACGCCGCCACCTCGGCCAGGAGGTCAGCGCCGAGGAACTGCTCGCCGAGGTCCGTCAGGACCGGCGTGGCGGCTCCGGGCTCGGCAACCTCGCCGAGATGTTCCGCCGCGGCTATGGGATCCCCGCGCTGTTCTGCTCGCTGTTCTGGATCTGTCAGGTGGCGCCGGCCTTCGCGGTGCGGTCCTTCCAGCCGCAGATGCTGGAGTCGTTCGGGGTGACCGGCACCTTCGGCGCCAGCGCACTGATCACCACGCTCGCGGTCGCCGGAACGGGCCTGGGGCTGGCCGTGGTCAACCGCATCGGCAGGCGTCCGCTGCTCATCGGCAGCTTCCTGTGCGTCAACATCTCCCTGATCGCCCTCACCGTGCTGCCACTGCACTACGCGGCCCTGGTGGTGGCGCTCTTCGCCGCCTTCCAGTTCTTCGAGGCCGCGGGCAGCGGGCTCCAGTTCGTCTACCCCAGCGAGCTGTTCCCCACCGACCTGAGGGCCACCGGCGTCGGCGTCGCCACCGCCATGAGCCGGGTGGGCTCCGCCTCCAGCACCTTCCTGCTCCCGATGGCCACCGCCGACCTCGGGGTCCGCGGCACCCTCGCCATCGGGGTGGCCATCACGCTCATCGGCCTGGTGGTGTCCGTCGTCCTCGCCCCCGAGACCAAGAACCTCGGCCTGGCCGAAGCCAGCAGCCGCGCCTGACCCGCTCACCCCTGTATGACACTCCGTCACATCGCTTTACCGGAAAGGACTCACCCATGCGCAAGCTGGTCTCCTTCGACTGCTACCGCACGCTCATCAACTTCGACACCCGCACCGCCACCCATGAGATCGTCAAGGACCGCCTCGCCGAACTCGGCGTGGACCCCGATCAGTTCCACCACGACGCCTATGTGATGCGCTTCCAGGGCGTCCTGGACGAGTACCTGCCCTACCGGGAAGTCGTCCGCCGCACCCTGCGCAATGTCATGACGCTGCACGGCCTGGAGTACCGGGACGAGGACGGCGAGGCGCTGATCGAGGCCATCAAGAAGTTCGTCCCCTTCCGCGAGGTCCCCGAGGCGCTGCGCCGCCTCAAGGGCGAGTACGACATCGCGATCCTCTCCAACAGCGAGGACGACCTGATCACTTACGCCGTCGAGGCGCTGGGCGTGGACTTCGACCATGTGCTCACCGCCGAGCAGGCCGGTGCCTACAAGCCGCTGCCGCAGGCGTTCGAGTACCTCATGACGGCCACCGGCCGCGGCCCCGAGGACATCATCCACACCGCCCAGGGCTGGGAGTACGACATCATGCCGACCAAGCGGTACCCGGGCATGCGGCGGATCTGGGTGAACCGCTACGGCTTCCCCGGCTCGGACGCCTTCCAGCCGTACGAGGAGATCAAGGACCTGTCCGAGCTGCCCCCGCTGCTCGGCGTCTGACCCCTGGGGTCCTTCTGACGGATCTCCGTGGCAGAAGACCCCAGCCCCCGGCCCCCTTTCTCTTATACACATCTCCGATCCCACGAGACACTCGCTAAACTCGTATGCCGTC
>NZ_JAEEAP010000001.1 GCF_016103465.1 Streptomyces sabulosicollis
CCAACCCCTTCCTCCCCCAGGCCATCGCCCTCCTGCACACCGCCGCGGCCGCCCTGCCCGAGCGGGGCGAAGGCGACTGCCCCGTGGTCACCGGCTGACCAGCGGTGCGTCGCCGGCGATACGTGTTGCGGTAGCCGGACTCCGTGTCGGCGTGCCGCGGCCCGCCGTGGGCGAGACCTGGGACGACATGTCGTCGACCGCCCACGGCGGGCGCGTCCCCGGTGCGATCGAACCGCTGTTGACGTCCGCCCGGCGGATCCGCCGGGCACGCACTGACCTGCGCTATGAGCGTGCGGTCCGCGATCACGACATCTACTGAGGTTTTCGGTTCGAGGTGTCGTCATAGCGGCGGGAGCGATCTTGTCCAGGGCCGCAGGGCCCGGTCTACGCCGATTCGGTCCCCAGGTTGCCGAATGGTGCGCTGACACGCCGGATCTCATCGCGCGGCTGACGTCCCAGTGGGAACTTTCGCTCGGTGAGTCCCTCCCGGACGGTGCTTCGTCGGTCACGTTGCGGTGCCGTTGGCCCGACGGCACACCTGCGGTGTTGAAAGTCAGTCCGGACCGGGCCCTTCTGGCCGAGCAGGGCCGAACGCTGGGGTGGTTCGCTGCCTCGGGCCGGGTACCCGCTGTGCTGGCCGTCGACGAGGGGGCGGGCGCAATGGTGTTGGAGGAGATCGTGCCCGGAACGCCGGCGGAGGACATGCCCGCTGCTTCGCTTCCGGGACAGTGGTCGGATCTGCTCGCCGCCTTGCACGGGGTCGCTCCGCCTTCGATGCCGACGCGTGTGCTGCGCGGGCGGTGCGAGGAAGCCTTCGCCCGGGTCGGCAGACGGCTGTCCGAGCCTGCGGTCAGTGCACGGATGGACGTCACCGCGTGGGACAGGGCCATCCAGCGGTGCGAGCGGCTGCTGGACACGGAGGCGACAACCGTGTTGCTCCACGGTGACCTGCACCTGGGCAACGTGCTCGACGGCGGCGCGGAGCGCGGTCTCATGGCAATCGATCCGAAAGCCTGTGTCGGTGATCCGTGCTTCGACGCGGTGGACTATGTCGTAGCCGGCGCCGGGCTCGAGGGCGTCGAGACCCGCTGCGCGCGCGTGGCGGCAGCGTGCGGGCTCGATGGTGACCGGCTCCACGCCTGGAGCCAGGTGATCGCGCCGTTTGCGGCCATCGCCCACCTCAGTGACGGTGGTGAGAAACCAGTGATCGATGAATTGCTCGCGTTGACCCGGTGAGCACACCGGCTATTCCCGGTCACCTCTCACCCGTACCGTCAACCACCTCCGTGGCCAGCTCACCCGCATCTTCCCCGGCCTGGAACGCGCGCTGGACTTCACCGACACCGGCCCGTTCACCCCGCTGACCGTCTACCGGACCCCAGCAGCCGTCGGCCGGCTCGGGGCCAAGCGGCTGGAGACCTGGCTCCGAAAGCGCAAGGTTCTCCGCACCGACCGGCTGGCCGGGACGGCCGTCCTGGCCGCCGAGCGTCAGCACACCAGCCGGAGGGGCGACGAGCGCGGAGCGTCGAACAGTGGTGGGGGTGCGGGCCGGGCGGTTCGCTCAGGTGAGGAGTTTCGCGAGCTGAGCCATCTCGGTGGGCGGGTCGACCACCGGTTGGATGAGGAGTTCGTCGATGCCCGCCTGTTCCAGGGCGTTGATGCGGGTGAGGAGGTCGTCGCGGGTGCCGACGAGGGCCAGGGCGTTCATCAGCTGGGGCAGGACCAGGTCCCGGTCCTGCGGCGCGATGCGTTCGAGGTAGCCGGGGTAGATCTTGGTGTACCGGTCCGCCGCGGTGGCGGTGGTGCCTCGCCGGTCGAGGAGTCGTCGCACCGCCTCGCGTTCATCGGAGCCGAGTTGCTCGGCGAAGGCAGGTGTGTCAGCGGCGAAAGACAGCAGCGACAGGACCAGGTGACCTGTCGCGTCCCGGGCCGCGTCGCTGTGGGGATCCTCGTTCTCGTGAAGCATGTGGAGCGAGGTGACCAGGTACGAGTGCGCCCGGGAGACCGCGTGGGAGTCGGGGCCGCGGGGCGTGCCGTGGGCGGCTTGGCTGCGGGCGTCGTGCAGCGCTTGCCAGGCGGTGGGATCGAGCAGGCCGACGGAGATGAGTCCTGCGCCGCGGCGGCCGGCGACGGCGGCGGCTTTGGGTCCGTGCAGCGCCGCGACGACGAACTCGATCGGATCAGTGGTGTTCACCTGCGCCCCGGCGTGCAGGAAACGGATGTCGCGGACCCGGTCACCTTCGCGGTACTCGGTCGAGCGTCCGGCGCACAGATCCTGCAGTGCCGCGGTGAAGTCCTCCAGCGCGGCCGCCTTGGTCGGCGGCATGCCCAGGGTGCGCCGGGCGGTGTTTCCGGTGCCGACCCCGCAGATGATCCGGCCCGGCGCCAGGGCATTGAGGCTGGCGAACCCGCTCGCCGCGGCCGGGGCCGAGCGCAGCGCCGCTGAGGTCACGCCGATACCGAGCCTGATGCGGCGGGTGGCCTTCGCGCACAGGCTCAAGGCGACGAACGGGTCACCGTGGACCATCGGTGTGTCGTAGACCCAGAAGCTGTGCAAGCCCAACTCCTCGGCCCGCACCGCGAGATCCTCCACACCGGGCTGCGCGGCGACGACGACGCCTGCACGCATCTGGACCTCCAAGGTATGGGGATCGAATCGAGATTGCTCAGCACGACAGGTTGCCGCGGCGGTCGAAGCGGGGCCCAGCCAGACCGCGTTGAGGACCTTCCGCACCGTCCGCCATGTCAAACAGCGCTTGCGCTCCAGGCCCAGGTCAACCTGCCATCCCGATGGTCACGCCAGACCGCAGCGTACAGCTCGACCCTCGGCAACTGGGGCATGACCAGGCCCCTCCCAGAAACACCTGATGCTGACCTGGCAAGTCCTGGGCCGCCTTCAACCCAGGCAAAGGTCCGTTCGATGGTCCAGCGGCGCCGGCCAATCCACTGGCCGTCCCGGTGGAGGACATCGTGAGCCCTGCCCGGCGCGGCCTGTTTCCCCGTGCGGCCACCCTGGAGCGGACGGCACCGGTGGCCGGCACCGGCAGCGCCCCATCAGGTCGCCGGGCAGCGTCGGGTCCGCCCGATGGGCGTCGTCGGCGACCGTGGGGCGGGCAGCCGCTGCTCCGCGCCCCGGCGGGCCTCGGACACCTGCCGGACCGGCACGCTCACGTCGGGCAGCGGCACCCGGTGACCACGCAGCCGGCCTCCGGGGCCCGTCCGGCGCCGTTTCAGCGAACCCCAGCGGCGGAGTGGATCAGTGTGCCGGCCGGCCACGGTCACTCTCACCGACAACCGCTGTACCGATGTTCCCCGAGGTCCAGTCGGGCTCCCGGTAGTCGACGGCCGCCGGCAGGGCGAAGACGGCCACCAGGGCGGAGACGGCGCACGCGGCCGTCATGTACCAGCCGAAGCTCACATCGCTGCCCGTCAGGTCGTGCAGCCAGACCGCGACCAGACCGGCCGTCGAGCCGATCAGCGAGGTGCCGACGTTGAAGTTGAGCGCGGCCGCGCTGGATCGCACCTCCGGTGGGAAGCTGAGCACGCAGGCGACGTTCAGCGGTGCCGCCACCAGGTTGTTGAGCACCGTGAACACCACGACCGCGAGGGTGGCCAGGACGATGGACCTGCTGCCGATGGCCATGAAGGTGGGCACGGTCAGCACCACGAACAGGCCGTAGCCCACCAGCAGCGGCAGCCGGGCGCCGTACCGGTCCGCCAGCACCCCGCCCCAGACGCTGGGCAGCGGTCCCACGGCGTAGGTGAGCATGGAGGCCAGCAGCGCCAGCGAGGTGGGGAATCCGGCGCTGATCAGGGCGGTCACCAAGTACGCCTGGATGGTGTACGAGCCGATGCGCTGTCCGGCCCCCAGCCCGATGGCCTTGAGCATGTCGCGCCAGTACAGGCGCACCGCGTCCCGCAGCGGTGTCTGCTTCGCCTCGACGGCGTCGACCTGCCGCTTCATCTGCTCGAACTCGGGGGTCTCGTCCAGCCGGTTGCGGATGTAGAAGCCGATGAACGCCATGGGAATGGCCAGCAGGAAGGGAATCCGCCAGCCCCAGCTCTCGAACGCAGCCGCCGGCATGACGACGGTGAGCACGAAGGCGACGCCGGAGCCGAGCAGCGAGCCCACCGAACAGGTCGCGTTCATCAGTCCGGCCAGGTAGTTGCGGCGCCGGCTGCCGGGTTCGTGCTCGAGCAGGAACTGGGCCGCAGTGGTGTACTCCACACTGGCGCCCAGCCCCTGGAGTACCCGGGAGAACAGCAGCAGGACGGGCGCGGCCGCGCCGATCGCCGCATAGGTGGGCAGCAGACCGATCCCGGCGGTGCCGACGCTCATCAGGGAGAGGGTGAGGATCAGTACCCCGCGGCGGCCCCTGCGGTCGGCGAGCGGCCCGAGGAGCACCGCTCCGAGCGGGCGGATGAAGTAGGACAGCGACACCCCGACGTAGGTGGAGAACAGCGCCACCAGCCCGTCGCCGGACGGGAAGAACAGCTTGGCCAGCACCGCCGCCAGCGTTCCGTACAGCGTGAAGTCGTAGTACTCGACGACGTTGCCGATCATGGTGGACGCGTACACCCGGCGCCGGGTGCTCCTGGCGGGGACGGCGGCGCGGGGGGCGGTGTCGGCGGTGTCCATCAGCGCTCCCCCGGGCAGCCGAGGTGGCCTGGGTAGTGACGTTCCGCCGCGCGTCGGGTGACCTTGCCTTCGGCGAGGTCACGGGCGACGGCCTCGGGGGCGCGGTCCCGCGGACGGCCGTAGCCGCCCGCCCCCGCCGTCTCGATGGTCACACTCTCGCCCGGCCGCAGCACGGTGTACCCGTGGTCGACGGGCCGGGCGCCCTCGCTGAGCACGATCTTCGCCGTGGCGCCCTCGGTGCCCCCGCGCAGCCCCCAGGGGTGGGAGGTCTGACGGCTGGTGTCCACCCAGAAGTGCACCTCGTCGCTCTCCACCCGGACCGTCCGCCGGATGCCGAGGCCGCCGCGGAACTCCCCCGCGCCCCCGGAGTCGTCGATCAGCTCGTACGCCTCGATGACCAGCGGGTACTCGGTCTCCAGGCTTTCCACCGGCAGATTGGAGGTGTTCGTCATGTGGACCTGCACCCCGTCCAGTCCGTCCTTGGTGGCCCGGGCGCCGGAGCCGCCGCCGATGGTCTCCAGATAGACGAACTCCTTGCCGGTGAGCGGGTTGAGTCCGGAGAAGTGCACCCCGGTGTTGGCGCCGTTGCTCGCCGCGGTGACCCGGTCCGGTACGGCGGGGGCCAGTGCGCCGTGGATCAGGTCGACGATGCGCTGGCAGGTCTCGCTGCGCCCGTTGACCGCCGCCGGATAGCGGCAGTTGACGATCGAGCCGGTGGGCGCGTCGATGTGGATGGCGCGGTACATCCCGGCGTTGGGCACGATGTCGGCGTCGATGAGGCTCTTGACCGAGTAGTAGACGGTGGCGTACAGCGCCGTCCACACCACATTGACGCTGGCCCGCACCTGCGGTGGGTTGCCGGCGAAGTCGAAGAACATCTCCTCCCCGGCGACGCGCACGGCCACCCGCAGTTCGCGCTCCACGTCCAGCTCCGGGCAGTCGAACAGGTCGGTGAAGTGGTAGGAGCCGTCGGGGATGGCGCCGATCGCGGCCCGGGTGCGCCGCTCGGTGTAGTCGAGCAGTGCGTCCCCGGCCCGCACCACGACGTCCCGGCCGTAGCGCTCGCACAGCTCCCGGTAGCGCAGCACCGCGAGCCGGTTCGCGGACTCCTGGGCCCGCAGGTCGGCCCGGCGCTCGTCCGGCACCTGGCAGTTGAGCAGGATCAGCGAGAGCAGCTCTTCCTGCTGCACCCCGGCCCGCACCAGCCGCACCGGCGGGATGCGCAGCCCCTCCTGGAAGATGTGGGCGTGGCCGCGGTCGCCGAAGTCGGCGTGATGGGCCAGGGTGGCCGCCCAGGCGGTCAGCTCACCGGCCACGAAGACCGGGGTGGCCAGCACGATGTCCGGCAGGTGCGAGCCGCCGCCGTTGTACGGGTCGTTGCCGATGAAGACATCGCCGTCCCTGATCTCCTCGACCGGGAACCGTTCCAGGATGGAGCCGACGATCCCCATCAGCGAGCCCAGGTGCAGCGGTGAACCGCCCTCGTCCTGGGCGATGCCGTTGCCCGCGGTGTCGAACAACCCGGCGGTGCAGTCCCGGCGTTCCTTGATGTTGGTGGAGAACGCGGCCCGCACCAGGGTGCCGCTCATCTCCTCCACGATGGTGGCGAGTGCCGAGCCGATCACCTCGACCAGGACACCGTCGAGTTCCCGTTGTGCCGCCACGGTCAGCTCCCTTGCGTTCGAATGATCAGGTTGCGCAGGTCGTCCACCTCGCAGGTGTCGCCGGGCAGCAGCAGGGTGGTGCTGTCCATCTGCTCGATGACCGCCGGTCCGGTGATCCGGTGTCCCGGCTCGAGCCGGCCCCGGTCGTACACGGGGCAGTCCGCCGGGGCGCCGGTCTCCTTCAGATACACCTGGCGGCGGGCCGTCACCGCATCGGCGGGGGTGCCGCCGCGGGACGCGGACCGCACGATCCCGGCGCGGGAGACCGCGCCCACCGCCTGCGCCCGGAAGGTCACCGCCTCGATGGACTCGTCGGCCAGCCGGTAGCCGTACACGCGGTCGTGGGCGTCCTGGAAGTCCGCCCGCAGCCGGCGGACGGTGTCCTCGGTGACGGGGCCGTCCGGGAGGGGCACGCCGAGTTCGTAGTTCTGGCCCCGGTAGCGCATGTCCACGCCTCGGGTGATGCCGCGGCGGGCCGGGTCGACGTCCTCGCTGTCGAACCACGCGGTCGCGCTCGCGGTCAGTTCGTCGAGTACCTCGGACAGCTGGTCGACGGTGTCCTGGTGCACCGCCACCCGCCGGGTGCGCATGAAGTCGCTGCGCACATCGGTCATCAGCAGCCCCAGCGCCGACTGCGCGCCCGGGGTCTCCGGGACCACGACGGTGGTGCAGCCCAGTTCGGCGGCGAGCCGGGCCGCGTGCAGCGGACCGGCGCCGCCGAAGGGCACGAGCGCGTAGTCGCGCGGGTCGTAGCCGCGGTGCACCGAGATGACCCGGATGGCCCGCGCCATGTTGGCGGTGACGACGTCGATGATGCCCTGCGCGGTGTCCGGCACGGACAGGCCGAGCCGCTCCGCCAGGCGGGCCACCGCGCGGTAGGAGGCGGCATGGTCGATCTTCAGCTGGCCGTTGAGCAGGTATTCGGGGTTGAGCACCCGCAGGACCACGTTGGCGTCGGTGACGGTGGCCTCGTCGCCGTGGCCGTAACAGGCCGGTCCGGGGAACGCGCCGGCGCTGGCCGGTCCCACCCGCAGGTGTCCGCCGCTGTCGATCCAGGCGATGGAGCCGCCGCCCGCGCCCACGGTGTGGATGTCCAGCATGGGCGAGCGCACCGGTCGCCCGTCGATCTCCAGGCCGGCGGTGACCTTTGGCTCGCCGTGCTGCACCAGCGAGACATCGGAGGAGGTACCGCCCATGTCGAAGGTGATGATGTCCCCGAACCCGGCGGCCGAGCAGATCGCCGCGGCGCCCACCACCCCGGTGCTCGGGCCGGACAGCACCAGTCGCACCGGCAGCCGTTCGGCGGTGACGAACGGAATCACGCCACCGTTGGACTGGGTCACATGCGGTTCACAGCGGAGCCCGGACGCGGCCAGCGTGGAGCGCAGCCGGGCCAGGTAGTCGGCGACCACGGGCCCGATGTAGGCGTTGGTGACCACCGTGGACAGCCGCTCGAACTCGCGGAACTCCGGCAGCACCTCGCTGGACAGCGAGACATGGGCCTCGGGCATCTCATCGCGGATGATCTCGCCGATCGCCCGTTCGTGGTCCGGACGGACGTAGGAGTACAGCAGACAGACCGCGACGGAGGCCACACCCTGGGCCTTCAGGGCGCGCACCGCCTCCCGTACCTCGTCCGGGTCCAGTGGGACCTCCACCCGGCCGTCGTGCCGGACCCGCTCGGTCACCTCCCTCCGCAGGTCGCGGGGGACGAACGGGGCGGGCTTGTCCGCCTGGGCGTCGTACATGTCCGGACGGCGGCCGCGGCCGAGTTCGAGCAGGTCCCGGAAGCCCCGGGTGGTGATCAGGCCGGTGCGCACACCGCGCCCGGTGAGCAGTGCGTTGGTGCCGACCGTGGTGCCGTGGGCGAAGTAGCCGACCTCGGCCATCTCCCGGCCGCCGATCTGGTCCAGGAGTTCGCCGAGTCCGCGCACGATGGCCCGGCCGGGGTCGTCTGGCGTGGAAGAGACCTTGCGTACATGGATCCGGCCGGTCGCCTCGTCGTACGCGCACACGTCCGTGAAGGTGCCGCCGGTGTCCACACCGATTCTCAGGCTCATGGATGCCTTGCCTCGTGGGTATCGACTTTCCCGTCCCGGGAACGTTCCCGGAAAGTGGGCGTCACTCTAGGCAGCCACATCAGGGCGGTCAAGGCTCTGGACACGCTTTGTCCGCCGCCATCCGCCGCGTAAACACCCTGCTTACGCACTGCACACCGCGCGGACGATTGACCGCCTTCGACGGCGACGCGTATGGTCGGCACCAGAAATTCCGGGAACGTTCCCGGAACGAACGCGGACTTCGACAATCCCGGAACGACACACTCCGGCGGTTCGGTTCCGGACAAGGGAAGAGGCATGACTTCAGGAGCACAGCAGATTCGTGTGGTCGTCCTCGGCGGCGGCGTTCTGGGCGTCTCCACGGCACATCAGCTGGCCCGGCGCGGTGCGGCCGTCACACTGGTGTCGGACACCGCCCTCGCCGGCGGCGCGTCCGGGCGCTCGCTCGCCTGGCTGAACTCCGCCGCCATCCGCTCCCCCGAGTACCACCGGCTGCGGATGCTGGGCATGGACCGCTATCGCACCCTGGCCGCCCGTGCACCCGGCCTGGGCTGGCTGCGCTTCGACGGCGGGCTGGCCTGGGGGACGGCCGGGCAGGAAGCGGAGTTCCGCGCGCGGTTCGCCCACCAGCAAGCCATCGGCTACCAGGCGGAGTGGCTCTCCCCGGCCGAGATCGCGGCCGTGACGCCCGGTGTCGACGCGGCCGCCGTGCCGGACTGCGGAGCGATCTTCAACCCGGGTGAGGGCTGGGTGGACCTGCCGTCCCTGATCGGGCTGCTGGCCGAGGAGTTCACCGGGCTGGGCGGCGAGCTGGTGACCGACGCGGGCCCGGCCTCCGTGCACACCACGGGGGAGCGGGTGACCGGTGTGCACACCGCGTCCGGGCGGCGCTTCCCCTGCGACGCGGTGGTCCTGGCCACCGGGGCGGACACACCCGCCGTGCTGCGCACGCTCGGGGTGTCCCTCGCGGACCGCACCCCCATCTCGCTGCTGGTGCGCACCCGGCGGGTCGGCCTTCCGCTGTGCGCCGTGCTGAACACTCCGCGGGTGTCGATCCGGCCGACCCCGGACGGTGCGCTGGTGTTGGACTCGGGCTGGTCGGAGAGGGAGGTGGTGCGCCATGAGGACGGCACGTTCGACATCCGCCGGTCCACCGTGGACGGACTGCTGGCGGAGGCGTCGGCGGTGCTGGCCGGCACGCCCCGGCTTCCGCTGGAGTCGTACGCGGCCGGGCCCAAGCCGATCCCCGCGGACGGTGAACCCGTACTGGGGCCGCTGGAGGAGATCGCCGGCTGCCATGTGGCGTTCACCCACAGCGGTGCCACCCTCGGCCTGATCGCCGGTGAGCTGCTGGCCGACGAGGTCCTGACCGGCCGCTCCCATCCGCTGCTCACCGCCTTCCGCCCGGGGCGGTTCCACCCGCGGGAGGAGCGGACGCCCGGCACCGACGGTGGTTGAATGTGGCGTTGAGGCGAGCCAACGGCGTGCCGTGACACAGAGAGGGGTACGTGCTGTCGTGACGCGACCCGCGCACCAGTCCGTGACCATCGTCGATGTGGCGAAGGCCGCGGGGGTGTCGAAGTCCACGGCCGGACGCGCGCTCGCCGGGGCCGCCGAGGTCAGCGCGCGGACGCGGGACAACGTCGTGCGGGTGGCGGCGGAACTGGGCTACCGGCCCAACCAGGTGGCCCGCAGCATGATCACCGGCACGACCGAGACGGTCGGTGTGGTGATCCCGGAGATGAGCAACCGCTTCTTCTCGGCCGCGCTGCAGAGCATCGCCCGCACCATCCGGAAGCACGACTACGAGCTGCTGGTCAGCAGCACCGAGGGTGAGCCGGCGCTGGAGCGCCGGTCGGTGGAGGTGCTGTCCACCAAGCGGGTGGACGGCCTGATCGTGGCGCCCGTCGGCGGAGCCGATGCCGATCACCTCCGGCGCCTCACCGAGGTCGGCACCGCGCTGGTTCTGCTGGACCGCCCGGCCCCGAAGGCCACCAGCGCGAGCTTCGTGTCGGTCAACAACATCGAGGCGTCACGGCTCGCGGTGGACCATCTGATCGGTCTGGGGCACCGCCACATCGGGATCATCAGCGAGGCGCGCCCGGACAGCTCGCTGGCCGGGGCCACGGAGCTCGAGCCCACCGCCCACTGGCCCAGCACTCTGCGACTGGCGGGGTATATGCGGGCGATGACCGACGCGGGCCTGACGGTGCGACCCGGACACATCGCGCACAGCGCGTACTCCAGCGCCGCCTCCTACGCCGCGGCCACCAAACTGCTGCGGGCCACTCCCCCGGTCACCGCGATCTACTGCACCGACAACGTGCTGTCGGCCGGCGCGTTCGCGGCGCTCCAGGACAGCGGACGGGACTGCCCAGGCGAGGTGTCGCTGATCGGCTTCGACGACCACGAGTGGGCTCCCCTGGTCCGGCCCCGGCTGACGGTGGTGGCCCAACCCACCGAGGTCATCGGGATCACCGCGGCCGAGGAACTGCTGGCCACCATCGCCGACCCCACGCGCGAACCGGCCACCCATCTGCTGCCCGCTCGCCTCATCACACGGGACTCCACGGCGCCCCCGAGCCGCGCCGCGGCCGGCGGGTGACCGTTTCCCGGCCGTGGGCGCGGTGGCCGTTGTCGCGGAGGCACACCTCGCCCAGTGCCTCCGCGGCGATGTCACGCAACTGCCGCTCGCTCGCGCGGAGATGGGGACCAAACGCAAAGGGTGGGGATGACCTTCCCTCGGGTCCGGGTCCGGTCCGGGTCCCGGATGGACGTGCGGTGCGCGGGGATAAGCCCAAATGGGCATCACCTTTCAAGGATCGATCGGTGACCTGTGATTTCATGGGCCCGCACACCACGGAACGGGGGGTGACGCATGGGGGCACCGCAGGCCAGGTGGAGCGCGTTGCTGGAGATGTTGACGCGCGATGGACGGCTCGAGGTCGAGGCCGCCGCCGAGGTACTGCGGGTCTCCGCCGCCACGATCCGGCGTGATCTGGACGAGCTGGCGCGCCAGCAGATGGTCACCCGCACCCATGGCGGCGCCGTGATCAATGCGA
Organism: Streptomyces sabulosicollis; assembly: GCF_016103465.1. Taxonomy (GTDB): domain Bacteria; phylum Actinomycetota; class Actinomycetes; order Streptomycetales; family Streptomycetaceae; genus Streptomyces; species Streptomyces sabulosicollis. The sequence continues at coordinate 11,426 of NZ_JAEEAP010000001.1, forward strand.
TCGCTTACGACCTGCCGCTCCGCTACAAAGCCGCGCGCAACGCTCCGGAGAAGGAGCGGATCGCCGACGCGGCGGCGGGCCTGGTCAAGGCCGGCGCCGTGGTGGGCCTGAACGGCGGCACCACGACCACAGCTGTCGCCCGCGCGCTGGCCACCCGACCGGAGCTGGGCACGGAGGGTGCGGGGCCCACTCTGACGGTGGTCACCAACGCGCTGAACATCGCCAATGAACTGGTCGTACGCCGCCATGTGAAGCTCGTCGTCACCGGGGGTGTGGCCCGCCCCGCCTCGTACGAGCTCACCGGGCCGCTCGCCACCGAGGTGCTCGCGCAGATCACCCTCGACCACGTCTTCATCGGCGTCGACGCGATCGACGTCAGGCACGGCGCGACGGCCCACGACGAGGGGGAGGCCGGTATCAACCGGGCGCTGGCCTTGCGCGCCGAGCAGGTGGTCGTCGTCGCGGACTCTTCCAAGCTGGGCCGGCGGGCCTTCGCCCGGATCTGCCCGGTGGAGGACGTCCATGTGTTGGTGACCGACAAGGCGGCGGGCCCCGAGCTGACCGAACCGTTCGCCGCCGCGGGCGTGGAGATCGTCCGGGCCTGAACGTCGGCGGACGACGACCGGCACGATCAGGCGGGTACCACCTCGCTGCACAGCGGGTGATTGTTCCTGATGGAAAGACTGCCCAATCGAGCATTTCCATCCTGATCCAAGCCCGGCATCACCTCGGAGGCGCTGGTCCACCTGGACGTTTCGGGGCCGGGGCCGGGCGTACGGGAGTATCGCCCAGGAGGCGGCCCTGACGATGTGTGAGGCCGCGGGCGTGGCATCACCCGCCCCCACCCCTCGCGGCCGCGTACCGGAACAGCACCGCGCCTGCATCAGGCGTGGTTCACACAGATTTTACCGCCGCCTTCCCCGAGCCCGCGGGCTCGGGAACCAGGGCGCGGACCGGGGATATTCACCGTCCCGGGGGCGACGGGCAGGGCGGGTGGGCCAAGAAATCATGGAAGGCGAGTGTTGACATCTGTCGTATATGGCCAGAACATCAACACAAATAAGCATGATCTTGCAGTGCTGCTCAGCGACGCCGGCCCGCCCCGCAGGAGGACGTGAGTGCGCACCCACCCGCGCAGACCGCGCAAACCCGGTAGATTCGGCACGCTCCTGGCCGCCGTGCTGGCCTTGACACTCGCGCCGTCCGTGACCGACCCCCTCGCCACAGCGGCCCGGGCGGACACCGCCGCCCAGCCGAAGGTGACACACAGCGCGGATGCCCTCGCCATGTCCGTGCCGGCCGCCGAGAAGGCCCCCGGCTACACCGTCGACATCGCCACCGGCGAACTCGCTGTCACTACCAGGCGCGCCGGAGAGGTCGTGCTCAGCACCGCGAACGGCGACACGGGGGGCCTGCGATTTCGCTCCGGCGGCCAGTGGCAGCACGCCACCGAGGTCACCGACTGGAGATGGAAGGACGGCGTCCTCACCCTCACCGCCGACACCACGCTCGACGGCGCCACCGTCAAGGCGCGCCTGATCCCCGCGTCCGACCGCTACCAACTGGAATGGGACGTCGAGGGCGGCAGCCCCGACCAACTCGGCCTCGTCTACGACCTGTCATCAGCCGGCCACTGGTACGGCCATGGAGAGGCGGAGACCCCGCAGGGCGGCCCCGGTGTCAATCAGCCCTGGCCGCTCGACACGGGAGAGGTCGTGCACAAAACCTTCGGCCCGGCCTCGTACAACATGATCGACCCGTTCTGGTACACCTCCAGATCGACAGGTCTCCGGGTCGACACCGGGGATGTCATGAACGTGACACTCAACAAGGACAGGGACGGTCTGGGCCACTTCACCGTCGAGTCGTCCGACACCTACAAGGCCACCGTGTTCGTCGAGTCGACCCCGCTGGAGGTCTACCGCGACTACGTCGGCCTCGTCGGCAAGCCGGTCAAGAGCGACGCGTCCTACGAGCAGTACGCCGAGCCGCTGTGGAATTCCTGGGCACAGTTCTACACAAAGGTCGACCAGGGAAAACTGCTCGACTACGCCACCGACCTCCACGACAACGGTCTTGACGGGCACACCATCCAGCTCGACGACAAGTGGGAGTCGAACTACGGCAATCTGACCTGGGACCCCAAGACCTTTCCCGACCCCAAGGGCATGTCCGGGAAGATCCACGCCATGGGGTTCGACTTCGGCCTCTGGGTGACCCTGTGGATCAATCTGGACTCGGACAACTATCAGTACGCCGTCGACAACGGCTATCTCCTCATGGACGCCGAGGACACCAGCAAGCCCTGCCAAGTGACCTGGTGGAACGGCCAGGCCGGAATCATCGACCTGGCGAACCCCGATGCCAGGGCCTGGTACGTGGGCAAGGTCAGGAAGCTCATGAGCGACTACGACATCGACGGGCTGAAGTTCGACACCCGCTTCTTCGACGAGAAGTGCGCGCCGCGCGAAGGCCACCAGGCCACCGACTACCAGAAGCTCGGCACCCAGCTCGCCGACGAGTTCGACCTCCAGGGCGCGGGCATCCGGGTGCACTGGAACCAGACGGCCCACAAGGCCGGCTTCGTCACCCGCCAGGTCGACAAGGGCACCGGCTGGGAGTCCCTGCGCGCCTCCGCCACCCAGAACCTGGCGATCTCCACCATCGGATACCCGTTCGTCGAGTCCGACATGATCGGTGGCTCCGGCGGCCAGCCCGCACCGTCGAAGGACGTACTGGTGCGATGGGCGCAGTCCGCCTCGCTCATGCCGCTGATGTACTCCTCGACGTCACCCGTGGACACCTATGACACCACCACCGGGCAGAAGGTGGACTACGACCAGGAGACGGTCGACCTCTACCGGCAGGCGATCGCGACGCACAAGAAGCTCGCCCCGTACATCTGGGACCAGGTCCGGTCCACCCTGAAGACCGGCGACCCGATCATGCGGCCCCTGTTCTTCGACTTCCCGGAAGACGACGAGAGTTACACCGTCACCGACGAGTGGATGCTCGGTCCGGCCGTGCTGGCCGCGCCCAAGCTGAGCACGGGCGCCACCCGGACCGTCCACCTGCCACCCGGCACCTGGTACGACGTCAACCAGGGCACGGTGACCCGAGGCCCCAAGACACTCAAGGGATACGCGGCACCGCTCGGCGTCACCCCGGCATTCGTCAACCTCAAAGCCAAGGGCGCCGCCAAGGCCATCAAGGCGCTCAAGCGCGACGGCGTCCCGGCCGCCTCGGTCCTGATCAGTCCGGACACCCCGGCCACCGGGTCCGGCACACCCTTCGAAGTGACCACCGAGTCGACCAACTGGTCCACCCGCACCATCAGGAACGCCAGGGCGGCCCTGGACCTCCCCGAGGGCTGGACCGCCACAGCGGCCGGCCCCACCACCGCGAAGTCCCTCAAGGCCGGAGGAACGTTCACCACCACCTGGACGGTGACCCCGGCCGCCGACGCGACATGGGGCGGTCACGATCTCACCGCGACGGTGACGTACGACCGTACCCAGAAGGTCTCCGACACCGTGCGGGCGGAGGTCAAGCCCGCCCCGGGCAGTGTGACCGCCCCGTATCTGACGACCGCCACCACCGACGATGCCCGATACGCCCGAGCCGGGGACCAGTTCGCCATCTGGGCCGGCGGCCAGGACCTGTCCGGGTGGAAGGACGAGAAGGGCGTCATCTACCTCGACGGCGCAGCCGGTGAGCAGGCCACTGTGCGGACCGAGCTGGTCTCCCAGCACAGTTCCTCACCCTTCGGCAAGGCGGGGATCGCGCTCGCCAACGATCTGACCGCGCCCGGCAAGGGCGGTTACGCGGTGCTGGTCATGACGGATCGGTACGGGCTGGAGTTCATGACCGACAGCGATGGCGACGGCACGCTCGACACCTGGGCGGGCGGTGGCTCCACCTATCACCCGGCGCATATGAAACTGACCCGGGACGGCACCAGGTACACCGCGTATGCCAGTAAGGACGGCGAGACCTGGTCGCGGGTCGGCACCGCCGAGGTTCGGTCGGCCGCCGGCCCCGGTGACGCCGGGATGGTCGCCAGCGCGGCCAACGTCAACTACCCGGGCGAGGGCATCGAGGCCGTCTTCAGCACATTCTCCGTCACCTCCTGACGCCACCGGACCCAAGTGCACCCGCCTCTTTCCGGCAGGCCCCCGCTCCACCGCCCCGGGGGCCCGCCGGAAGCGACCACCCCCGTGCACTCCCGTGAGAGAGGGAACACCGACCGATGGCACGAATGTCCTCGCTCCTCGCCGGCTTCGTCGCGGGTGCCGTGGTGGCCGCGAGCACCACCGCGATCGCCGTCACCGGCGCGAACACCGACACCGGCCCCGATTCCAGGGCCACCACCACCTGGCTGACCGTGAAGGTCGCCGACGCCATGGGCACCAGGGACACCATCACCTGGGTGCCCACCGGATCCTTCGCCAGCTCGGCGGAGGAGCGGGTGCCGCGCTATCCGATGACCCCGATCAAGGGCAAGGACACCAAGGAGCTGGCGCTCTCCGCCGTGCGCAATGAGCAGGTCTCGGCGCAGTTGGCGATCGCGTCCGGCCACGACCTCGACAATGTCAAGGCCGTGGTCGGCGATCTCACCGGGCCCGGCGGGGCGAAGCTGTCCGGAGACGACACCCAGGTCCGGTTCGTGAAGTACGTCCCTGTGCAGCGTTCCAAGAGCGAGGTCGACTGGTCCGCCACCATCGACCAGGTCAGCTCCGGTAAGGAGGTCTCCGGCGACCGCAACCCCGATGTGGTCGGCGACCCCCTCGAAGAGCGGCCCTCCGTGGACGTGCCCGCGTACGCGGCGCAGCCGCTGTGGTTCACCTTCCATGTGCCCGAGAAGGCCAGGCCCGGTACCTACCGGGGCACCGTGAAGGTCGACGCCGACGGCCGTACCCAGGCCACTTATCCGCTGACCATCGAGGTCGCGGACGCGAGCGCGCCCGACTCCGACGACTACCGCTTCTTCCTCGACGTATGGGCGCAGCCGGAGACCATCGCGCAGGCACACGGTGTGAAGCGCTGGTCCGACAAGCACTGGAAGCTGATCGAGTCCTACGGCCGCGACCTGGCGTCCCGGGGCCAGAAGGTCATCAACACCACCATCGTCGACAACCCCTGGCACCACCAGTGGTCGCTGGGAACCCGGGAGTCGCAGACCGCCACGCCCTACGCCAGCATGGTGGGCTGGACCTGGAACGGAAAGGCGTTCTCCTTCGACTTCAGCCGCTGGGACAAGTACGTCCGGACCGCCAGAGGCGCCGGGCTCGGACCCGACATCGGCGCCTTCTCCATGCTGGCGTTCCAGGATGAGGAGCACCTCACCTACACGGACACCCGTACCGGCAGGACCGTGTATGAGAACGTCGATCTGGGCGGGGACCGCTGGCGGCAGGCGTGGGGAGCGTTTCTGCCCGCCTTCGAAAAGCATCTGAGAGCGAAGGGCTGGCTCAAGGACACCTGGCTGTCCTTCGATGAACGCCCCCTCAGCACCATGACGGTCGTCAAGGACTTCGTCCACGAGGTCGCGCCGGTCTTTGACGACCGTATCTCCGTCGCCGGGTCGATCAGCACGGAGGGCGTCGCGTCGAACCTGTCCGTCGACTGGGGCGGCATCGACGCGATGACCAAGGAGAAGGTGGCGGAGCGGCGCGCGGCCGGGAAGATCACCACCTTCTACGTCTACGGCTCACCCGCTCATCCGAACACCCTGTCGTACTCCCCCGCCGTGGAGTCGCGCATGCTGCCGTGGATCTCCGCCCAGCGGAACCTCGATGGCTTTCTGCGCTGGTCGTACAACAGCTGGACCAGCGACCCCTTCAAGCAGCCGGTGCACATCTTCACCCAGGGCGACGAATACCTGGTCTACCCCGGCGAGGACGGGCCGATGTCCAGCATCCGCTGGGAGCAGTTGAAGGAGGGCATCGAGGATTACGAGCTCATCGCCCAGCTGAGGGAGAAGGAGGCCGGCGGCGCCGACAGCGACGCCCTGGCAGAGGCCCTCACCACGGCGACCCGGAACCTCGACGGCCGTGCGAAGGACGTCACCGACATCGAGACCGCGCGGGCGGCCGTGGTGAAGGGGCTGACATCATGAGACGGCGCTGGAGCTGTCTGCTGCTCGCCGCGCTGCTGGCCGTCATTTCCCTGACGGGTCCGGGCGCCGCGCCACCCGCCCAGGCGAAGCCGCGGGCGCAGGCGCACACGGTCACCTACGACCAGTACTCCGTGAAGGTCGACGGTGAGCCCCTGTACATCTGGGGTGCCGAGTTCCACTACTTCCGGCTGCCCAGCCCCGACGCATGGCGGGACGTCCTTCAGAAGATCAAGGCGGGCGGGTTCAACGCGGTCTCGCTGTACTTCGACTGGGGTTACCACTCGGCCAAGCCGGGCGGTTACGACTTCACCGGCATCCGTGACGTCGAGCGGCTGCTGGACGAGGCCGAGCGTGCCGGTCTGTATGTGATCGCCCGCCCCGGCCCGTACATCAACGCCGAGGTCTCCGGTGGCGGCATGCCCGCCTGGCGCAAGACCCAAGCGGGCGTGAACCGCACCTCCGAGCCGGAGTACCTGGAGGCAGCCCGGGAGTGGATGAGCAGGATCAACCCGGTCATCGCCCGGCACCAGCTCACCCGGGGCACCGGCACGGTGATCCTCTACCAGGTCGAGAACGAGTACCAGGGCGGCCGCCAGGACGCCGACTACATGCAGACGCTCATCGACTGGGCGCACCAGGACGGTATCGACGTCCCGACCTATCTCAACGATGGCGGCGCCAACAAGAACTGGGTGAGCGGCAAGGGCGCCCCGGACATCTACGGCTTCGACGCCTACCCACAGGGCTTCGACTGCAAGGATCCCGACTCCTGGAAGAATCTGCCCGACTACTCCTACGTCAATGAGTGGAAGCCCGAGTCCCCCCTGATCATCCCGGAGGCGCAGGGCGGCGCCTTCGACCCCTGGGGCGGCACCGGATACCAGAATTGCGCGCAACTCACCGGGGCCGACTTCACCCGGGTGTTCAGCAAGATGAACATCGCCGCCGGGGTGAGCGGCCAGTCCTTCTACATGACGTACGGGGGTACGAACTGGGGCTGGCTCGCCGATCCGAACGCGGTGTACACGTCGTACGACTACGGGGCCCCGATCAATGAGTCCCGTCAACTGACCGATAAATACCAGGAGTTCAAGCGTCTGGGATACTTCGTCCATGCGGTCCGCCCGCTGGCGCGGACCGACAAGGCCGAGGCGCCCGCTCCCTCCGATGAGGCGCTGCGCGTGGACCGGCGGGTCAACCCCGACGACGGCACCCAGTTCTTCACCGTCCGGCACGCCGACACCCGGGTGAAGGACAAGGACGAGACCACCCTCTCCCTCTCGGGGAAGGACGGCGACTACCCGCGCGTACCGCAGCGGGGCGCGATCACCGTCGACGGCCGGGACGCCAAACTCCTCGTCGCCGGCTACGACCTGGGTGACCAGCGGCTCGTGTACTCCACCTCGGAGATCATAACGCACGCACGCGTCGGCGACCGGGACGTGGCGCTGCTCTACGGGCGTGAGGGCGAGGCCGGCGAGACCGTACTGCGCTACGCGAAGCGCCCGGAGGTCACCGTCCTCGACGGCGATGTCACCTCCGCCTGGGACGCCGAACGCGGTGACCTGCGGCTGAACTACACGCACAAGGGGCTGGCCCGGGTGCTGGTGAACGACCTCGAACTGCTGATCGCCGACACCGCCGAGACTGCCCACTGGTGGCGGCAGGACACCGCGGCGGGCCCGGTCCTCGTGCGTGGCCCGTCTCTCGTCCGCACCGCAAAGCTGGCGGGTGGCACCCTGGAACTGACCGGCGACTCCGCCAAGTCCGCGAAGATCGAGGTCATCGCGGACACCACCAAGGTGACCTGGAACGGCCGCGATACCGCCGTCACCCAAGCGCCGCGCCCCGTCGGGCTGCCCGCCCTGACGGCGTGGAAGTACAAGGAGGAGACACCGGAGTCCGCCCCGGGCTTCGACGACTCCGCCTGGACCACCGCCGACCGCCTCACCGCCGAGAACCCGGAGCTGGCGGGGTCGCTGCCGGTCCTCGCGATGGACGAGTACGGCTTCCACCACGGCAACGTCTGGTACCGCGGCCGGTTCGCAACCACGGGCAAGCCGACCGCGCTCGCACTCGACGCCAAGACCGGCCCCACCGGCCAGTACGCGGTCTGGCTGGGCGGCCGCTACCTCGGCAGCTCCGGCAACGGCGCGCACACCTTCGACATCCCGGCGGGCACGCTCAGGGCGAAAGGCGACAACGTCCTCTCCGTGCTCGTCGAGAACGCGGGCCACAACGAGGAATGGGGCCACGACCACTCCAAGGAACCCCGCGGCCTGCTCGGCGCCGAGGTGATCGGCGGAGCCACCACCCTCACCTGGAAGATCCAGGGCAGCCGGGGCGGCGAGAACCCGGTCGACACCGCGCGGGGCCCCTACAACAACGGCGGGCTGTACGGGGAGCGGGCCGGCTGGTCGCTGCCGGGCTACCCCGACGGCGGATGGAAGAGCACCACCCTCTCCCGGCAGACCCGGGAAACCGGGCCCGGTGTGCGCTGGTACCGCACCTCCGCCCGGCTCGACCTGCCGCGGGGCCAGGACACCGCGCTCGCGCTGGACCTGGCCCAGGCAGAGGGCGGCGGCACCGACTACCGCGCCCAGATCTTCGTCAACGGCTGGCTGGTCGGGCGCTACCTGCCGGACACCGGGCCGCAGACACGCTTCGTCATCCCCAAGGGCATCCTGCGCGAGCAGGGCACCAATACCATCGCCCTGGCCGTCTGGTCCACTGACGAGGACGCGGGCCCCGGCTCGGCCGAGCTGGTCGACCTCGGTGCCTCGGCGGGCGGCACCAAGGTCGGTACGGTGGCCGCCCCCTCGTACGACGCCAAGACGTACGCCATGCCGGACTCGGGCGCCCGTGTCGCCGTCGACGCCGAGCCGTTCCTGAGCACCGGCACCGCCGCCAAGGTCCCCGTCACCCTCCACGTGCCGAAGGACGCGCCGACCGCCCGGAACGTCGAGCTGGCGCTGGAGGTACCGGGTGGCTGGACGGCGACCACCGACGACAGCACCCGTTTCGACCGGGTGCGGCCCGGCGACACCGTGACCGCGGACTACACCGTCACCCCGCCGGATGACCCGGTCCACTACGCCGTCCTGTCCGCGACCGCCACGCTCGCACAAACCGGCCGTCCGGGCACCGTCACCGGGGTACGGGCCGTGCAAGTGCCGCCGCCGGGGCTGTCCGCAGACGCCTATGTGAGCGACCTGACCCTGGTCAAGGCGGCCAACGGCTGGGGTCCGGTGGAGAAGGACGCCTCCAACGGGGAGTCCGCCGCGGGCGACGGGCGAAAGCTGTCCGTCGGCGGCACCACCTACGACAAGGGACTCGGTGTGCACGCGAACAGCCAGATCCGGGTCTATCCCGGCGGCGGCTGCACCCGCTTCACCGCCACCGCGGGGGTGGACGACGAGGTCGGCGACAACGGCAGCGTCTCCTTCCAGGTGATCGCCGACGGCCGCTCCCTCACCACCAGCCCGGTGGTGCGCGGCTCCGACGGCGGCACCGACATCGACGTGGACGTGACCGGAGCCCGCTGGCTGGACCTGCTGGTCGACGGGGACGGCGATGTCTCCACCGACCACGCCGACTGGGCCGACGCCAAGCTGACCTGTACGGGAGGCACCTCGTGAAACCCGCGCGCGTTGGACACCTGCGTACCGCACTGGCCGGAACGCTGGCCGCCGTACTGCTCGCCATCCTGACCGCGGCGGTGCCCGCCCACGCCACGGTCCCGGCCGCCGCGGCCGCCAAGGCCACGCCGCACACGGTCAGTTACGACAAGTACTCCGTCAAGGTTGACGGCGAGCGGCTCTTCGTCTGGTCAGGGGAGTTCCACTACTGGCGGCTCCCCAGCCCGGACCTGTGGCGCGATGTGCTCCACAAGATCAAGGCGAGCGGTATGAACGCCGTCTCGGTCTACTTCGACTGGGGCTACCACTCCCCCGCGAAGGGCCGCTACGACTTCACCGGTGTCCGTGACGTCGACAAGCTCCTCGACATGGCCGAGGAGGCCGGGCTCTATGTGATCGCCCGCCCCGGGCCGTACATCAACGCCGAGACCGACGGCGGAGGCTTCCCCGGCTGGCTGATGCCCCAGAAGGGACAGGCCCGGTCCACCGACCCCGCATACCTTTCGGCCGCCCGCGAATGGCTCCGGGAGATCGACCGCATCCTCGCCCGCCGCCAGGTCACCGAGGGCACCGGACCCGTGCTGCTCTACCAGGTCGAGAACGAGCTGTACGACCCGGAAGGCCGGGACTACATCGTCGAGCTGAGCAAGCAGGTGCGGGCCGACGGCATCACCGTCCCCCTCGTCGGCAACGAGCCGATGCCGCAGTACACGGGCGGTGACGGCCTGGACTTCGTCGGCGAGCTGGACCAGTACAACTCCTTCTGCAAGGGCGAGTGGTGGCTGCCCGCCCTCAAACGGCAACAGGACGACGCACCGCTGGCGATCTTCGAGGCGGGCACCGGCTGGTTCCAGACCTGGGGTGACACGGGCTACGAGAAGTGCCGGGAGAAGATGGGCCCGGCCTACCAGAAGATCGTCAACAAGCACGAGGTCATGCAGGGCACGACGATCGAGAACCTCTATATGACCTACGGCGGCACCAACTGGGGCTGGCTCGCCGACCCGCGCCAGGTCTACACCTCCTACGACTACGGCGCACCCATCAGCGAGCCGCGCCAGACCGGCGCCGACTACGACGAGATGAAGCGGCAGGGCCTCTTCTACACCACCACCGCCCCGCTCACCGCGACCGACCCGGCCGACGCGCCCGCCTCGTCCAACGACGCCATGCACATCGAAGCCCGCGCCAACCCGGACACGAAGACGCAGTTCCTGTACGCGCGCCACACGGACCCCATGGCCGACGCCGATGCCACCACCACCTTCGACTGGAAGACCCCGGACGGCACCTATCCGGTGAGCGTGCGGCTGAAGGGGCAGACCGGCAAGATCCTCGTCGCCGGTTACGACCTGGGCGGCCAGCGGCTCGTTTACTCCACCAGCGAGCTGATGACCAGTACGAAGGCCGGCGCGCGGGATGTGGCCGTGCTGTACGGCGGCGCGGGCGACCCCGGGCAGACGGTGTTGCGGTACGCCTCGAAGCCGGACGTCACCGTTCTCGACGGTGCGGCCAAGAGCACCTGGGACGCCGAACGCGGCGACCTACGCCTGGACTACGACCACAAGGGCCTGACCCGGGTCCTCGTCCACGGCGGTGGCCGCCCCGACCTGCTGCTGCTCATGGGCACCGACGGGCAGGCGGCCGACTTCTGGCGGCCGGACGGCACGACTCTCGTCCGCGGCGCCGAACTGGTCCGCACGGCCGCCGTCCATGGCTCCACCCTCGCCCTCACCGGTGACGCGGCCGAGTCCGGCCCGCTGGAGGTGTTCGCGGCCCCCGGCCTACGGACCGTCACCTGGAACGGCGGCAAGGTGGCCACCGAGCGCACCTCCTCAGGCAGTCTGCTCGGTGAGATCCCCGGCCCCCGCAAGGCCACCCTGCCCGAACTGACCGGCTGGAAGACGTCCGCCGAAAGCCCCGAGGCCGCCCCGGCCTTCGACGACTCCTCGTGGACCTACGCCGACAAGCTGACCACGGCCAACCCCACCGAGCCGGGCACCCTGCCCGTCCTGTACCAGGACGAGTACGGCTACCACTACGGCTACGTCTGGTACCGAGGCCACTTCAAGGCCACCGGCGCCGAGAAATCCCTCTCCCTGTCCGCTCTCGCCACCAACCCGGACACCTCCTCGAAGGCGGTCGGTGCCTACTCGGTGTGGATCAACGGCCGGTTCGCCGGCACCAGCGAGACCGGCCGCCACACCTTCGCCCTCCCTGATGGCCTGCTCAAGAAGGGCGCGGACAACGTCGTCTCCGTCCTCGTCGGCACCATGGGCCACAACGAGGACTTCACCTGGAACAGCGACGACCACAAGCAGCCGCGCGGTCTGACCGAGGCGTACCTCTCCGGCTCCGACGCGCAGATCACCTGGCGCGTCCAGGGTGCCCGGGGCGGTGAGAAGCCCGTCGACACCGTGCGCGGGCACATGAACAACGGCGGTCTGTACGGGGAGAGGTCGGGCTGGACACTGCCCGGCTATCCGGACCGCTCCTGGAACCACGCCAAGCTGCCGGTCAGTGACACCAAGCCCGGCATCGCCTGGTACCGCACCACCTTCAACCCCCGGCTGCCGGAGGGCCAGGACGTCTCCGTCGGTGTCACGATCACGGACGACCCCGACCGCGACTACCGCGCCCTGCTCTACGTCAACGGCTGGCTGATGGGCCAGTACATCAACGACACCGGCCCCCAGCACACCTTCCCCATCCCGGCCGGCATTCTCCGCGCCGACGGCAGGAACACCATCTCCATCGCCTCGTGGAGCGAGGACGCCAAGAGCGGCGGCCTCGGAAAGGTGAGCCTGACGACCCTGGGCAATGTCACCTCCTCGCTGCGGGTCGCCGATGTGGCCGCTCCCGCGTACGACGCCACCACCTACGCCGACCCGTCCACCCCGGCACAGGTGAAGGTCGACGCCCCCGACACCGTAGAGCCGGGTCACCGCTACCAGGTGACGGCCGCGGTGTCCGTACCGGACCAAGGCAGGCCGCTCCGCGATCTCACCCTGAGCCCGGACCTGCCGGACGGCTGGACCGCGGCCCCGGCCGACCCGGTCCGGCTCGGCACCCTGCAACCCGGTGCCTCGGCGAGCGCCACCTGGACCATCTCCGTGCCGTCGGCCCAGAAGACCGGCACCGTCGCCATCGTCGGCGCCACCGCCGACTTCATCCGGCGCGGGAAACCCGGTTCGGCGACCGGGGAGGAGGTGGTGGCGGCACAGCCACCGCCGCTCACGGCCGGCGAACACTACGTCAGCGATCTGCCGTTCCAGTCCAGCAGCAACGGCTGGGGCCCGGTCGAACGCGACCGGTCCGTCGGTGAGAACGCCGGAGGCGACGGCCTGCCGCTCAGCCTGCACGACACCGGCTATGAGAAGGGCCTGGGTACGCACGCCGCCAGCAGCGTTCAGGTGTGGCTCGGCGGCAGCTGCACCACCTTCCACGCGGCCCTCGGCCTCGACCAGGAGACCTACGGCCGGTCCGACGGCCCGGCCACCGTCGCCTACACCGTCCTCGCCGACGGAACGCCCGTCTACGAGTCCGGCACCGTCGGCCGGGACACCGCGACGAAGGAGATCGACGTCGATGTGGCGGGCGCGCGCCGGCTCGAACTCGTCGTCTCGGACGCCGGGGACGGCAACGCCCTCGACCACGCCGACTGGGCCGACGCCAAGCTGACCTGCGGCGGCGGTGCCTGATGCCCCGCCGGCCACCGGCCGTCGTGTCAAACCGGCAGGCGGCCGGCGAGACGGTCGGGTCCGCCACCCGCCCGGACGGTGATCGCGGGCCCGTTCACCGGAGCCGTCAACCCCTACCGCCCGGGCCGGCCACCACAGCTGTCTTCGGCTCCTTCACCGTTACCGAGTGAGAGGCACCTTCATGGCAGTCAGACGCAGAGAACTCCTGGCCACCGCGAGCGCTCTCGGCGGGGCCGTACTGCTCTCCTCACCCGGGGTCGCCCAGGCGCTCGGCAGACCCGCGCGCGCCGGCATCCCCGACTACGAGCCCACCAAGGCATCCCTCGACACCCACCCGGTGCCGCGCTGGTACAAGGACGCCAAGTTCGGCATCTTCATCCACTGGGGCGTCTATTCGGTACCCGGTGGCACGGGACGGCACAACGCCGCCGAGTGGTACCTGTGGTACCAGAGCTACAAGGACACCGCCGAGTGGACATACCACCGCGACACCTACGGCCAGGACTTCGTCTACGACGACTTCATCCCGCGGTTCAAGGCCGAGAACTTCGACCCGGACTCGTGGGTGAGGCTCTTCGAACGGGCGGGCGCCCAGTACTTCGTGCTGACCAGCAAGCACCACGACGGATTCGCGCTCTTCCCCAGTGAGGTGACCGAGCGGCACGCGGTGGCGTACGGCCCCAAGCGCGACCTGGTCGGTGAGCTGATGACCGCCGCCCGCAAGCGCGGCACCGTACGGCCGGGCCTCTACTACTCGCTCGGCGAGTTCTTCAATCCGGCCATCGGCCGGCCGATGAAGAACTTCTACACCGACGAGGACATCCCGATGGTCGGTTATCAGCCGGTCAAGGACTACGTCGGCGACTACGAGCTGAAGCAGCTCTACGAGATCATCGACCGGTACGACCCGGAACTGCTGTGGGCGGACGGCCAGTGGTTCCGGCCCACGGGGGAACCACCCTGGCGCAGCGAAGAGCCCATGGCCTACTACTACAACAAGGCCAAGAACCGAGGGCGGCCCATGGGGGTCGTGGTCAACGACCGGTTCGACACCCACTTCGACTTCGCGACGTACGAGCAGCGCACCAACCCCACGATGGACCCGCAGAAGTGGGAGTGCTGCATCACCATGGGGTATTCCTGGGGCTACAACAAGCACGAGCTGGCCGAGGACTACAAGACCTCCGAGTTCCTGATCCACCTGCTCGCCGACGTGACCAGCAAGAACGGCAACCTGCTGCTGAACATCGGTCCCAAGCCCGACGGCACCATCCCCGCCGTCATGCAGCAGCGGCTGCGCGACATCGGTGCCTGGCTGGACGTCAACGGCCCGGCGGTCTACGGGTCCACGCCGTGGGTGCGGGCGGAGGAGGAGGGCAGCCCACTCGGCATCCGGTACACGGTCACTCCCGGCAAGTTCCACATCATCGTGCTGGGCGCCCCCCGAGGGACCCTCTCGGTGCCGGCTGACATACCCATAAGCGCCACCTCGCGAATCCGGCTGCTCGGCCACAGCGGACCGGTGCGGTGGACCCGCCGGGACGGAAGGATCCACATCACCGTCCCGTCCAGCCTCCCCAGCGACATCGCCAACACCTTCACCATCGACTGGCACCGGGGGTGAGCCCGATGACCGGACGACCTGCCGGAACGGAACTGGACACCCGCGGGCCCACGCTCTCCGTCACCACCGAACCGGCGGACCCGGCCGGTGGCGACGCGGTGGCGGCCACGACGGTCCTCACCAATGACTGCCCGTTCCCGCTCCGCGACGCCGTCCTCTACCTGATCGATCCCGGGGCGACGATGGCCACGCGGACCATCGCCCTCGGCGACCTGCGGCCCGGCGCGAAGGTGAGCCGCAGTTGGCGGACACAGATGCCCGCCGGTGTGGCCGGGGAGGTGTCGTTCACCGCTCACGTGATTTTCGACGTCTCCGGGCACAGCGCCGACTGCGCCCGGTCCGCCAAGACGTTCACCATCCCCTATGAGGCCAACGGTGTGCGGGAGCCGTATCTGACGCATGCGACCACCGACGACGCCGAGTACGGCCAGTACGGCACCCAATTGGTGATCTGGTCGGGCGGCCGGGACCTGTCCGGCGGCACCGACGAGAAGGGCAGCGTCTATGTTCCCGGCGGCGCCGCCGAGTCCTGCGTGGTGCAGGTCAAGGCGATCAGCCTGACCGGCGGCGACAATCCCTCCGCCAAATACGGACTGGCCGTGGCCAACGACCTGACCGCGCCGGAGGCGGGCGGCTACGCCGTGCTGACCATGTCGAAGCAGTACGGGCTGGAGTTCGTGACGGACAGCGACGGTGACGGGCGCCTGGACACCTGGGCCGGCGGCGGTGCCTCGTACCATCCCGCCTGGCTGCGCCTGGTGCGTTCCGGCACCACGTACACCGCGTACGCCACCAGTAACGCGCTGAAGTGGGAGAAGGTCGGCGCCGCGACCGTGCCCTCGGCGAGCGCCACGGGGGACGCCGGTGTCGTCGCCAGCGCGGTCAACCTCAACTACCCGGGCACGACCGTCCAGGCGGTATTCGACCACTTCACGGTGGAGGCGACGTGAGCGGCAGCCCGACCCATCGGCCCTACCGGCCCGAGGAGGACTTCCTCACCCCGCCCGTCTCGCTGACCGTGTCGCCAACACGTCCGGAGGCCGGCTCGGCGTTGACGCTGACCGCCACCGTCACCAACACCGCCCGGATCGCGCTGCGTGACACGGTGCTCTACCTCGCCGTGGACGGCAGCGGGCGGCCGTCCCGTCTGGGCAGCCTGGCGCCCGGTGCCACGGCCACCCGCAGCTGGCGGACCCGGCTCGCCGACGACGCCGAGGGCCTCGTCTCGTTCACGGCCCACGCGCTCTTCGACGTCCACCGCGGCGGCTCCGACTGCGCCCGCGCCACCTCGTCGGTGCGGCTGTCGAACCGGTCGCTCGCCGGTGCCTTCGACAACGCGGGGATCGCCTCCGACGACGCCCTCACGGTCGCCGACATCGACGGCTCGCGGTCCAGCCTGTCCGCGCAGGCGCTGGCCTCGGTCGGGCTGACGCCGGGGGCGGTGGTGACGTACGACGGCGTAACCTTCACCTGGCCGGACACCCGGCCGGGGAACAAGGACAACGTCGTCGCCTCCGGGCAGACCGTGCTGCTGTCCGGCTCGGGCTCCCGGCTGGCGTTCCTCGGCACCAGCACCTGGGGCGAGGGCAAGGGCGAGGGAACCGTCGTCTACGCCGACGGAACGCGGCAGGCGTTCTCCGTCGCCGTCCCCGACTGGTACGGGGCGAACGACTCAGCCGCGGTGGTGGTGCCGTACCGCCACATCTCCACGGGCCGGGACGACACCCCGATCAGCCTCTACGTGTTCGGCGTCGAGCTGCGGGAGAAGGAGGTGCGTGCCGTCGTGCTGCCGAAGGTCAGCGACGGCCTGGAGTCCGGTGTCCCGGCTCTGCACATTTTCGCCATGAGGGTCGCCTGACAGCGCGTGCCACAGGGAGAGGAAACTCATGCATGGCAATGACGGCGTCAGCCGTAGACGAGTGCTGACCGGTGCGGCCGCCGTGGGCGGCGCACTGCTGCTGCCCCTGCCGCAGGCCGCCCGGGCGGCCGCCGCGGACGGCAGCGCCCGGCCGTTCGACACCGCACCGGCCGCCGCCGCGCTGCGACGGCTGCTGCCCAACCACCACCGGCAGGTGAAGCTGCGCGCGCTGGCCGCCGACGGCGCCGACCGGTTCCGTGTCACCGGCCGGGCCGGGACGATCACCGTGGAGGGCACCGGCCCGGCGGTACTGCTCACCGGCCTCAACGCCTATCTGGCACGGGCGGCGAAGGCCGACATCTCCTGGAACGGCGAACAACTGAAGCTGCCCAGGCTGTTGCCCGCCCCTGACGGGGAGATCGCCGGATCGGCGAACGTACCGCACCGGTTCGCCCTCAACGACACCAACGACGGCTACACCGCCCCCTACCGGGACTGGGACGCGTGGGAGCGCGAGCTGGACGTGCTCGCGCTGCACGGCATCAACAGGGTGCTGGTCTACACCGGCGGAGACGCCGTCTACTACGACACCTTCCGCCAGTTCGGCTACTCCGACGCCGAACTGCGGGCGTGGATACCGGCACCGGCCCATCAGCCGTGGTGGCTGCTGCAGAACATGTCGGGGTTCGGCGGTCCGGTGTCCAAGCGGCTGATCGAGCGGCGCGCCGATCTCGCCCGGAAGATCACCGACCGGGTGCGGGAACTGGGCATGACGCCGGTGCTGCCCGGTTACTTCGGCACGGTGCCGGACGACTTCGTCGCGAAGAACGGCGGCGACGCGGCGGTCGTCGCGCAGGGCACCTGGGGCGCCTTCAAGCGGCCCGACTGGCTCGACCCGCGCACGACGGCCTTCGACGAAGTGGCGGCCGTGTTCTACCGGGCCCAGTCACAACGCTTCGGCGACAGCACGATGTACAAGATGGACCTGCTCCACGAGGGCGGCAACCCCGGCGACGTCCCGGTGGGCGAGGCCGCGGGAGCCGTCGAAGCGGCGCTCCAGAAGGCCCACCCGGGCGCGATCTGGGCGATCCTGGGCTGGCAGTCCAACCCGTCCAGGGCACTGCTCGACGGTGTCGACAAGAGCCGGATGTTCATCGTGGACGGACTGTCCGACCGCTACCCCACCGTCACCGACCGGGAGAACGACTGGGACGGCACCCCGTACGCCTTCGGCTCCATCTGGAACTTCGGCGGTCACACCCCGATCGGCGCCAACGCTCCCGACTGGGTGGAGTGGTATCCGAAGTGGCGGGACAAGGACGGCAGCGCGCTCGCCGGCATAGCGGCGATGCCCGAGGGCGCCGACAACAACCCGGCAGCGCTCGCCCTGCTCACCGACCTCGCCTGGACGCCGGGCACCATCGACCTGGACGAGTGGTTCGCCGCGTACGCCACGTCCCGCTACGGCGGCGCTGATCCGCACGCCATCGCGGCGTGGCGGACCATCCGCGACACCGCGTACGGCATGACCCGCGCGGACACGTGGAGCGAGGCGCCCGACGGACTGTTCGGCGCCCGGCCGAGCCTGAGCGCCAACAAGGCCGCTGCCTGGGGCCCGGAGGCCGACCGCTACGACACCACGGCCTTCGACACGGCGCTCACCGAACTGCTCCGGGTGTCGCCGCGACTGCGCGACAGCTCGGCCTACGCGTACGACCTGGCCGACGTGGCCCGTCAGGTCCTGTCCAACCGCAGCCGGGTGCTGCTGCCCCAGATCACGGCGGCGTACGAGGACGGTGACCGCGGCCGCTTCGACCGGCTCACCACCACCTGGCTCAGCTGGATGAAGCTGATGGACGAGGTGCTGGCCACCAGCGGTCAGCACCTGCTCGGACGGTGGCTGGCCGACGCCCGTTCCTGGGGCGCCACCAGGGCGGAGAAGGACCAGCTGGAGTACGACGCGCGGTCGATCATCACCACCTGGGGCGGCCGGGCGAGCAGTGAGGAAGGGCTGCACGACTATGCCAACCGGGAATGGTCCGGCCTGGTCGGCGGCCTCTATCACCTCCGCTGGAAAACATACTTCGACGAGCTCTCCGCGGCGCTCGCGGCCGACCGGCAGCCGGCCGAGATCGACTGGTTCGCGCTGGAGGACCGCTGGGCGCACCAGCACGACAGCCTCCCGGTGCGGACATCGGGCGACATCCACAAGCTGGCCCGGCAGGTGCGCGACACCCTGACCGCGGCTCCCCACCAGGTGGCGCTGACCGCGTCCGCCGACCGGGGGGCGGTGGCCGAGGGCCGCCCGGTCACGGTCACCGTATCGTTCACCAACCGCAACGGGTTCGGACCCGCGACGGATGTGAGCCTGTCGGTCGATACGCCGAAGGGGATGGCCGCCGAGCCGGTCGGCACCACCACCGCGGCATCCGTCGCCCCGGGCGAGACATTCTCGGCGAGCTTCCGGGTCACCCTCACCGCGGCCCCCGGTGCGCTGGTGTCCAGGGTGCCGGTGGGCGCGTCCTACCGGACCGGCGGCTCGCGGGGTTCGGCCTCGGCGGCAGTCCGCCTGATGGCGGGCACCGGCGTCCGAGCGCCCTACCGGACCGCTTCCTCCAACGACGCCGTCTTCGGCCAGTCGGGGGACGGACTCGCCATAGAAGGCGGAGGCGCCGATCTCTGGGGTGGTACCAACGAGTTCGGCACCATCCACCGGGTCGCCGCCTTCGGTTCCGGGTCGGTCGCCACGGTCAAGGTCACCTCGCAGGACAGCACGGGCGGCTGGGCCCGCGCCGGGCTGATTGCCCGTAACGATCTCTCCTCGAACGGCGGCGGCTCAGCCGGGTACGTCAATCTGGCGGTGACTCCTTCCAACGGATGCGCGCTGTCCTGGGACTCCGACGGCAACGGCACATTCGACTCGATCGAACTGGCCGGGTCCCTGGCCGCCCCGGCGCATCTGCGGCTGACGCGCTCTGGTGCCACCTATACCGGCGAGTGCAGCGCTGACGGCGTGTCATGGACCATCGTCGGCACCGCCACGCCGGGTGGCGGTGCCGACACTCAGGACATCGGGGTCTTCATGACCGCCGCCAACGGCTGGACCGGCACCCGCGGGATCGCCGGCTTCCAGGGCTTCTCCGTCACCTGAGCCAGGCCGAGCAACAGCGTCGACGCGCCAGGCGTCGCGGCGTCCCCGACCGGCGGCGGTGTCGATGGGGTGATCACTCCACCACGAACCGCTCCCGCCGCCGGTCGTGTGCGGTCGTCGACGACCTGGACGGCATCGTCCGCCGGTGGGATGGGTGATCCGGCTATCGAACCGGTGACCTTTTCCCATCTCAGCTCACGAGGCTGAGACGCGGAGCTGGCCGCGGCCGGACGGCCCTTCGTCGTGCCACCGACCACCACCGGGTCAACGCTCGGGACTCCCCCCGCCCGCCCACTGGGTTGCGTACTCCTGGGCGAATGCGGCGAAGGTCCGGGGTGGACGGCCGGTCAGGTCCAGCACCGCGGTGCTGACCTGGTCTTCCCGACCAGCTCTGATGCCGTCTTCCACAGCGGCGATGGCGGCGGCGAACTCAGCGGACGTGCCTGCGGCCCGGTAGTTGGCCGCCTGCTCGTCCGTCCCGATCGTCACCACTCGGACCGGCCGTCCGGTGCGGGCGGTGATGATCGCCGCCGCCTCCTGGTAGCTCAAGGCTTTCGGCCCGGTGAGCAGGTAGTCACGCTGATCGCTCGGCCCGACGGCGGGGTCGGCCAGCAGGACGGAGGCGGCCGCCGCGATGTCCCGCACGTCGATCCAGCCCACCCGGCCGTCACCGGCGGCGGTGCGGATCTCGCCGTACCGCCGGATCCGCTCGCCCACCGGATGCGGGCTCAGGAAGTTCTGCATGAACCCGGACGCGCGCAGCACCACCCACCCTGGCCGGGCCCGCACCCGCGCGGCCAGCTCCAGAGCACTGAGGTCGTTCGGCGATACGATGGCGGAGCCGAGGAGTACTACCCGGCGTACGCCGAGGCGTTGCGCCTCATCCAGGAACGAGCCGACCAGCGGCATCGGGTCCACCGTGTTCACCGGAGGCACCAGGAAGACCCGGTCCACCCCGCGCAGCGCGACCGGGTGGGTGGCCGGGTCCTCCCAGTCGAACCGGACCGCGTCAGGATCACCGGCAGACGCGCGGCGGCTGGCCACCCGGACCGGCACACCGCTGCCGCGCAGCAGTTCCACCAGTGCGCTCCCGGTCTTGCCGGTGCCGCCGGTCACCAGCACGCCGGTCATCGGACCGTCTCCAAACGCAGCGAATCGAGCAGCTCGGGCAGCGCCCCGGCTGCTGTGGCGTTGGCCAGCGGGTTCCAGTAGTCCCGGAAGCGGGTGATCAGGCCGCCCTGGACGGTGATCACCACGATGTAGTCCATCCGATAGGGCTCTCCGGTGCGCACCGAGCGCCCCATCGCGTGGTATTCCACCACCACGGTGTCCAACCGTTCCGTATGGTGCACGGTGATCGTGGGGATCTCTCGCACGTCATACACCTCCGGGAAGCCGACCAGGTAGCCACGGACCGCTTCCCGCCCGACCAGTCGCCGCGGCGAGGCCCCGGCCGCGAACGGGAACTCGGCAGTGCCGTCTTCCGCCCACAAGTCGGCGACGGCGTCCATGTCCTTGGCCAGCATCAGATCCAGCAGTCGGCGCATCGTTTCCTCGGGGGCGCGCGGCATGGTGTCCTCCAACGTTCAACGGGGTGTGCAGTCCAGACTGGACGCGGACCTGCCGCCGGGGAACTGACAGCTGACCCCGGGACCGCCAGTCCGTGGCTATGCCGAGCACCTCCTGCCACCATGAAGGGGATGAGCAGAAGCGAACTGGCCGACTTCCTGCGCCGCCGGAGGGAGGCACTGCCCCCGGACCGGGTGCCGGCCACGGCCATCCACCCGCCGGGCCGCCGGGCCCGGCGCACTCCCGGACTGCGCCGCGAAGAGGTGGCCGCGATGGCCGGGGTGTCGGTCAACTACTACGAGCGGCTGGAACAGGCCCGCGCACCGCGCCCGTCCCCGCAGGTGCTGGCCGCGCTGGGTACGGCACTGCGGCTCACCGCCCCGGAACGCGAGCACTTGGCGCGGCTGGCCGGCCAGATCCCGCCCGGGACGAACGCCGATCGGAGGCCAGTGCCCGCCGACACCCGCCGACTGCTGAACCGGCTCGGGCCGATACCCGCCTACCTCGTCGACGAGCGGCAGGACATCCTGGCCTGGAACAGGGCGGCAGCCGAGTTGATCACCGACTTCGGGCTGCTGCCCCCCGAGGAGCGCAACACCGTGCGGCTGTCCCTCAGGCTGGGCGACTCCCTCTGTTCAGCACCGGCCGGCACGGAGGGCGAGTTCACTCGGCAGTCCGCCGCCCACCTGCGCACGGCCAGCGCCCGTTACCCGGACGACCGCGTCCTTGGCGAGCTGGTCAACGAGTTCGCCGCGCACAGCCCGGACTTTGCCGCCGGCTGGCGCGACCACGACGTACGCCCCATACCGACGCTACGCAAGCACCTGCACCACCCGGACCTGGGCGAACTGGAGGTGGAGCGCCACACCCTGCTGCTGCCCGGCACGAACCTGCAGCTGGTGATGTACACGGCGGAACCCGGCAGCCCGACCGCCATCGCACTCGCCCGGCTCGGAACGCCGCAGTGAGCCCTTCCCCGACGTGTAGCCGTGATCGACCTGGCGGCACGGGGGCCGGTACTGGCGGCCGGTGGCGCCGTCGGCGGACGCGGTGGCGCGGCGTCGCTGGGCCAGGCAGGACCACCAGCACGAGGTGGTACGGGCGAGTGGCGGGGTCCGGGCCGGGTCTCATCCGATCGCACCGCGGAGGATGGTGTCGACGGTGCGGTGGGCGAAGGCCGTCAGTTCCTCCGGATCCTGCTGTCCGAAGGTGGAGGCCCAGAGAGCGAAGCGGCCGAAGAGGGCCGACCAGAGGGTGATGGCCGCGTGTTCGACGCCTTCGGGCCAGCGCCGGCCTTCGTTCTCGCAGGCGTGGAGGGCGTCGAGCCACTGCTGCCACAGAGCGCGAGCGGGGTGGGCATCGCGCGGTATCCCGAAGGCGGTGGCGTCGTAGCCGAACATGAGGCGGTAGACGCCGCGTTGGGTGCGGGCGAAGGTGTAGTAGGCGTCGGCTTGAGCGTGCAGCCGCTCGCGGGCATCGGCTCCGCGGCCGACCGCTCACCCCCTCGGGCTCGGCGGCGACGCGGGGAGCACGGGCGGCGCGCCGTCGCCGCCCTTTCAGTTGACGCGGTCGGCGAAGCCCTCGGGCAGGTCCTCGGGGCCCACCGCGATGACGCTCTCGTCGTTCTCGCCAACGTGCTCGAACAGGGTGATGCGGGCGAACTCCGGCACGACGTGGATCGGGTACGTGGGGCCGACGTCCCGGTAGGCGCGCATCTCGGCCAGGTGCTCGTTCTGGAAGAGCACCGTCTTGGAGCCGTCCCGCTCGATCCACCGCGGGAAGAAGATGGTGCCGTGCAGGACGCGCCGGCCGGGCAGCACGTTGACGACGACCGAGGTGCCGGTCGGCTCGTTCCAGGAGATCTTGTAGACGTCGTCGGCGAGTCGTACCAGGTCGACCTCCTGGTCCTTCACCCAGCGTCCGCCGACCATGCCCGAGTGGATGCGGTAGTCGATGGTCGTGGCGTTCTTCACGTACATCTCGTACCGCCAGCCGTTGGCGTAGGTGTAGATGAACCGGTGCCCGGTGATCCCGGACAGGTCCTGCGGCGGAACGGGGTTGTCGACGGTGGTCGGGGTGTCGTACCCAGCGGTCATGGCGTTGCTCCTTTGCTGTGCTTCGAGCGGCGGGCACCGCCGACGTGCGGTTCAGGCCGGTCCGGTTCCGCCACCCTGAAAGCAATTTTGTCACAAAATTAATTTGCAGCAAAACTCTATGGCGACGCTCCATAATGAGGGCATGCGTAACGCGGGCGGAGCACACAAAACAGACAAAGCGGTGAACGGGAAGGGCGACTGCGGTCCACACGAAACGCCCGAAACACCCCAAACGCCGGAAGCAGCCCGGGTCGCTGCCGGACTGAGCGGGCTGCTGGGGCCGCTGCGTCGCGCCGTACTGCGCGCCACCCGCAACGCCGAAGGTCTGCCTGACCTGCCGGAGGCGCAGATCGAGCTGCTGAGGGCGCTGTCCTCGTCGTCCGAGGGCCTCAGCCCCGGCGCGGCGGCCACCCGAGTGAGGGTGGCGTCGTCCACCGTGAGCAACCTGGTCCGGACGATGTCCGCCGCACGGCTGGTGGAACGGGTCCGACCCGAGCACGACCAGCGGACCGTGGTGCTCACCGCGTCGGCGGAAGCCCTGAACCTGCTGGAGCGCTACGACCGGGCCAGCACGGCGGCCCTTACCCGTGTGGTCGAGGAGTTGTCCGAGGCCGACCGGGTGGCGCTGGACAAGGCACTGCCCGCCCTGGACCGGCTGGTCACCGCCCTGGAGACCGCGGAGGGCACCGGGGGCGACGCGCCCTGACGGGTGGCGATGCCTCGCCATTGCTTGAGGCGGTTGATGCACCGCTCGGGTGTTGCGCTGCTTGTAGGTCGCGGGGTCGAAGGCCGGTGGTCTGCCTCCCCGGCTGCCGCGACGCAGCCGATGGCCTTGCCGGTCCGCTGGGACCGGATCACCGCCCGGATGCCGCGCTTGCGCAGATGCTCGCGGATTGCGCGGGAGGAGTGGGCCTTGTCGGCCGGGACCATGTCCGGCCTGGTGCGGGGCCGACGGCGTCCTTGGCGGCCGCTGGAGAAGGATCTAGGCTCGGAACCCCGTGCCCGGCGACGGCGTGTTCGCGTAGCGGCTGATGAACTCGCGGATCTCCCGGGCGACGAGCTCGGGAGACTCGTAAGGGGCGAGATGTTCCGCGTCCGACAGGAAGACCAGCCGGCCTCCGGGCATCGCACGGACGTCGGCGATCAACTTGTCCTGCGGGGCGATGGTGTCTCTGCCGCCGATGACGTAGCACGCCGGCACGGCGATCCCGGACAGCTCCTCGAACATGCTCGTGTAAGCACCGCCACCGGTTCCGAGCCAGCTGCGCCAGAACTGCTCTGTGACAGCACGCGTCATCGTGCGCACGACATCGGTCGTCTTGCTCGGGTCCAGCGAGATGGCCCCGATGGCCTCCGTGATGGCTTCGACGTCACGGAAGGACCTATGGAACTGTTCGATGACTGGATCGCCCGCCTCGGTACCGCCCGCGTTCCACGGCATGAGCGCCATGACCGCGAACACCTGGCCCGGCCGGTTCAGAGCGATCCGCACACTGAGCGCGCCACCGAAGGAGAGACCGACGAGGGCGAAGCGTTCGAGGCCGAGCTCATCACAAGCGTCGATCACCGTCTCGGCGATCCGGGCGAGGCTCGATCCGTCGGCACGCGCATGGAGGGAACCCGCGTGGCCCGGCAGGTCCATGAGAACGAGGCGATAGCCGTCGAGTAGGGCTGCCACCTCGGACCAGCACTGGAGTGAGCACCCGAGTCCGGGCAGCAGAACGATCGCGTCCGGCCCGTTTCCCCGCTCCTCGTAGTGGATGCCGTTGTTCGTTTTCGGCATGAGGTTCCTCCGTGTGTCACGTGATCCGGGCTGTCCTCGGTCGCCGCGCGAGCGGATGTGACGCCGCTACACCAGCGACAGGCTCTCGCGCAGTGAGGCGAGCAGACCCGCCACCTCGGAGAGCCCGGTAGCAGTGCCGAAGACGTAGAAGTCCGGGCGAACCAGCACGGCCACGACACCGGACTCCTTGAGCCAGTCACTCAGCGCCTCGCCCTCTTCCTGGACCCCCTCGGCGCCAACCACCACGGACCGCAGCCCGATCGCGCGCTCGAGTTCCGAGACGGCCGCGGCCGTCGCCGCGTCCGGTTCGACCAAGCTGAACAGGGTGAACCCGCGGCCGAGCACGTCGTCGGACCGCTCGGTCTTCCCGCCACTCGTACGCAGAAGGGGCTGTACCGCCAAGTGGCCGGCCAGCGGTTGTCCGTCTCGGAAGCCCGCGCCGACAGGCGGCTCGAACGGTGGCGGAAGCTCGGTCGCCGACCGCATCTCCTCACGACGTTGCGCCGCACGAACGGGGTCGGTCTCGCAGACGACGGTCCCGACCCGCACCGACTCTTCGATGTAGTCGATGACCTGTGGCCTTCTCGAGAGCGTGTACAGGTCCAGCAGCTTCGGGTCCGCGGCGCCGGTCAGCACGAGGTCGAGCATCCAGCCGAGGGTTGCGGCGTCACGGATGCCGGAGCTCATGCCCTGTCCGAGGAATGGCGGCATGACGTGAGCGGCGTCCCCGGCGAGCAGAACCGACCGTTGGCGGAACGTATCGGCCACGATGGATCGGAACTGGTAGACGGTCTGCCGGATCACCTCCCCCTCCTGCGGGCCGATCCAGGGGCTGAGCAACTTCCAGACGCGTTCCGGCTTCACCATCTCGGTGGGATCGTCGCCCTCGACGAGCATGAACTCCCAGCGGAAGTACCGCTGAGCCACTCGGCCCATGTGGTTCGGCCTCGCGGGGTCGAGTACCTGGCCGGTGTCCGGGATGTCCAGGGTCGGGGCGCCAGGCCAGGGCCGGACGTCAACGACCAGCCAGTCGCCCCGGAAACCGCGATCTTTCGCCGGAATGCCGCAGAGCGTGCGTACCGCGCTGCTGGCGCCGTCTGCCCCGACCACATAGCGAGCGGTGACGACGCCGCCGTCCGCCAACGTCACCACCACGTGGTCGGCCCCCTGGCGCAGGTCGACCAGCTCCGCACCGAAACGTACGTCCACAGTGGATGCTCCGCGGACTGCCGCGTCCAGGGCATCCTCGAGTTCCGGCTGGTAGAAGTGGTACGACGCGTCCCAGCCGGAGGGGGCGGCCCATTCCCTTGGCAGACGCGAGATCACGCTTCCGTCCGTATTGAGGAATGCATACACACGAGCCGGTTCGGCAATGCGCCGTACCTCGTCGGCAATGCCCAGAGACTGAAAGACGCGCATGATTTCGTGATCGAAGTGTCCGGCTCGTGGCGTCTCGTAGCGCCCGGCCCGCCGTTCGCACACCAGCACGCGGTGCCCCGACGCCCCCAGCAGAGCAGCCAGGGTCTGACCGACCGGGCCGTACCCGATGATGAGGACATCCGCGTCCACGGCATCCGGCGTGGACGCGGATGTGCGGGGTTCATCGGCAAGCTTCATGTGTCCCAACCCTTCGCTTACACCGGAGCGTGTGTGCCGGAAGACCACCTCAGGTGGCGTCGATGTCCAGTACGATCCGGCCGCGGGCGCGGCTGTCCGCGTGGAGCATCCGCCAGGCGTCGGCGGCCTGCTCCAGCGGGAAGGAGCGATGCACGGGGACGGACAACTTCCCGGACTCGGCGAGCGCAGCCACCTCCGTCAGCTCGTCGGCGTTCGCGCGTGCCCACACCAATTGGCCACCCTGGTCGGGAGCGGTGATGTCGGCCACGGAGGCGACCCGGGCGGGATCCTTCAAGACCTTCCGCGAGACGGCCACCGCGTCCCCGCCGTAGAAGTCGAGCGCCGCGTCGACGCCCTCTGGCGCGAGCTCACGCACCCGGTCGGCCAGTCCTTCTCCGTAGGTGATCGGTGTGGCGCCGAGTTCACGCAGGTAGTCGTGGTTGCGCTCGCTGGCGGTGCCGATGACGTGTGCGCCCCGGGTGACTGAGATCTGCACGCCGAGCGTGCCGACCCCACCTGCGGCCCCGTGGATCAGGACGGTGTCGCCCTCGCTGATGTTGATGCGTTTGATGGCCTGGTAAGCCGTCAGCCCGTTCAGCGGCAGACACGCCGAATGCAGCCAGTCCCAGGACTCCGGCTTGCGTGCCAGCGTGCGGACCGGGGCTGAAACCAGTTCGGCGTAGGCGCCGTTCTGCGCCCAGTCCTTGAGGACGAAGCCGATCACCTCGTCGCCGATCTCGAACTCGGTGGCGCCGAAACCGCGAGCCTCGACGACGCCGGCCATCTCGAAGCCCGGGATGAGGGGAAAGTGGGTCACCATGATGCCGTCGAGATTGCCCACGGCGATCTTTTCGTCGGCCGGGTTCACTCCGGCTGCCTTGACCCGGACCAGGAATTCCCCGGGCGCGACCGCCGGTGTCGGCAGTTCCGTGAGCTCCAGGTCGTCCGCGCCGCCGTAACGCGGGAGTGCGATAGCTTTCATGGTCACCTCAATGGTCTTGTCCGCTGTTGGGAGTCGGATGTGTGTCGCCTGGGTCACGCGCGGCCGAGCTGGGCACGGAACCAGTCACAGACGAACTCCGTGCGCTCGGCCGAGTGGTTGTACATGGTGTGGTCGCCGTCGTCCCAAACCCGCAGGGTGGGATGCGCCGACAGGTCGAGGAACACCTTCTGCTGGTCGAGGCTGACCAGCGGGTCGTTGCCGCCGTGCAGCACGAGCATCGCGGCGCTCGTGCGCTCGACCGCCGGGTCGAGCCACAGGGTGCGGAAGACGGCCGCGGCTTCGTCGTCGGTGTCGACGCCCAGGAGCGCCCGCGCTTGTTCGCGTGCGGTCCGGAACGGCAGTGGCTCCGGCTTCGCGTTGGCCCCGTTGACGCAGCACGCGCCGAAACGGCTGTCGTGCACCGCGGCACGGGCGGCGAGCAGTCCACCGAAGCTGTTTCCCCACACCCCGTACCGGCCGCCGTAGCCGGTGAGGGCACGCACGGCGTCCAGGGCAGCGCTGAAGGCTCGGTCGACGTTCCCGTCGAGGTGGAGTCCGCCGGTCATGCGCGTATCACCCTGGCCGGGTGTCTCGAGCAGGACAGCGGACAGTCCCCGCCGGGCCAGGGCTTCGGCCTGCTGATGGAAGGCCGGGCCCCAACCGCTCTGCCCGCCGACAATGACCACCGTGGGGCCAGGGCGAGCGCCGGAGCGACTGACGAACCAGGCGGTGCAGTGGCTCTGCCGGAACGGGATCGACAGCCGTTCCACGCGCAACTCGGTGTCGAGCTCGGCCGCGGCCCGGTAGGCCCGGGTGAGCCGGACGTAGAGCGCGCGTTTGGCCGGGTGGTCGGTGTTGAAGGCCATCTGCGCGAAGATCAGGGAGGCCGTTGCCCGGCGATAGCACGCGACCGCGGTTTCGGCATCGCCGCGGTCGGCGGCCGCCTCCGCGCGGGTCAACTGCGCCTCGGCCAGACGAGTCGCGACCTCGTGCCACGGTTCCGAGACGGCCGCGTTGGCCAGGTGGACGGCGTCCCCGTGGTCCATGCCGTAATCGAGCATGCGGGACAACGGCATGGCACGCAGCAACGCGGCCCGAAGCTTGGCCGGGTCCTCCGCCGATACGGGAGCGTCCATCAGCGCGCGACTCCGTCGGTGAAGCGCGGTCGTGTTCCGTCCTCCTGCCCTGTCGCGCCCCGGGTTCGCAACGGAATGACCGGCGCCGCCTCGGTGACGGTATTGCGCAACTCACCGAGACCTTCGACCGCCGCGACGACCTCGTCGCCCGGCTGCAACCAGGGGTAGGTCGCCGCGTCGTCAGTGCGGGAGAGCTCCAGCACGCAGCCGGTGCCGCAGGTGCCGGAGCCGATCACATCGCCCGGCCTCACTTCGGCGCCGCGGGAGGCGTAGGCGATCATCTCGCCGAACGACCAGTGGATGTCCGACCACAGGGCGCGGGAGTAGGGGGCACCGTTGACCGTGCAGGTCATTTCGAGACGGTATCCGTTGCCCTCGCGGAAGTCGGCGATCTCGTCCGGGGTCACGAAGTACGGGCCGAGGCTCGTCGCGGTGTCCTTGCCTTTCACCGGCCCCATCGACAGCTTCATCTCGCGCTGCTGAACGTCCCGGCCGCTCCAGTCGTTGAGCACACAGTAACCGGCGATGCCGTGTTCGGCGTCCTGGGCGGTCAGGTCGCGGCCGCCGTGCCCCACCACCGCGGCGACCTCCAACTCGAAGTCGAAACGCTCCGCACCCGGCGTCATCGGCACCGGCCCGCAGCCCATCACGGCGTAGGGGCTGGAGAAGTAGAAGACGGGCAGCTCATACCAGTCCGGTTCCATCTCGAGGCCCCGCCAGGCGCGCCCTGCCCGGACATGCTGTTCGAAGGCATAGAAGTCGCGGACGGTCGGAGGCGTCGCGATCGGCGACAGGGGAACAATATCCGGAAGCGGCACGGTCGCGCCGCGCCGCAGCGCGGTCCGCCCAGCCGCGAGCAACTCGGCCTCGCCGGCCTCGATGAGAGGCAGCAGGTCTGTCAAGCCGTCGACGACCCGGACCAGGTCACCGTCCACCACGCCCACGCGTGAGGACAGCCCGTCCGCGTAGCGAACGAACTTCACTGCCTTACCTCCTTGGCTGCGGCGCCATCGGCTGCCACCGCTTGTTCGCGCGTCCAGGCGCGGTAACTCTCCTCGGTGAAACCCGTCGCGCCGTGGCGCTCGACCGAAGCCCGGATGGCGTCCAGAAGCTCCTCGGGACCGGTCTCGATGTCGATGTGCTCGACGAAGGGCTGTCGTGCCACGAACCCGGTCTGCCAGTAGACCTCACACCGGTTGCCCTCCGGATCGTAGAAGTAGACACCGACGGCATTGCCGTGCGAGACGATCATGTCGAGCCGGACGTCGTGCTCCCGGAAACGCCGATGGAAGCCGAGGACGTCCTCGAAGCGCGCGCACCGGAACGACACCTGCTGGATGAGCTTGATGCCGACCGGCGCGTCCCGCCCCTCGGCCAGGAGCAGTTCGTGATGTTCGGTGTCCGGCCGGGCGGACAGGAACCAGATGCCCAGCCGCTCGTCGTGGTCGGTGACCGTCAGTCCGAGGACTTCGGTGTAGAACGCGAGCTGCCTGCTCACGTCGTGACAGCGCAGGCCGACATGGCCGAGTTCCGCGACGGACGGCGTTGGAGTCGTCACGGCGCTCCTCCGAGGCAGCGTTCTGCACAACAGATCATGTTCTGCAGAGTAACCCGGCCCCAGTACCTGGTCAACGGGTGATGTTCTTCAGCACAGCAGGCGTTCTGTACAGCAGAACAAAGACAAGGCGGTACATCGGCGGGATGGCGGCTACGGCGGTGACTCCGACCGGCGGGAAGGACCCGCTCCGACCCGCTCGCGGAAGGTGCTCGAAGGCGGCTCCGGAGCCTCCGGCGGCGCCGTGACGCACCACCAACACGGCTGCGGACTGACTCGCGAGATGCGCCGAGACGTCGAGGGGGGACTGCGGTTATTCTGGCAGGCGAAATGCAATTCCGATCACCAGAACAGCCGCGCCGCAGTGACGACGGCGAGATGGAGGGGTTGTGGCAGTGCCGGCCGCCTACCCGGTGGAATCGATCGACAACGCCGCGCGGATCCTGCTGATGCTGGTGGACAACCCGTCGTTGCGAGTTGCCGACGTGTCCGCCGAGCTCGGAGTGGCCAGGTCGACCGCTCATCGGATGCTGACCACCCTGCAGGCCCGCGACCTGCTCCGCCAGGACCCCCGGACCAAGGGCTACGGACCTGGACCCGCCCTGGCCAGGCTCGGCATCGCCGTGATGGGGGCAGTCGCCCTCCGCGACGAAGCGCGTCCCCTGCTGGAAAAGCTCGTCGAAGACACCTCCGAAACCGCGCATCTGCTCGTACTGGAAGGCACAGAGACCGTCTTCGTCGAAGGTGTGGAGAGCCAGCAGGTCATCCGTGCCGGGATGCGTACCGGGCAGCGAGGCCCGGCGCACGCGTCTGCCGCAGGGAAAGTGCTGCTCGCCGAGCTTTCCCGCGAAGAGTTGCGGCGCCGCTATCCGGGCACGCGGCTGCGAGGCGGAACCGAGCGCGCGGTGAGCACCCGCCGGGCGCTCGAGGCCGAGCTCGAGAAGGTAAGGGAGACCGGCTACGCCACCAACATGGAGGAAAGCGAATGGGACCTCTGCGCGGTGGCCGCCCCGGTACGGAACCGGCAGGGCGTGGCCTGCGGTGCGCTGTCTGTATCCGGCCCGGCGAGGCGGGCCGACGCCAAACTCGCCCTCCTCAGCGGCGCTGTCGTCGCCGCCGCCACCGAACTCGGCGCGCGGCTCGGTTAGGGCGCAGACTGAGCCCTCCGTTCTGGCGGTGGGTGAGGCTCGAGGGCCGGCTGGTGGAGGTGGCGAGGCGCCTGGTAGACGGGTTGTCGACCAAGAGCAACCGCAACACCAGGCGTCAGCCCGGCGCCCTGGCACACACGCTTGCGCTCCTCGGATTCCGGCCCCGGATCCAGCACCGCCTGATCCGGCAGCGCGTCAACGGCACCGGACGGCTTCTCCTCGTGGGCAGAGTGCCGTGCCGCTGCAGCGGCCGTTCACGGGCCACCGGTTCGCGGGGCCCGTCGATCGCGTCGATTGCCAGGCAAGCCCCTGGAGAGGGCCCGGTCCATCATCGGTCCACACCGTCCCGGCGACGGGTCGCCCCGGCGCGGACAGCGGCGTGTCCGGGCGACACTCGCCATAGCGGCAGCCGCCTGCACCGCCGCCATCGTCGTGACCGTGACGGTCACCGCCGACGGCGGCTCCGGAGCCGATCCCGACGCCGCAGGCAGGGGACAGACGTTCCCGCAGGCTCTCGCCTGCGCGAACGCCGTAGTCGAGGGTGACCTCGCCTCGGTGCGCCCCGCCGACCAGGGCGGCATACAGGTACCCGTGTCCGTGGACCGGTGGTTCAAGCCCAGCACAGGCCCTGCCACCGCAAAGGGCTTCGCCGTCGTCCCCGCCATTGACGGGTCGAACGCACCCTGGGCTGGATCATGAATGCCCGCCGCAACGTCCGTGCCTGCGAACGCTTAGCCCAGCACCGGTCAGGAACCGGCGGGGCGCCGAAGACCGGCCGGCTCCACGTCGAGCGCCGCCAACAGCCGGACACTGCGATTGCCCGGCTCGCTGAGCAACCGATCCAGCAGGTCGGAGGTACCGCCGGCCATCGTGTCCTTGAGCAGCTCGCGCGGCGGCACCGTGTCCTGGCCGAGATCCGTACTCGCCATCACCGCACGCGCCCGTTCGTGGTCCACCCCGGCCTCGACCAGGACCCGGCCCCCGTCATAGTCGGCCTTCGCCACTTTCGTCAGGTGCGGATAGGCCCGCGCGACCGCGTACGTGCGCAGCATGCCGAGGAGGACATCGTCGGTGCGGACCTTCCCACCGTGCTGTCTGGCAAGGTCCCCCGCCTCCAGGCGCGCCCACAGCACCGGGTGCGCCGCGGCGTTGATCGGCATGACCCTGACCAGCAGCGTCGTCCAGAACTGCCCCAACTCACGGGGCTTGTAGCGGCGGCGGCCCACCAGGGCGTCGCGGGTGGAGCGCAGCTCCGGCGGGACGGCGTCCGCCACGGCAGGGATCTGTCCCGACCGCACGGCCTGCCGCAGCGCGACGACATCCACCCCGCATTCGTTCAGGTAGCTCACCGCCCCGCAGGACGGGTCGTCCAGGATGGCCACCAGCAGATCGGCCGGCGAGCGCTCGGCGCCCTGACCGGTCACGGATGGTTGCTCCTGGCACCGGGCGAGCGCCGCCGCCCCGGCCGTGCTGAGCGTGAGCGAGCGGTCCTCCTGCCCGGCCAACGCGACCTCGACCCTTCCGGGTTCCTCGTCCATCCCTCCGACGCCCCCGCGGATCACGTGCGTCGTGAGGTCGTACGAGGAGAGGAACTCCTGGACCCGTTCGTCCTTGCTGATGCAGGCCAGCAGGATGTGTGTGCTGACGTGGCGCATTGCGTAGACCGGGCCGAAGGCAGTGAGCAGGGCCCGGTCGGCGCGGAAATCTGAGGTCATGCGGCAGATCTTGGCCGAGGCGCAGGGGTGTCGCATCAGCCCACGGTCGGAAACCGGGGCGACGAAAGTCGGACACCGGGGCCACGAAAGGGGGGATCACACTCCCACATTGGTGTTGTCATGGGGATAACTGGGCGTTGCGACGTGACCGGGGGCCACACGCCCATCCACTGTTCGGCGCCCCACGCCTCGTACCGTTGCACCTCGCTGCATCCCAGTTTTGCCGCGAGGCACATCGAGCGGTCGTTGGCGGTCTGGGTGCAGAGCGCCACCGGCTCGCCGGGAAGCGCGTCGGCGAATCAGCGGAGCGCCGCCGCGCACGCCCCGGCGGCGTACCCGCGTCCCCATGCCTCCGGCAGGAGCAGGTAGCCGCTCGACCTCCCCGGCATCCGGCGCCGCCGCGCCGGGCTGACCCGTCTCCTGCGCCCACGGCCGGCCGAGGAGCCCGTTCTGCTGGATCTGGCGGGCAACGACTACCTGGGCCTGGTCCGCCTCCGGCGGGTCAGCGTGGAGGAAGGCCGCCGCTCGCGGCGGATAGCCGGACGGCGAAGGGCCCGGTGCGGCCGCGGTGGGCGATCCTCCTGATCCGGGTTCAGAGACATGTCGCGACGCGGATGAGGTCAGCGACCGTACGAAGGCGGCTGTGCGGCGGCCAGGCGATCACTGTGGTCACGGGCGGAGCGTCCAGAACCGGCACGGCGGCGAGGTCCCGGCGCAGGTCGGCGCCGGCCGACTCGGGAACGACCACGGTGCTGCGGCCGAGCGCGATCAGCTGGAAGAGCTGTGTCAGGTTCCGTACCTCGGCGCCCGGTCCTTCCGGGTAGCTGCCGCCGGGGCCGGGCCAGCGGGCCACCGGGAGCTCGGGCAAAGTGGTGACGTCATTCAACCGGACCTGGGAGCAGCTGGCGAGCGGGTGTGAGGCCGGCAGGATCGCGACCTGCCCCTCGGTGTACAGGAGTTCGGTGTCGAGCCCGGCTGCCGAGTCGAAGGGCAGGTGCAGCAGGGCCACGTCGGCTTCCCCGTCCTTGAGCAGTTGCTGGTGCTGGTGCGCCTCGCAGAGCAGCAGATCGACGGTGGCGGCGCCGGGTTCCGCGGCGTAGGCGTCGAGCAGTTTTGCCAGCAGCTCGCCGGCGGTGCCGGATTTGACGGCGAGGACGAGGCTGGGATGTGCCGTGGCGGCCCGTTGGGTGCGCCGCTCGGCCGCGGTCACCGCGCTGAGGATCGCGCGTCCTTCGGCCAGCAGCACGGCTCCGGCCTCGGTGAGTGTGACCTTGCGGCTGGTGCGTTCCAGCAGTGCGGTGCCGAGCCGCCGTTCGAGCTGGGTGATCGCGCGGGACAGGGGCGGCTGGGCTATCCCCAGGCGCTGGGCAGCCTTGCCGAAGTGCAGCTCCTCGGCGACGGCGACGAAGTACCGCAGCTCGCGTATTTCCATGAGCACAGGCTAATGACGGCAGACGGCTGATCGATATCGCTCGGGTATCGCTGCACTACCGAGAGGGTGTTGGTGCCAGGCCGCGGTACGAGCATGCTCGCTGTCATGAGCGAGAAGACGATCGCGCTGGTCACCGGCGCGAACAAGGGAATCGGGTATGAGATCGCGGCCGGGCTGGGTGCGCGGGGCTGGAGTGTCGGTGTCGGCGCCCGGGACGAGCGCCGCCGGGAGGACGCCGTGGCGAAGTTGCGCGCGGCTGGTGCCGACGCGTTCGGCGTACCCCTGGACGTGACCGACGGCGGGAGCGTGACCGCCGCGGTCCAGCTGATCGAGGAGCGGGCAGGACGGCTCGACGTACTGGTGAACAACGCCGGCGTTGCCGGCGGCTGGCCGGAGGAGCCCACGACCATCGACCTCATGACCGTGCGGCGACTGGTGGAGACCAACGTCATCGGCGTCATCAGGGTCACCAACGCGATGCTGCCGTTGCTGCGCCGTTCGGCGCACCCGCGGATCGTCAACCAGTCCAGCCACGTCGGCTCCCTGACACTGCAGACCACGCCCGGCGTCGACCTCGGGGGGATCAGCGGCGCCTACGCGCCGACGAAGACCTACCTCAACGCCGTCACCGTCCAGTACGCCAAGGAGCTGAACGGCACCAACATCCTGATCAACAACGCCTGCCCCGGTTACGTGGCCACCGACCTCAACGGGTTCAGCGGGACACAGACCCCCGAGCAGGGCGCGGCGATCGCCATCCGGCTGGCGACCCTGCCGGACGACGGCCCGACCGGCCAGCTGTTCGACGACAACGGGGTCGTGCCCTGGTGACCTGACCTTCGGATGCGATCCCCGCCGATCAGACCGCGGCCGCCCCTCGGCCCCACGTGCCCCTGCCAGGATCGCTGTCGCTGGCCTTTGTCACGCGGCCTTGGCCGGGTATGCGGTCCACTGCCGGATGGGCGACCCTGATGGAACCGACTCCCGGAACCTGCGACGTGTGCACGGTGCCCGAGTGGAATGCGGACAGGACGAACCCTGAGCCTCGGTGTACCGCTACTGGCTCGGCCATATCGAGTGGGACGGAGAGGGTTCCTGGCCGCTTGCTCGAGCTGACGGGACTGACCCGGGGCTCCGCAGGACGAGAAGCCCGCTCACAGGAGGACGAGGAGCCCGCTCACAGGTCGAACTCCAGGTGCTCGATGTCCGTGAAGCGGACCTCCTCCAGCTGGCCGGCGCGGCGGCCACTGTCCTGGAAGTAGACCTCCTTGAGCGCTTCGGCGGCGATCTCCTTGAGCTGCTGGTCGCTGGCCCCGGCCTCCTGGGCATCGAAGAGGCGGGCGGCGTACCGCGGGGGCAGGGCGACGGTCAGGTGCCGGATGCGGTCCTGGTCCGTCGACCCGATGGGCGCGGTGTAGCCCATGCGGGCGCGGGTGTCGATGACGATGCCGCCGGTCGTCGCCGCCGCCTGCCGGGCCCTGGCCCGGATCTGCGGCTGCCAACGCTTCTTCACCTCGCGCTCCAGGCGCGCGGCGAGGTCGGCGCGGGGCTTTTTGATCTGGTCCTTCACGTACCGCTCGACGGTGCGCTGGGAGATCCGCAGCAGTTGGGCGACCGCCCTGGTGCCCTTGAGCCGCTTGACCAGGTACCGCATCTGCGCGGGTGCGCTCTTGGGCGCCGGGCGGGTGAACGCCTTCTGCACCGCGGCGTCCAGGCCGTCCCCGAACAGGCTCATCGCCCTCCTCTACTCTCCGTTGTCGACATCGGTGACGGTGCCGTCCTTGATGTACCGGGCGAGGTTGAGCTCCGGGGCGTTGAACTGCTCCCTCACGCCCTCGCCCCACAGGACCGTCTGGGTGCCCTCGTGCTTGACCAGGCCGGGGTTGACGCCGAGCTTGAAGCCGCCGGGCAGCGGCTTGCCGTCCCGGTAGGGCAGGAAGTCCAGCGGGCTGGTGCCGTCGGCCGCGTACACGACGCAGTCGGAGAGGATCGCGACCGGGTACTGGCCGGTGAACGCCGCGTGCTTGACGA
Organism: Streptomyces sabulosicollis; assembly: GCF_016103465.1. Classification (GTDB taxonomy): domain Bacteria; phylum Actinomycetota; class Actinomycetes; order Streptomycetales; family Streptomycetaceae; genus Streptomyces; species Streptomyces sabulosicollis. The sequence continues at coordinate 48,580 of NZ_JAEEAP010000001.1, forward strand.
TCTTACGGTGCAGGTTGATCCGCGTGCGGGAGATGACCGCCGCGCGGATGTCCGGCCGCCAGGTGGGCCGGGCAAGGGCCCGCCATGGTTGCCCGGGCCGCCAGCCCTCGCCTCGGGGCCGCTCGCGCAGCTTGCCCAGGCCGCCCTTGACCGTGGCCTTGATCGCCGAGACGACGATCGCCAGCTCGGGGTCGCGCTCCTTGTAGCCGTCCATCGCCGCCAGGAAGTCCGCCGGTGCCAGGTCCGCGTCGACGCCGAGGTCGGCCATCGTCGCGAGGTAGGCGTCGCGCAGCCGCTGGTACCAGCCGTCCAGGTAACGGCCGTTGTCGTAGCGCACCCATGCCTCGATCGGATGCACCTCGTAGCCGAGCTCCTGGGCGTAGGCGACGGTGGGCGTGGCGTACCAGGCCGGGCCGTCGGGTCGCTCGCCCTTCGGCGTGAAGGGGCTGGGCAGCAGAGCGGCGTCCAAGTCCGCCCACGTGTCCTTGCCGACCTTCACGCGGCTCAGGTCGACGTGGGACAGATCGACGAGCCACGAGCCGGGCAGTTGGGGGTCGAACGCCGGTGCCCTGCGGTGCGTCGGTGCACCGAGGCCGACCACCAGGCCGTTCGCTCCGGCGGCGAAGGCCATGTTCACGTCGATGCCGACCAGGTGCCGCAGGGTGCATTCGGCGTCGGTCATCGGCCGGGCCCAGTCGTACGCCTCCTCGAACAGCTTCTCGCCGGGACCGCGGATGTGGAACCGCGGCAGGTCCGCCAGGAGCGGGTGTCCGTCCGGGGCCTCGCACGGCGCGCACTCCACCGGGTCCTTCCCCAGACTGCCGGGGTTGTGCTCGGAGTGCCGTTTGCCCTCGGCGTCGGGCTTGGAGGCGCGGGTCGGCGGGTGCAGGGCGGTCATCAGCTCCAGGCCGGTGACGGCCGTGGAGCCGCGCGGGGTGATCACCCGGGACGCGTACGTGCCCAGGAGCCGGGCGAGCTCTGCCGGTGGCAGCTGGGCGGCGGTGTCCCAGTGGCGGGAGTCCAGCGCGTGCCAGGAGGGGACGCACAGCTGGACGCAGGCGCGTTCGGAGCCCTCCGCGGGGCGGTAGATCCGCGCCCACGGGCCGAACCCGCGCTTGGTCAGCTTCCAGTCGGCGCGCGCCACTTGCTTGAGGACCTTGTGCTCCTCCGGCAGTCGCCCGGCGAGCCGTTCGGCCTCCGACAGCGTCACCGGCAGTCCGTACCGCTCCAGCGCGGCCTCGGTGAATACGAGCAGCGGGTCCGCGTCCTTCCCCGCGCGGTGCAGGCGCGGCGCACCGAGCCGCGCCTCCTGCAACGCCCACTCCACCAATGACGGGAGGGACTTGGCGGGCACGTCCAGGACCAGGCCGTCGACGCAGTACGCCACGACCTTACGGTCGGCATCGGCGTCGATGACGGCGAGCGGACCGTGGGCGAACCGCGGATCGGCAGCGTCCGTCCCCGTGGATGTCTTCCTCGGGACGGCCTTCTTCGCCGCCGGCCGCCGGGACGTCGGCGTCGGCCCGGGGGCGGCCGCCGGGCGTTCCGCGGCGGCCGGAGCGGCCGGAGCGGGCGGAGTGGGCGCGGTGTGTGGTGCGGGCGCGGTGTGTGGTGCGGGCGCGGTGTGTGGTGCGGTGGTCCCCGAAGCCGTCATGGCCGTGAGCTCCGACGCGGGGTCGGTGAACGTCTCGGGCGGCGCCGCTTCCTGGGGCGGCACGCCGGTTGGGCCGGCACTCGCGGTCGAGGCGCTGTCGGTCGGCCCGGGGGCGGGCGTGGGCGCGGACCCGGGCCCAGGCGCGGGGAAGCGGGCGGCGAGGCCCTCGAGGAGGCGTGCGTATGCGGCACGCTTCGGCGGCCGCGGCTCGGTACGTCCGGCTTCCCAGTTCCCCACCGCCTCGCGCCGGGTCTGGAGAGCCTTCGCGATCTGCTCCTGCGTCAGCCCGGCCGCTTCGCGCAGACGCTTACGCTCCGCGGGTTCCGGCAGCGGATCCAGTACAGCCTGTTCCAGCAGCGCGTCAACGGCACTGAACAGCTCTTCCTCGCTGGACAAGAGCTCACCTCCCCACCACACCCTACCGAAAATCGCGCAACAATCGCACGTGAATCGCTCGTCGATCCCACACGGTGAGCTGCCGACGGAAGTGCGAGGTCAGCACCGGCTGTCACAGACGTGGTCTAGCCTCCCGAAGCATGGACCTGGACCTGACGGGACGACGGGCGATGGTGACGGGGAGCAGCGGAGGCATCGGCGCTGCAGTGGCCCGGCGGCTGGTCGATGAAGGGTGCGCCGTCTTGGTGCATGGCCGCGACCCTGAGCATGCTGCCGAGGTCGCGGTGCGGCTTCGCGCTGCCGGTGGAGTGGCGGACGTCGTACTGGGCGACCTTGCTGACGGTGACGCCGCCGCGACGGTGGCCGAGCGGGCCCTCGAGTGGGGTGTGGAGATACTGGTCAACAACGCCGGCCCGTTCGCCGAGCATGACTGGGAAACGGCGGAGCCGGCGGCGTGGCTGGACGCGGTGAACGGGAACGTCGTGTCCGCGGTGCGGCTCATCCAGGCCCTGGTGCCCCGGATGCGCGAGCGCGGGTGGGGGCGGGTGGTCAGCGTAGGCAGCCGGGCCGCGACGACTCCACTGCCGAACATGGTCGAGTATTCGGCGGCGAAGGCGGCGGTGGTCAACATGACGACCAGCCTGGCCCAGCATCTGGCCGGATCCGGCATCACCGCGAACACGGTAAGCCCCGGTGTCATCGTTACGGACAGCATGCGGCAGATGTTCGAAGACGGAGCGGCCGCACGAGGCTGGCCAGGACAATGGACGAAGCTGGAACCGCTGGTGGTGGCCGAGTACGCCCCGAACCCGACGGGCAGGCTCGGCACGGCGGAAGATATCGCGGCAGTGGTGGCGTTTCTCGTCAGCCCGCTGGCCGGGTACATCAACGGAATCAACTTGCGCGTGGACGGGGGCATCACGTCGGTGCCGTAACGGCCCGTTGGGCACCTTCCCGAGGCAATCTCGTGTAGGCGGTCATCGCTCAGCGTGCCCGCGCCACAGGAGTTGAGCCGGAACCGCTCGGCGCGGAGAAAAACCGGCTCCGGCTCCGGTCCGCTGGCCCGTGCGGGACCCGTTTCCAGGGCGCGCTGGGCCGTTTCCGCGCTGGGCCGTTTCCAGGGCGTGCTGGGCCGTTTCCGGGGCCCGGTGCGGTCCGTGGTGGTCACCCGGGCCCCCGGCGCCGCGCGGTCCCTCGTCCAGGTCCGTGCCGAACAGGGCCGACAGGACCACCGGCGGGTGCCCCTGCCACGTCCGCCGGTCGGCCATGGTGAAACCCCCGACCACCCCGGCCCCGCCGACGACAGCGACCTTCCTGTGCGCGTTCCTGGAGGCGATGCTCACGGCGATGTGGTCCGCGCCGGTGGTCGACGTGCGGCGCCGCGGGATGGACCGCCGCTGGGGTGGCCCATCCCGCGGAGGCGCGTCAGTTCCGCTGCAACTGCGCGAGCATCAGGGTCGGGTCGTTCCCGGCCAGGTTGGCGCCGTTGGTCACATAGACCCGATGTCCTCGAACGGCGACGGCCGTGGTCCCCTGCATGCCGTCCTCGGCGTCCAGCAGGGTCTCTTGGGCGCCGTCCGCGCCCACCCGCACGAGCTTGCTGGTCTGGTTGATCGCGGCCAGGATCTCGGGGCCCCGACCGGTGAAGTCGAAGTCGTCGAGGCCCTCCAGCCCCGTGGCCCGGACCTCGGCGCGGCCGGAGCCGCCGTCCTTGGTCACCGGGATACGGACGATGGTGCCGTGGTCGGAGTTGCTCGCCCACACGGCGCCGTTGTGGATCTTCATGCCGTTGGCGCCGAAGAAGCCAGCGGGTGCCAGCGCCGGGTCCGCCGACCACACGGAGGCCCTGCCGCCGCGCAGCGGGGCCTGCCAGATGCGCCCACCGGTGGAATCGGTGACCAGGAAGCGGTTCCGCTTGCTGTCGATGATCAGTGCGTTCGGCATGGTGTCGGCAGGCAGCGGCACGACGAGCCGGGGCTCACCGGAGCGACGGACCTGCCAGATCCCGGTGAGCCCGCCCTCCCCGGAGGAGTAGAGGAAGTACAAGGCGCCGCTGTCCGCCCGGGCAACCCCGGTGACCACGGGGGTTCCGACGACCGGGGTGGTGCCGCCGCCACCCGGAGGCAGCGGCATGGTGGCGAGTACCTGCACGGCTCCGTCCCGGGCGACCCGCACCACCTGGCGGGCGGGGATCATGCCGATGACCACGCCGCCGCCGGGCTCCAGGGCGATGCTCTCGGCGACCTGGCCCGCGGCCCGGTCGAAGTGGGCGAGGACGCGCACGTCGCTCAGGCCGGTGCCAGCCGCGCGGTCGGGGTGCGTGGGGGCGGTGGCCGGGACCGCGGTCGGGGCCGCGAGGGCCGCCGGGGCCGCGGCGACCGCGGTGAGCAGGGCGGCGAGGCCGAGCGGGACGGTGCGCCGTCGCAGCCCGGTAGGTCGGTAGGGGGACATGGTCTTCTTTTCCTTTCGATCGTGCGGGGTGGAGAGGGTTCCGCGTGCCGGACGGCGAGGGTTCCGGGCAGGGCGGGCGCTCGGCGGCCACGCGGGGCCGCCGGATGCGCGCCGATGGTGCCGGGCCGGCCCGGGAGGTGTCGGTCCGCGCGCGGATCGCCGCGCGGGTCGGTCCGGACGGGGTGAGATGTTCCCGACCGAGCACAGCCGGCAGTTCCAGCTGAGACACCGCGGCCCTGCCCGGCGCGGGCGATCGCACCGACCGTGACCACGGGCGCGGCGCTGTCGACGCCGGGCCCGCCGTGGTGCTCAGCCACCCACTACCGGGCGCAGCCGGGGCGCTCGGCACGGGGCGGGAGCGCGATCGCGTGGGCGAACGCCGACTCAGGGATGCCGCCGATGATCGTGGTGTCCAGCACGGAGAGTTGGTCGGGCGGGATGGCGGACACGGCTCTCCTTTCACTTCACCGCCCGCGGACTGTATCGCACAGTACAGAAAATCCACGGCAGACTGTATCAGGAAATACAGAATCTCTGTACTGTTGAGTACAGAGCACGGAGGGGTTCTTCTCATGGGACACACACCGGTCACCGCGCGGGGCCGCGCGACCCGAGAGCGCATCCTCGAATCGGCAGCAGACCTCATCCAGCGCCGCGGCGTCGCGGCGGTGACGCTGGACGATGTCGAACGCGCCGCGGGGGTCGGCCGCAGCCAGCTCTACCACTACTTCGACGACCGGGACGATCTCATCCGCTCCGTGGTTCACTCCACCGTGGACACCGTGTTGGCCGCACAGGAGCCGCTGCTCCTGGAGGTCGACTCGCTGGCCGGCATCGACCGCTGGTTCGACGCGATCGTGGCCAACGGGACGCGCCAGGACGCGGTGGGCGGCTGCGCGATCGGTTCGCTGGCCGCCCAGCTCAGCGGCCGGGACGACCTCACCCGACAGGCATTCGTGGACGCCTTCGCGCGCTGGGAGGCCCCCCTCATCGCCGGTCTGCGCCATATGCAGGAAACAGGCGAGCTGCGCCCGGACGCGGACGTGACGGAGCTGGCCGACCTCACCATGGCCGCGATCCAGGGCGGCCTCCTGCTGGCTCAAGTCCGCCGCACACCGGACCAGCTCCGCCTCGCCCTGCGCGGCGCGCGGGCGGCGCTTGAGGACGCGCTCACTCCCCTGCCCTGAAGTCGGCCCACCGGCACGACACCTGGACCAGCGACTCCTGGCAAAGTTTGACGGAGCGTCGGCTCACCGGGCTGGCGAACCAACGGATTCGGAAGCCGCATGGCGATCGCGGCATTTATACGGAGCGATGTTCCGGTAGTCAGTGAACGCCGCCCGCGCAGCCGTGCCGCCGGATACTCGATTCCCAACGCATCCCTGGTGTGCGAGGCTCGGCCAGTGCCTGCCTCCCGAAACGAGTCCGTCCCGCGGTACGCAGTCGACCTGCTGCGCTGGCAGTTCGACCTGACCTGGTCGCTGTTCGCGTACCACCTGGAGAGGCTGGAACCCGACGACTTCCTGTGGGAGCCCGCCGCGAACTGCTGGACGGTACGCCGGGCCGACGACGGGAGGTGGGTGCCGGACTGGGCGGAGAGCGAGCCCGACCCCGTTCCCGTACCGAGTATCGGCTGGCTGAGCTGGCACCTCGGCTGGTGGTGGAGCGTGGCCATCGACCACGCTCACGGCAGAGCGCCCCGGGAGCGGAGCGACATCATCTGGCCCGGCGCGGGCAAGCCGACTGTCGAGTGGCTGCGCGGATTGCGTGAGGAGTGGCTGGAGGCACTGGGCCGGTTCACCGGTGCCGACCTGGACTCGACCGCCCCGTTCCCGTGGCAGAACGACCCTCGGCACACCGTTGCGCACATGGTCGCCTGGGTGAACGCCGAACTGATGAAGAACGCTGCGGAGATCGGCCAACTCCGTCTCCAGCGGGCTGCCGACCACCCGTCGACGACCGCGGGCTGACTGCAGGAAGACCAACGAGACAACCGCTTCGGTCCGCTGCTCCACCAGAACGGCGACCTGCGACACGGTGATCGCCGTCGACGCCTGCACTGCCAGCGCGACCACGCCGCCAACGCCGCCGGGCTCTCCAGGAAGAAGTCCCAGGTCTCCACGGTTCGGTCGGGCCCGGCCGGCAGCACCTGGAAGATCATGAAGTTGCCCCGCCCGGGATAGCGCAGCAGGCACGTGTTGGGCCACAGCCACCACACCGCGTGTTCCTCGACGGTCGCGCCGGACACGTCGTACACGGTGTTCTCGGACGTGCCCGCGTCCGCGAAGTGGCTCGACCAGATGCCGTGGGTCTTCACGTCGTAGATGTCCATGTCCACGAGCGAGCAGTTGCCCAGAAGCGCTACCGAAAGGCGCTGGCGACGCTGACCCGTAACGCCCGGCCCGAGTTGTCGGGGACCGGGGCGAACAGGCGGGCCACGGTCGGCGAAGCACGGCTGACGGAGGCCGGATGCTTCTCCACGTGCCGAGTTTCAGTGCCGAGTTTCACCCAAACCCCAGGCGCCGTACGGCCAGATGAAGGTCCCCTGACGCACGGCGCCCGTGCCTCGCCGGTGGCCGGGCCGCCTCGGCCGCTGTTACGACGGTTCGGGAGCTTTCCAGCGGGTTGCCGAGAAGGTGACGGTGACGGGGGCCTTGGCCGAGACGGCGGTCACCTTCAGCAGAGCGACGTACTTGTCGAGGCTGTCGAACATGCAGTACCGGTCCCCGGCCCGCAGGTCGGAGACCGGTACGTAGTGCGGATCTTCGGGAGTGGGCCCGGTCCCCGGGAACCCACGCACCCGGCACGACGTCTTGGCTGCCGTCACCACGGAGTCGCACAGAGGTCAGGTCAGGTCATGGAACACGAGGGAAACCAGTCCACCGACCGGGCGGCCGACGGCCATGGCGACACCACCGCCGAGCAGTTGGGCGGGGGCATCGGCGGGGCGCTCGGCGTCGTCGGACGCTACCGCGGCGCGCTGTACGGCCTCACCCTCCGCGTCTCCGCCCTGACCGCCGTGCTCGGCTGCGCGATCGTGGCCGGCGGATTCGCGGCCACCTGGGACACCTTCGAGGGCGTCCGGGACTACGCGGACACCAACATCGCCAACGAGGACTCCTACGTGGCCTACGCCGACGGTGGCCTACCGCCGTTGGTCAGGGTCGGTGTCGTGGTGTCGGTGCTGTTGCTCGTGCTGGGGCTCCTCGTCGTCTCCGTCCTGCACACCGCGTACGCCGTCGGCGACTCTCATGCCACGCGCGACGGCGGGCCGCTGGCCACCCGCGAGTTGTGGCGGCGCACGCGTCGGCGTCTTCCCGCCGCCCTCGCGGTCAACGTGCTGATCGGACTGGCTGTGGGCATCGTGGAGATGGCGGGCCTGGTGCTGTGGGGGCTCGTCGACAGCGGCGAGGTGCCGGGTGTCGAGCCCACGCCCCTGCACGAGACCGCGACCCCGCAGTACACCCTGGTGGGATGGGTGCTGCCGATCGCCGTGGGGTGTCTTGGCCCGCTGCTGTACTTCCGCCTGTCGGCGGCCACTGCCGAGACGGTGCTGGAGCGCCGTTCCCCCTTCGTGGCGTTGTACCGCTCCTGGGTGCTGACCCGTCGTGCACGATGGCGCACCCTCGGCGTGGGCACGCTGGTCACCGCTGCCGCCGTGCTCGTCTTCTGGCTGGCCCGGTACGCGGCCGCTCCCCTCGCCCACTTCGCCGGACTCGGCATGCTGTGGCTCAGCGACGACAATGTGTGGATCACCGGGGTGCTGGTGAAGATCCTGCCCACAGCCGTGGCCCTGCTCCTGCTGCCCCCAGTGGCCATGCCGCTGGTGTGCGCGGTGTTCGCCCGTCTCCACGGAGACCTGCGCGCTCGCGAGGAGGCGGGGAGCCGCCCATAAGTGAGTCTTGGGGATGGCCTTTCATTCCTTGAACAGCACCCAGCCCAGCCGCCACCGCCATCAACGCGAACGCGGCAAAGCGCCTCTCCTCCCACATCTCCTTCATCCCCATTTCCGGTGCATAAGGAGTGGTCGGTAGGAGTGAATGTCCGCGTCAGCACAGGGTACTGGCTGCCCGCACATCACGCAGGGCCCGTCGTGCCACCTCGCCGAAGTCGTCGCCGTCGGTCGTTTCGCTCCAGCGCTCATAGGCGATTTTCATCGCGAGCGCGCCCAGTTCCGCGGCCACGCACGAGGTCAGTTCGGGAACGCCGCGCCGCTTGAGCGCGTCGGTCATCGACGCGGTGAGGCCGAGACCCTTCAGCGCCTCGCGTTCCCGCAGTTCCGGGTTGGCGGCGATCACTGCCCGCCTGCGGGCGACCCATGCGCGGCGGTCGGGAGGGAAAGCCTCCCTCCCGACCGCGTCCAGAGCATGAGCGACCGCCTCGAACGGCTCGGCGGTTGCCGGAGCCGCGGCGATCCCTTCGGCGAGCACTCCGGCCATCGCGCTCCCGCCGAAGAGCACTTCGCGCTTGTCCTGGAAGTGTCGGAAGAACGTGCTCTTCGTCAGCCCCGCGCGCTCCGCGATCTCGATCACCGTCGTGTTCTCGTAGCCCCGCTCCTCGAACAGTTCGAGGGCGGCGACAGCGAGTCGCTCAGGTGCGTTGGGTTGCCAGCGAGCCACGAGAACAGTGTACGGCACTTGGTCCCATCACCTGGGTATAGTGATGGGACCAGGTCCCATCACGGGTTTGTTCGCCCAACTGGAGGTCTCCCATGAGCCGAGCCGTCATCTATCAGGCGTTCGGTGGCCCCGAGGTGCTGGAAGTGCGAGACGTTTCGGAGCCGCACGCCGGCCCGGGCGAGGTGCGTGTCCGCGTGGCAGCCGTCGGGCTGAATCCCATGGACTGGCTCCTTGCCTCCCAGCCCGAGGTGGCGGAGCAGTTCGGCGTCACGGTGCCATCCGGCTTCGGATACGACTTCGCCGGTGTTGTGGACGAGGTCGGCGACGGCGCCACGGGTTTCGCCGTGGGTGACCGCGTCTACGGAGGCGCGCTAGGCAGAGCCGCCGCCGATTTCGTGGTGGTCAAGGCGTCCACCCAGGCGTCCGAAGCGTTCTTCCACACGCCGGAGGGCATCAGCGACGAGGTGGCGAGCACGCTGCCGGTGGCCGGCCTGACCGCCGTCGCCGCTCTGGCGGCGATCGACCTGCGGTCCGGCGACACCGTCTTGATAGGCGGCGCCGCCGGCGGTGTGGGCGTGTTTGCCGTACAGCTCGCGAAGCTGACCGGAGCAAGGGTGATCGGAACCGCCTCGGAGAGCACCTTCGAGTTCCTGCGGCAGCTGGGCGCCGAGCCCGTGGCGTACGGACCGGGGCTCGCGGACCGGGTACGGAGGCTGGCTCCCGATGGCGTGACCGCCGCGACCGACCTGTTCGGCACCGAGACGGCCGAGACCGCGCTCGCGCTCGGCGTACCGCCAGAGCGGATCTCCACGATCGCCGCCGGACCCAACCCTCCCGGCGGCGTGCGCGCGACCGGCGGCACCGACGCGCGTCCGGACGACCTGAAGCGGATCACCGACGGGATCCTCGCGGGCAGGATCACCGTGCCGATCGCCGCCACCTTCCCGATCGAGCGGATCCGTGACGCCGTGACGCTGCAGGCGGGACGCCACGTTCACGGCAAGGTCGTGATCACGGTGTGACACCTCCTCGGGCCCCGCCCAAGTCGCCGCATCCGAGGGCGACTTCGGCGGGGGGCGCCACCAGGTCCGGAACGCGAGCGGCCCTGAGCCGGGCCGGGCCGGGCCGGGCCGACAGGATGGTGCGCAGGGCGGTCAGCGTGGCGGAGTGAACGCCTCGTGCCTGCGCGAGGGCCACTCCCCCAAGGCGGCGTGGAGTGCTGATCCGTCGTCCGGAACTGGCCCCCGCCCGGCCGGTCCTGGAACGGCGGCGCGCGAGCTGGTGCTACGGCACTCCGGGGATCGCCCGCGCGCTCCACCTCGCCGGAGTGGCGCTGGGCGAGGACGCGTGGGTGCACGATGCGGCGGAGGCGATGCGGGCGGTCTTCGCCCACCTCGATGGTTGCGGGGGATCGACGACCCCGGGCTGTGCCATGGCCTCGCCGGGCTGGCGGGGATCACCGGGCGCATGGCCGACGAGCTGGACGATCCGCCCGGTCATCTTCCGCTCCCTCGAGGAGTGAGCCAGCACCTCCCCAGCGGAGTTCGCGGACCCTGCCCGGGGAGGTGTGGTGCCCAGGCGAAGCGAGGGGCCGGGGGAGGCGAAGAGTTGGCCACGTGCGCCTGCGTGCGGCTGGTTCGGACCGGCGGAGGGTGCGTTGAGGGGGCGCGGAGCGTCGTGGCAATGACCCGTCCGGACTCCACGCGCCCTGCCCAGGGGCCGTGGGCCACGGCAATGATGAGCAGACCGCGCGTGATCCAATCGACTCCGCCCGCCTGCCCCTTGGCAGGTGGACATGCGGTGGAAGGAATCCACGTTGTTGCTTCTCATCTCCCCGGACGGCGTCGAGGAAGCCCTCGACTGCGCAAAGGCGGCGGAGCACCTCGACATCGTCGATGTCAAGAAACCCGACGAGGGCTCCCTCGGCGCCAACTTCCCCTGGGTCATCCGGCAGATCCGCGACGCCGTCCCGGCGGACAAGCCGGTCTCCGCCACCGTGGGAGACGTCCCCTACAAGCCCGGCACGGTGGCCCAGGCGGCGCTGGGCGCGGCGGTCTCCGGAGCCACCTACATCAAGGTCGGCCTCTACGGATGCACGACGCCCGAGCAGGCCCAGGAGGTGATGCGCGGGGTCGTCCGGGCGGTGAAGGACTACCAGCCGGACGCGTTCGTCGTCGCCTCCGGCTACGCCGACGCCCACCGGATCGGTTGCGTCAACCCGCTCGCGCTTCCCGACATCGCCCGCCGTTCCGGCTGTGACGCGGCCATGCTCGACACCGCGATCAAGGACGGGACCAGGCTGTTCGACCACGTTCCGCCCGACGTCTGCGCGGAGTTCGTCCGGCTGGCCCACCAGGCCGGACTGCTCGCCGCCCTCGCGGGCAGCGTCAGGGTGGCGGACCTCGGCGCGCTCACCCGCATCGGCACGGACATCGTGGGGGTGCGCGGGGCGGTCTGCGAGGGGGGCGACCGCACCACCGGGAGGATCCAGCCGCAGCTGGTGGCCGCCTTCCGGGCGGAGATGGACCGGCACGCCCGGGAACACGCGGCGACCGTCGCCACCGCGGGCTGACCGCCGCATGCCGACCAGCCGGTCCCGCCGCGCACCCGGGGCCCGCGGCGGGTGCTTCGCCGTCCTCGACCCGGCCACGGGCGAGACCTTCGACGAGGCCCCCGACCAGCAGCCGGAGGAGCTGGACGCCGTCGTCGGCCGGGCCCACGCGGCCTGGCTCGGCTGGCGAGCCGACCCCGGCGCCCGCACCACCGCGTTGCTCGCGGCAGCCGACGCCGTGGAGGCGGCCGGGGCCGACCTCGCCCCGCTGCTCACCCGTGAACAGGGCAAGCCCCTGGCCGAGTCGTACGCGGAGATCGCCCGTACGGCGGCCCGTCTGCGCTACTTCGCCGAGCTGGACCCCGGAACCCAGCCGATCACCGACGGGCGGCCGGTACGTGGCGAGATCCGCTGGCGACCGCTCGGGCCCACCGCCGCGATCGTCCCGTGGAACTTTCCCCTCCAGCTCGCCTCGGCGAAGTTCGCGCCCGCGCTCGCCGCGGGCAACACGATGGTGCTCAAGCCCTCCCCCTTCACGCCGCTGGCCACCCGGCTGCTGGCGTCCGTCCTCTCCACCGTCCTCCCGCCCGACGTCCTGACGATCGTCACCGGCCGCGAACCCCTCGGCGCCCGTCTCGCCTCCCATCCGGGGATCCGCCACGTGACCTTCACCGGCTCGATCCCCACCGGACGGGCCATCGCGCAGCGCGCCACGGCCTCGCTCGCCCGGGTCACCCTGGAACTGGGCGGTAATGACGCCGCCATCCTGCTGGAGGACGTGGAGGTGGAGCGGATCGCGGACCGGCTGTTCTGGGCGGCGTTCCGCAACTGCGGGCAGGTGTGCATGGCGGTCAAGCGCCTGTACGCCCCGGCCCGGCTCCACTCCCAGGTGGTCGAAGCCCTCGCGCAGCGCGCGAAGACCGCCGTCGTCGGCCCCGGGCTCGACCCCGGCTCGCAGTTGGGCCCGGTCAGCAACGCCCCTCAGCTGGCCCGCATCGAGGACTACACGGCCCGGGCCCTGGCGGACGGCGCCCGGGCCGTGGCCGGTGGCCACCGGCTGGACCGGCCCGGCTATTTCTTCGCCCCCACCATCCTGGCCGATGTCCCGCCCGACAGTCCGGTGGTCAGGCAGGAGCAGTTCGGCCCCATCCTGCCGGTCCTGCCCTACCGGAGCCTCGACGAAGCCGTCGCAGCGGCCAATGACACCGGCTTCGGGCTGGGCGGCTCGGTCTGGGGGACCGATCTGGACCGGGCGGAGGCGGTGGCCGGCCGGCTGGAGTGCGGGACGGCGTGGATCAACCACCACGCCGAAACCTCCCTCGCCCAGCCCTTCGCGGGCGTCAAGGACAGCGGTCTCGGTGTCGCGGGCGGGCCGTGGGGGCTGTACGGCAATCTCAGCCCGTTCGTCGTCCACCGTCCGGTCGAGGGGTGACGGATGAGGTTCGCCGCGGCGGTACTGCGCTCCTACGAGAGCCGGTTCACCCTCGAGGAGGTGATGCTGAACGCGGGGCCGGACGACGGCGAGGTCCTGGTGAAGATCGCGGGCTGCGGGATGTGCCGGACCGATCTCGCGGTCCGGCACTCGGCCGGGCGCTCACCGCTGCCGGCGGTGCTCGGTCACGAAGGGGCCGGGGTCGTGGTGGAGACAGGCGGCCCGGACACCGGCCTGAGCCCCGGCGACCACGTCGTAGTGAGCTTCGACTCCTGCGGACACTGCCAGAACTGCATGGGCGCGGCCCCCGCCTACTGTGACTCCTTCCCATCGCTCAACCTCTTCGGAGGGCGCAAGGAGCACGCGGCGCGGTTCACCGACGCCGCCGGAAGCGCATTGGCGCCCCGGTGGTTCGGCCAGTCCTCCTTCGCCGAATACGCGATGGTCCCGGCCCGCAACGCCGTCCGGGTCGACCCCACGCTGCCCATCGAACTCCTCGGTCCGCTCGGCTGCGGCTTCCTCACCGGCGCCGGAGCGGTCTTCCACTCCTTCGGCGCCGGCCCCGGCGACACCATCGCGGTGTACGGCGCCGGGGCGGTCGGCCTGGCCGCGGTGATGGCCGCCACCGCCGCCGGGGCGGTTGCCGTGGCCGTCGACCGCCACCCGGAACGGCTGGCCCTCGCCGAGCGGCTCCACGCCATCCCGGTGCACGCCGCATCGCCTGGCCTGGCCGACCTGCCCGACGTGCCCGGCCTGGCCGACCTGCCCGACCTGCCCGACCGCATCCGGCAACTGACCGACGGCGGCGCACACTACGCCCTGGACACCACGGGCTCCCCCCGCCTGATCAACCACGCGCTCCGGGCCCTGCGCCCGACCGGGCACCTCGGCCTGGTGGCACGCCTCCACGTCCCGCTGCCACTGGAACCGGGGACCTTGGACCGCGGCCGGAGGATCTCCCACATCTGTGAGGGGGACGCGGTGCCGGGACTGCTGATCCCACGGCTGACCAGGCTCTGGCAAGCCGGGCGTTTCCCCTTCGACGAGCTGATCCGCACATACCCCCTCACTGACATCAACCGGGCCGAACGCGACTGCGACGCGGGCCGCGTGGTCAAACCCGTCCTGATTCCCGCGGGGAAGGGCCGATGAGCCACGCGCTCACCACGGGCCGCCTCACTCATCGACCGCCCGCTGACGGACCGCCCTGTGACGGACCGCCCTGTGACGGACCGCCCTGTGACGGACCGCCCGCCACGGACACCGCACCGCCGTGATCGGCCTGCGCGGCGAACCGGCCCGTGCCGAGGTGGCCACACTGATGAACCCGGCGGCCGCGGGGCCGCTGGCCTGTTGGTGGTCTCTACTCGCGACTAGGGAGGACACATGACCGACACAGCGCATCACAACACCGGTGTGGAAGGGGTGGAAGGGGTGGAAGGGGGCATCGGCCTGACCGCCCTCTTGGTCGCCGCGGCCCGGGCGATCGAAACCCACCGCCACGACAGCCTGGCTCAAGACATCTACGCAGAACACTTCGTCCACGCCGCCCCGGCCTCCGCGGACTGGCCGGTCCGCATCCACCAGGTCGCGGACGGAGACGCGAACCCGCTGTGGGGACGCTTCGCACGGTACTTCGGCCTGCGGACCAGGGTCCTCGACGACTTCCTCCTCCGGTCGGTGCGCGCGCATGGTGCCCGCCAAGTGGTCCTGCTCGGGGCAGGTCTGGATGCGCGGGCGTTCCGACTCGACTGGCCTCCCGGCTGTGTGCTCTTCGAGATCGACAGGGAAGGCGTGCTGGCGTTCAAGCACCAGGTGCTCGGCGGATTGTCGGCCACTCCGAAGGCGACCCGCGTACCGATCCCGGTCGATCTTCGAGAAGACTGGGTCGCGGCACTGACCGACTCCGGCTTCGACACCACCGCTCCAAGCGTCTGGCTGGCCGAAGGGCTGCTGTTCTATCTGCCCAACGCCTCCGAGACGAACCTCATCCGCACGGTGGACCGGCTGAGCGCAGGAGGAAGCACCCTGGCGTTCGAGGTCAAACTCGACAAGGACTTGCTCGCATGCCGCGACAGCCCCCTCTACACCGCGACGAAACACCAGATCGGCATCGACCTGCTCAGTCTGTTCAACCGAGAGCCGCGCCCCGACTCCGCAGGCCACCTCGAGGGCAAGGGCTGGACCACAACCGTCCGTACCCCCTTCGACTACACCCGCCACCACGGACGCGGCCCACATCCCGAACAGAACGACGCGCTGGCGGGCAACCGATGGGTGTTCGCCGACAAACCCCTCCGCTAGCTGTTGGCGTAGGGCAGGGCTTTTTGCGAATTCGACGCGATCTACGTCCGTGACAGCACCATCTACACCTCGGCGGGCGTGACCACCGGTATCGACCTGGCACTGGCACTCGTCGAGGAGGATCACGGCCCTGATCTCACCCGGGAGGTCGCCCGCGCCCTGGTGGTCTATGTGCACCGTTCGGGGGCCCGTCACAGTTCTCCGCCCCGCTGCAAGGGCCGCCGCCCCGATCCCCGGCCCTCCGCACCATCACCGACCTGGTGACCGCGAATCCCGCGGGAGATCACTCACTCGGTGAACTCGCCAAGCACCTCAATGTGAGCCCCCGGCATCTCACGCGGCTCTAGCACGACGAGCTGTCCACCACGCCTGCCCGGTATGTGGAGATGATCCGGTTCGACATGGCAAAAGCTCTGCTCGACCGAGGGGCATACCGCGACGCGGGCGGCGTCCCTCGCCGGATTCCCCAGTTACGAGAGTATGCGCAGAGTGTTCGCGAGGAAGCAGAGTGTTCGCGAGGAAATTGTCGATCAGTCCCGCCGCCTATCAGCGACCGTTCGGCACGGCGCGCCGAGGGAACGAGCGGTGCCGGGGGCGTGGGCCCGGCCGTGATGCGGGTGAAGTGGGCAGCGGCGATAGCCCGGCACGAACGGGGTACCGGTGGCCCCATGTCTGCCACATTGAATTCCGCCAGGACCCGCGCCGCGCTCCGCGTATCAGCGCGCATCTCCCTCGAGCTGCTTCTGATCCTCGCCATGGCCGCGGTGGCCCTATGGGCCCTGGGCCGGATGTGGCCGGTCCTCTGGCCGCTTGTCCTCGGCCTGCTCCTCACGACCCTGACCTGGCCCCCGGCCCGCTTTCTGCGCGGGCGCGGATGGCCTCCCGCACTGGCCGCCTCGGTCGTGACCGTACTGTTCCTGCTGGTCGCGGCGGGCATCGTGGCGCTGATCGCGGTACCAGTGGCCGCCCAGTCCGATGAGCTGACCGACGGTGTCACCGAAGGCATCCGCCAGGTGCGTCAATGGGCGGCCGGGCCACCGCTGAACATCGGCGACGCGCAGATCGCCAAGGCATCCGACACCGCGGCCGCCCGGATCCAGAGCAGCACCGGCAGCATCGTCTCCACCGTCATCACCGGGGTGAGCACCGTGGTCGACGGACTGATCACCACCATCCTGGCGGTGTTGCTGATGTTCTTCTTCCTCAAGGACGGCCCGCGGTTCCTGCCCTGGCTCACCCGCCAACTGCCCGGCCGGCTCGCCACCGACGTTCCCACCGTGGCCGCACGCGGCTGGGACACCCTCGGCGCCTTTGTGCGCTCCCAGGCGCTGGTCGGCCTGCTCGACGCCATCCTCATCGGGCTCGGGCTGTGGGCTCTGGGCGTGCCGCTGGTGCTGCCGCTGGCGGTCCTGACCTTCGTCTCCGCGTTCGTACCCATCGTGGGAGCCCTGTTCGCGGGCGCGGTCGCGGTGCTCATCGCGCTGGTGTCCAACGGCCTCACGGACGCGCTGATCGCCCTGGCCATCATCATCGTGGTGCAGCAGCTGGAGGGCAATGTGTTCCAGCCCATGATCCAGAGCCGTGGGCTCGGCCTCCACGCCGCGGTCATCCTGCTGGCGGTCACCCTGGGCAGCAGTCTCGCCGGAATCGTGGGCAGTCTGCTGGCCGTACCGGTCGCCGCGCTGATCGCCGTGATCTGGAACTACCTGCGCGAACAGCTCGGCCACCCGCCACGAGAACCGGAGAACGGCGATAGGCACCCCGGTGGCACGGTCACGTCGTAACCCCTCACCCTCGGCGTCGCCGAGCACCCCCGGGTACGGCGGGACCGGCCGCCGCGCATGTGGCCGGGCCCGCGGGGTACCCGGCCGCCACGTCCACACGAGGAGCACTTCGTCATGATCTTCGGCATTGTTGGTATCTGTGTCGTGCTGGCCGTGCTGGCATTCCTGGTCCCACGCCTGTCCCGGCACCCTGAACGCGGTACCCAGCGCACCCTCGGCGCCGGGTCACGCGCCGGCGGCAAGGCCCCCGGCCTCCTGGGACGGATCCTCAGCAAGCCCTTCCGCAGTAGCTCCAGGGCAGTGGGCCGCAGTGGCTCCGCCGGGCGGCGGGCCCGAGGCCACATGCCGTTCTAGACACCGGTCCAGTGCGGGTTGACGTGGCCGCCGGCACGGCGGCCACATCGCGCCCGTCCCCCGGTGAGTTGCGGGAGTGTGCGGTTACTGGACCCGGCCGCAGCCGTCGGTGATGCCGTCGTGCACGTTGCAGACGCGGAAGCGGACGTCGCGCACATTCGTATCGGCCAGGGAGAAGGTCGCGCTCTGGCCGGGGTTGATCGCCCTGTACCACTTCCAGCCGTGGTCCGTGGTGTTCGTCGTCGAACGCTGCAGGACGCCGGCCGTGAAGCCCCTGGGGCAGTTGGCCGGGTGACTGGTGAGTCGGATGGTGCCCCATGTGCGGTACAGGTCCTGGCCCGGATTGGTGAGTTCCCAGCCGTAGGTGCCGGACGCCGTGGTGCAGCCGCGATAGCTGGCACCGCTGATCGGCCCCTGCGCCGCGTTCGCGGTGGAGGGGAGCGCGCAAAGGCCCGTCACCACGGCTGCGGTCCCGATGATCTTTCCGATCCTGCGTGACATGTTCTTTCCCCCATGCGTTTCCGGGTAGTGGGTGGCCCGATTCGATCCGGGATGTGGATCGGCCGAGCTGTTCAGAGCTTGCGGTGGGGGCTGTCGGCAATCAACGGAAAGTCGCTGTCCCGGACATCCCAGCTCCCTGTCCGGCCTGGTCATGGGCTTGTCCGGATGTTCTGTCCGGGGCGAGTCCGGGACGACGGCGATTTCGCCGGGCTCGGCGTCCTGCTCGCAGACGTCACCTCACAGGAAGCGGAACGCCGGTGCGTGGGAGGGTTCCGTGGTGCCCTCGGCCCCGCCGACGCGGTGTACGGGATCCAGGTGGCGGTACCGTCACGGAGTGCGGAAGCCGCGAAAGGTCACGTGCTTCCGGCTCGCGAAGCCGAGCCGTTCGTACAGCGCGATCGCGCCGGAGTTCGTCTCGGCCACGTGCAGGAAGGGGCGTTCGTTCCGGGCCAGGATGTGTGCGGCGAGGGTACTGACCAGGCGGGCGGCGTGGCCTCGCCCGCGTGCCTCGGGGGCCGTGCAGACGGCGCTGATCTCGGTCCATCCCGGGGGCCGCAGCCGTTCGCCCGCCATGGCCACCAGTCTGCCGCCGTCGCGGATGCCGAGGTAGGTGCCGAATTCGAGGGTGCGCGGCCAGAACGGTCCCGGTTGGGTCCGTGCGACCAGGTCGAGCATCTGGGGCACATCGGCCGCGCCCAGTTCGACGACGTCGGTGGCGGTCGCGGCACGAGACTGGTCGGGGTGGTTGCCGCCGGGCCAGATCATCTGGCGGCCCTCGAGGACGAAAACCGGCTCCCACTCGGGAGGAGGAGCCGCCCGGCAGCTGAACATGTCGGCGAACGCGTCCCGTCCGAGGAGCCGCGCGAGACCGGCCCAGTCCGCCGCGTCCGCGTCGGCGGGCACCGCCGAGAAGGTCGCGACTCCCGGCAGGTAGGTGGCGGCCCGGCCGAGCCGGCGCCCGAGATCCGCGTGCCGGCCGCGCAGCGACTCGCCCACCGGGTCGTCGAGTACCGCGGTGCCACCGCTCGTCATCGTGCTGTGCCTTCCCACTGTGCGCGGTCGGCCGAGCGGCGCGATACCGCCCGGGCCATTCCCCGGTCCGGATTCCTGCCGACACGTCCGCTCATGGCGCCGCATCGGGGTGAGGGAACCATAACCGCCCCCGCCCCGCCCCTTCGCAAGGGGGCGGGGCGGACGCCCTCGGCCTCTCTACGGATCGGATCACCCGGCACGTCGTACCTGGTCGACTAGTCGACTGGTCGACTGGTCGAGCTGGGACGCCGCCCCGTCCCGGAATGGCGCCCCCATCCGAACGGCGTTCACGCGGGCGTCGTCACAATTGGGTCCCGCCACCGTCCACCGCGAGCTCGGCGCCGGTGGTGTAGGTCGCGTCGAAGGCGAAGAAGACGGCAGCACGCGCGACCTCCTCCGGATTCCCTATACGCAGCATCGGAATCTGGGCGGCGAAACCAGCCAGCATTTCATCCGCCACCTCTGCGGGCAG
This sequence comes from Streptomyces sabulosicollis, assembly GCF_016103465.1. GTDB lineage: Bacteria > Actinomycetota > Actinomycetes > Streptomycetales > Streptomycetaceae > Streptomyces > Streptomyces sabulosicollis. The sequence continues at coordinate 68,130 of NZ_JAEEAP010000001.1, forward strand.
GTTCTTGTGCAGAATGCCTGTGTCGATCGGCCCCGGGCTCACCGCGTTGACGCGTACGCCGCGCGGCAGCAGTTCGCGGGCCCAGGTTCGCGTCATCGACCGGAGGGCCGCCTTGCTCGCCGCGTAGACACTATGGTCCAGCTGCCCCAGCACATTCGAGATCGAGGTGGTCAGCACCACGCCGCTGCCCTCGGCAAGCAGCGGCAGCAGCCGCTGCAAGGTGAAGTAGGGCCCCTTGGTGTTGGCCGCGAAGACGGCATCGTACGTCTGCTCGGTCGTCGCCTCGAACGACACCGAATCGGTGATGCCCGCATTCAGGAACACCGCGTCCAGTCGGCCGAACGCCTCCTCGGCCTTCCCCGCCAGGGCGTCGATGTCGGCTTTCGACGTGGCGTCGCTGCGCACCGCGACCAGCCCCTCTTCGCGCGCCGCTTCGAGCGCGGCTTCCTTGCGCCCCGTGACCATCACGCGAGCACCCCCGGCCGCCAGCAGACGTGCGATCGACAGGCCGATTCCGCTACTGCCACCGGTGACGAGGGCGCGCTTTCCGTTGTACTTTTCCATGCCTCGATTCAAATCCCGGACCGGTGACGGCGTCCAAGACCCAATCCGCAACCCGTCATGCGCTGCTTGCATGTTGGTACGCTCAAAGCGTGCGCGTTCCCGGATCCGACCTCGACCTGCGGCTTGTCGGCTACTTCACGGTCGTCGCAGAGCACGCCAACTTCAGCCGCGCCGCCGCGGTGCTGCACGTCGCGCAGCCGTCCCTGAGCCGCCAGATCCAGCGCCTCGAGGAACATCTGGGCGTGCGCCTCTTCGACCGCACCCCACAGGGCAGCCGGCTCACGGAGGCCGGTCGCGCCTTTCTGCCGCAGGCTCAGGCGCTGCTCCAGGCGGCCCATCAAGCCGAGCTCACCGCCCGCGAAGGCGCCACCCCGCGTGAGTTCACCATCGGGTACGTCGAGGACCTGGTCATCACTGACGCCGTACGCCGGCTGCGGCATCGGCACCCCACGGCTCGCATCCGCACCCGCCACCTGGAGTGGAACGACGCCCACGCCCTCACTGACCGCCGCGTGGACGCCCTGGTCGCCCGCGCCCCACTGCCCTTCCCCACCGATCGCCTGCGCCTCACCGACCTGTGGACCGAGCCACGGGTTCTGGTCGTCTCCACAGACCACCGCCTGGCCGGAAAGGAGTCGGTCACCGTCGACGACCTCAGCGGAGAAGCGTTGCCGCGATGCCCGAGCGCGGTAGCGCAGTGGAGCGATTTCGCCCGCCTGGAGCCGCGCCCGGATGGCGTTCCGGCTCGCAGCGCGCCGATCGACTACGAATCGTTCGAGGACAAGCTCGACCTTGTGGCCGAGGACCGGACGGTACTGATTCTGGCCGCCGGTGACCGGCGGCCCCAACTGCGCCCCGACCTGACCACCGTGCCCATCGAGGGCATCGACCCGGTCCGCGTCGTCCTGGCAACCCGCTCGGCCGAGGCCAACCCTCTGATCAACGATTTCCTGGACGCCTGGGCATCCGACACACCCGCTCCCCGTCTGCGGATGCCGTCAAGGTGACGTACCAGCGGGGCCGGTCGCAGTGACGAGTCCCGATGCGTAGGCGCTGATGGCCCGGTGCGCACGGCCGCGCGCTTCCAGCAGCACGAGCCTGCCGACGACGGTGGCGCCGACGGGGTCGGCCCGTGCGCCATGCGGCCAGGCCCAGCGGTAGGTCGACGAGCCTCGGGAGTGATCGATGAAGGCATTCCGGTACGTGGCGAAGGGCGCCCCGCTGCAGAGTGCCGAACTGCCGGACCCGGTGGCCGGAGCGGGCTGGGTCGTGGTGGACGTCGAGGCCGCCGGGCTGTGCCACTCGGACGTCCATATGATCGACGGGCTGATCGAGCCCATCTGCCCACCGCCCTTCACCTTCGGTCACGAGGTCGCGGGCACCGTCTCCGCCCTCGGCGAGGGCGTGGAGGGCTATGCGACAGGCGACCGCGTGGCCGTCGCGATCATCGCCCACCCGCAGGTCCAGGCGTCCTACGCGCCGGGCATCGGCGTCGATGGCGGCTATGCCGAGCGCCTGGTGGCCCATGCCTCCACCCTCGTCCCCCTGCCCGACAACGTCTCCACCGTCCATGCGGCCGTCGCCACGGACTCCGTCGTCACCGCCTACCACGCGGTCCGCACCGAGGCCCAGGCCAAATTCTACGGCGTGGACATCAGCCCCGACACCTTCGAAGCGGCCCACGCGGCGGGCGCCCGCGCATGTTTCACCGACACCGCCGCGCTGGCGGACCTGCGGCCCGACGCCATCATCGACTTCGCGGGCGTGGGCTCCACCACGTCCGACGCGATCGACGCCGTACGCCGCCACGGCCGCGTGGTCCTGGTCGGCCTCGGCGCCAGGACCACGACCTTCACAGGCGGCAGCCTCATCCGCAAGAGCGTGCAGCTGCGCGGCTCCTACGGCGCCAGCAAGGACGAATACCGCCAGGTCCTGGACTTCATCGCGGACGGCAGGATCGAACCGGTCGTGGAGGAGATCCCCTTCGCCGACCTCAACCAGGGCCTGGACCGGCTCCGTCACGGGAAGGTCCGCGGCCGCCTGGTCACCCGCCCGAGGGGGTGACTCCGACCTCGTCCGCGGCCACTCTCTTCCAGGGCGCCGCTCCCGGTCACGCGGAGCGGGAGAGCTGTTCGCGCACCCATGCGGGATCGGGGTTGGTGTGCGACCGGCCTGCCACGACGACGGTCGGAACGGTCTCGTTGCCGTCGTTGGCCGCCCTCACCGCCGCCGCTCCAGCCGGATCGCGCCAGATGTTGACCCAGTGCGCCTGGCGGGCGCCGCGGCCCAGCCGGATGCGCAGGCGGAGGCAGTACGTGCAGCCCGGCCGCCAGAAGACGACTGGACGGCCGTCGGCCGCGCTGCGTCGTTGTGCCTCCAGCGCGCTGACCGACCTCGGGAAGATCAGGGGCGAGTTCGCGGCTGCGAGCAGCAGGAACACCAGCATGAGTGCTGCGGCCGCGCCGGCGTTTCCACCGGAGTTCAGCCCGGTGGCAAGGACCGAGCCGCAGAGCACCAGGACTACGGGCAGGATCCAAGCGCGCGTCATAGCGGCCAAGGGTATCGGTGCGTCGGGCCCCGCCCTCGCGGGATACGGCCTCAGCGCCTGGCCGGGCCTTGTGGTCGGCTTTCCGGGAGTGGCTGCGGCTCGTCCGACGTCCCGCTGCACGACGGGCAGGGCCACCGTCACCACCAGACCGTCGAAGACGACGAGGAAGTTGGTGACGGCCAGCAGCGCGGTCAGCGGGCGCGCCCTGGAGTCTCCGGCTCCCGGCTCCGGACGGGCTCGCCGGCCGAACGCCGACCCGGGTAAGCCATCCCTCGCTCCGGCCACCGGCCGCCCTCCCGCCTCTTGTCCGGCGCGCCGCCCGCGAGGTGATCGGGTGGCGGCACGCCGACCGTGCGGCGGCCGTGTCGACGGCGCCCAGAGCGCCGAGAATGCGGACCCCGCGCACTGAGGTGGCGGACGCCGCGGACGGTCGGATGCACCGTCGCGGAGCGGGACAGTCGGTCGGATCCCGTTTCAGATCGCGGCGCGAATGGCCCGTTCGAAGCCCTCGACGTGACGGTGGGCGAGCCGTGCCGCCTTGTCGGGGTCACCGGCGACGACGGCCTCGATCAGCGGCCCGTGCTCTCCGACGTGACCGGCCATGTCGGACAGGCGGTCGATGAACAGGCACCAGATGCGGGTCGCCAGGTTGTCGTGGCGGACGAGCGTGTCCTCCAGGTACGGGTTGTGCGTGGCGGCGTAGATGGCGCGGTGGACCTGGAGGTCCAGGCGCATCAGCTCGGCGGCCTCACGCCGAGGGGAATCCGCGCCTTCCAGCTCCCGCAGGGCGGCCGTCAGGGCCGCACGGTCCGCGGCGGTGGCGCGCCGCGCGGCCAGGGCGGCGGCCAGCGGCTCCAACTCCTGGCGCACCTCGGAGATATGGGCCAGGTCGGTGATGTTGACGTCGGTGGCGAAGGTGCCGCGCCGGGGGTAGGTCGTGATCAGGCGCTCGTACTGGAGCCGCTTGAGCGCCTCGCGCACGGGCGTGCGCCCGACGCCGAGGGACTGCGCCAGCTGGTCTTCGTTGATCGGCGCGCCCGGGCGGATCTCGAGCATGACGAGCCGGTCGCGGATGGCGCGGTAGGCGCGCTCGGCGAGGGACAGCTCCTCGCCCGCGGGTTCGGTCGCCACCTGCTGCATGAATGCCCCCTTGACCTGTGTCGCGAGCTCTCATACCTTACCGCAGAGGCTGATATATCAGTTGCCCATTAGTTGGCTGTCAGGATGGTGCACAGATGGCAATCCACCCGTCGATCAGCACGTTCGCCTCCCCCCTCGCCCTGACGCTCAGCGAACTCGACCCGGACGTGGCCGCAGCGGTGGAGGCCGAACTGCACCGCCAGCGGTCCACGCTCGAGATGATCGCCTCGGAGAACTTCGCCCCGGCGGCGGTCATGGAGGCCCAGGGCTCGGTCCTGACCAACAAGTACGCCGAGGGCTACCCCGGCCGCCGCTACTACGGCGGCTGCGAGCACGTCGACGTGGTCGAGCGGATCGCCATCGACCGGGTGAAGGCGCTCTTCGGCGCCGAGGCGGCGAACGTCCAGCCGCACTCGGGCGCCCAGGCCAACGCGGCCGCGATGTTCGCCCTGCTCTCCCCCGGCGACACCATCCTGGGCCTGGACCTCGCACACGGCGGCCATCTGACCCACGGCATGAAGATCAACTTCTCCGGCAGGCTGTACGACGTCGTGCCGTACCACGTGCGCGAGTCCGATCTGCGCATCGACATGGACGAGGTCGAGCGGCTCGCGCTCGCGCACCGGCCCAAGATGATCGTCGCGGGCTGGTCGGCCTACCCCCGCCGACTGGACTTCGCCGCGTTCCGGCGGATCGCCGACGCGGTGGGCGCGTACCTGATGGTGGACATGGCGCACTTCGCCGGGCTGGTGGCCGCGGGCCTCCACCCCAGCCCGGTGCCGTACGCCGACGTCGTGACGACCACCACGCACAAGACCCTCGGCGGCCCGCGCGGCGGGGTGATCCTCAGCCGCGCCGACCTGGCCAAGAGGATCAACTCCGCGGTCTTCCCGGGCCAGCAGGGCGGCCCGCTGGAGCATGTCATCGCGGCGAAGGCGGTGGCCTTCAAGGTGGCGGCGGGCGAGGAGTTCAAGGAGCGGCAACGGCGCACCCTGGACGGCGCCCGCATCCTCGCCGGACGGCTGCTGGCCGACGATGTGGCCGAGGCCGGGATCACGGTGCTCACCGGCGGCACCGAAGTCCATCTGGTCCTCGTCGACCTGCGCGCCTCCGCGCTCGACGGGCAGCAGGCGGAGGACCGGCTGCACCGCGTCGGCATCACCGTCAACCGCAACGCGGTGCCGTTCGACCCCCGCCCGCCGATGGTCTCCTCGGGGCTGCGGATCGGCACTCCGGCCCTGGCCACCCGCGGCTTCGGCGAGGCGGAGTTCCGGGAGGTCGCCGACATCATCGCCCAGGCCCTCAAGGACGAGCGGCTCGACGACGAGCGCGCGGGCCTGCTGCGCGACCGGGTCGAGAAGCTCGCCTCCGCCTTCCCCCTCTACCCCTGCCCGAACGGAGACGCGGCATGACCGCCCAGCCGCTGCCGGAGCACCCGGACTTCCTCTGGCGCAACCCCGAGCCGCGCTCCTCGTACGACGTCGTCATCGTCGGCGCGGGCGGCCACGGCCTGGCCACCGCCTACTACCTCGCGAAGAACCACGGCATCACCGACGTCGCGGTCCTGGAGAAGGGCTGGCTGGCCGGCGGCAACATGGCACGCAACACCACGATCATCCGCTCCAACTACCTCTGGGACGAGAGCGCGGCGATCTACGAGCACGCGCTCAAGCTGTGGGAGGGGCTGCCGGAGGAGCTGGACTACGACTTCCTGTTCAGCCAGCGCGGCGTCCTCAACCTCGCGCACACCCTCCAGGACGTCCGCGAGAGCGTGCGCCGGGTGGGCGCCAACCGCCTGGGCGGCGTCGACGCCCAGTGGCTGGAGCCGGACGAGGTGGCCGAGGTATGCCCCATCCTCAACGTCTCGCCCCGCACCCGGTATCCGGTCCTCGGCGCCACCTTCCAGCCGCGGGCCGGTATCGCCAAGCACGACCACGTCGCCTGGGCGCTGGCGCGCCGGGCCGACGAGATGGGAGTGGACCTGATCCAGGGGTGCGAGGTCACCGGCTTCCTCAAGGACGGCGACCGGGTGGTGGGAGTCGAGACCAGCCGTGGCCGCATCCGCGCCGGACGGGTCGGCCTCGCGGCCGCCGGGCACAGCAGCGTACTGGCCGAGCTGGCCGGTTTCCGGCTGCCGGTGCAGTCCCATCCGCTCCAGGCGCTGGTCTCCGAACTGCACGAGCCGGTGCACCCGACCGTGGTCATGTCCAACCACGTGCACGTCTACGTCTCCCAGGCGCACAAGGGCGAGCTGGTGCTGGGCGCGGGCGTCGACTCGTACAACGGCTACGGGCAGCGCGGCTCCTTCCACGTCATCGAGCAGCAGATGGCCGCCGCCGTCGAGCTGTTCCCCGTCTTCGCCCGCGCGCACGTGCTGCGGACCTGGGGCGGCATCGTCGACGTCACCCCGGACGCCTCCCCCATCATCGGCACCACCCCCGTCGAGAACCTCTTCGTCAACTGCGGCTGGGGCACCGGCGGGTTCAAGGCCACCCCGGCCGCCGGCTGGACCTTCGCACACACCGTCGCCACGGGCGAGCCGCATCCGCTGAACGCGCCCTTCGCCCTCGAGCGCTTCGCGACGGGTGCGTTGATCGACGAACACGGCGCCGCCGCCGTGGCCCACTGAGAAGACGGCCGAGAGCCCCGCGGAGTCCGCCGAGAGCCCGCTGAGAGCCCTGCGGAGCCCACCAAGAACCCGCTGAGAGCCCGCTGAGAGAAGGACACCGTGCTGCTGATCACCTGCCCATGGTGCGGTCCTCGCGACGAGGCCGAATACCACTACGGGGGACAGGCCCACGTCCCCTACCCCGAGCGCCCCGCCGACCTCGACGACGAGCAGTGGGCCGCGTATGTCTTCTACCGGGACAACCCCAAGGGCCCGTTCGCCGAGCGGTGGATGCACGGCACCGGCTGCCGCCGCTGGTTCAACGTCCTGCGCGACACCGTCAGCTACGAAGTGCTGGCCTCGTACCGGCTCGACGAGCCCCGCCCCGAACTGCCCCAGGCCGGAGGAAACCGATGACCGACCAGCCCCGCCGGCCCGAGCAGCACTGTCGGCTCCGGCAAGGTGGCCGTATCGATCGCGGCGCCGTGCTGCGGTGCACCGTGGACGGCCGGGAGCTGACCGGACACCCCGGAGACACCGTCGCCTCGGCGATGCTGGCGAACGGGATCGTCGAGGTCGCCCCGTCGATCTACCGCGGACGGCCGCGCGGCATCGTCGCGGCGGGCGTTGAGGAGCCCAACGCCCTGGTGCGGATCGACGGTCCGTGCTCGGAGGGCATGCTTCCCGCGACGACCGTGGAGCTGTACGACGGCCTGTCCGCCACCACGCTGTCCGGGAGGGGGCGGCTCGACCCGGCCCCCGACCCCGCCGTCTACGACAAGAAGTACGTCCACACCGATGTCCTGGTCGTCGGCGCCGGACCGGCCGGGCTCGCGGCCGCCGCCGCTGCCGCGGGCTCCGGCGCCCGGGTGATCCTCCTCGACGACCAGCCCGAACCCGGCGGCTCGCTGCTCTCCGGGCGCGCCGAGCGGGTCGGCGCGCAGACCGCCCTGGGGTGGGTCGCCGGAGTCCGCGCGGCGCTCGACGCCGCCCCGGAGGCCGTCGTCCTGCAGCGCACCACGGCGTTCGGCGCCTACGACGACAACTATGTGCTGGCCCTGCAGCGGCGCACCGATCACCTCGGAGCCGACGCCCCCGACCCCGCCGAGGGCGTCTCGCGCCAGCGGCTGTGGCACATCCGGGCCCGCCAGGTGGTCCTGGCGACCGGCGCCCACGAGCGTCCGCTGGTCTTCGCCGGGAACGACCGGCCCGGGGTGATGCTCGCCGGGGCCGTGCGCTCGTACCTCAACCGGTACGCGGTGGCTCCCGGCTCGCGGGCCGTGGTGAGCACGACCAACGACAGCGCCTATGACACGGTCGCCGATCTCCACGCCGCCGGGATCGACACCGCCGCCGTCGTGGACGCGCGCCCCGAGCTGTCCCGCCGGGCCGCGGAGGTCGCCACGGCGACCGGGGTGCGGGTGCTGACGGGCAGTGCGGTGGTCGACACCGCGGGCGGCGGCCGGCTCACCGGCGTCACCGTCCGGGCCCTCGACGAGGGCGGTCGACTCACCGGTGCGCCGGAGTCGTTCGAGTGCGACCTGCTCGCCGTCTCGGGCGGGTGGAGCCCGGTGGTGCACCTGCACAGCCAGCGCCAGGGCAAGCTGCGCTGGGACGAGGACCTGGTCGCGTTCGTCCCTGACGGCACCGTACGGGACGAGCGGGTCGTCGGGGCGGCCCGGGGGACGTATGACCTGGACGGCTGTCTGGCCGAAGGGGCGCGGGCCGGTGCGCGGGCCGCGACGGACGCCGGGTTCCCGGTCCCCCTGCCGTCGCCCGACGAGGCGCGGCCCGGGGCCGCCCCGACGCGGGCGCTGTGGCTGGTGCCCGCCCCTGACGGGAAGTCAGGCAGCTGGCACACCCACTTCGTCGACCTGCAGCGCGATGTCACCGTCGCCGACGTCCTGCGGTCCACCGGGGCCGGGATGCGCGGTGTCGAGCACGTCAAGCGCTACACCTCGCTCGGCACGGCGAACGACCAGGGCAAGACCTCCGCCGTCAACGCCATCGGTGTGATCGCCGAGATCCTCGGCGCGGGCGCGTCACCCGGGGAGATCGGCACCACGGCCTACCGGGCGCCGTACACGCCGGTGGCCTTCGCCGCCCTGGCCGGGCGGGAGCGCGGTGAGCTGTTCGACCCGGAGCGCATGACCTCGATTCACCCCTGGCATGTCGCCCAGGGGGCGGCGTTCGAGGACGTCGGGCAGTGGAAGCGCCCCCGGTACTACCCGCGGCCCGGTGAGGACATGGACACGGCCGTGGCCCGCGAGTGCCGCGCGGCCCGTGAGGGGGTGGCCTTCATGGACGCCTCCACCCTGGGCAAGATCGAGATCTGGGGCCGGGACGCCGGGGAGTTCCTGGGCCGCGTCTACACGAACGGCTTCAAGAAGCTGAGGCCCGGCATGGCCCGCTACGGCGTGATGTGCAAGCCCGACGGCATGATCTTCGACGACGGCGTGACGCTGCGCCTGGAGGAGAACCGCTACTTCATGACCACCACGACCGGCGGCGCCGCCGGAGTCCTGGACTGGCTGGAGGAGTGGCTGCAGACCGAGTGGCCCGAGCTGGACGTCCACTGCACCTCGGTGACCGAGCAGTGGGCGACGATCGCCGTCGTCGGCCCGCGGTCGCGCGAGGTCGTCGCCCATCTCGCCCCCGACGTCGACCTGTCGAACGAGGCGTTCCCCTTCATGGCCTTCCGCGAGACCACCCTGGCCTCCGGCATTCCGGCCCGCGTCTGCCGGATCTCCTTCTCCGGCGAACTGGCCTACGAGATCAACGTCTCCGCGTGGTACGGGCTGGCGGTCTGGGAGGAGGTGTACGCGGTGGGCCGACCGTACGGCATCACCCCGTACGGCACCGAGACCATGCACGTCCTGCGGGCCGAGAAGGGCTACATCATCGTCGGCCAGGACACCGACGGCACCGTCACCCCTGAGGACGCGGGCATGTCGTGGGTGGTCTCGAAGCAGAAGGACTTCATCGGCAAGCGCTCGTACTCCCGTCCCGACACCTCCCGTAGCGACCGCAAGCAGCTGGTCGGCCTGCTGCCCAGCGACCGCAGGACCCGGCTGCCCGAGGGCACCCAGCTCATCGCGCCGAACGTGCCCGTCACCCCCGAGGCCGGGCCGGTGCCGATGCTCGGCCACGTCACCTCCAGCTACCACAGCCCGGCGCTGGGCCGTCCGTTCGCCCTCGCCCTGGTCGCCGCCGGCCGGGACCGCGTCGGGGACACGCTCCTCGCCCCCGTCGGCGACGACCTCGTCCCGGTCCAGGTCACCGAACCCGTGCTCTACGACCCCGAAGGGACCAAGCGAGATGGCTGAGCCGACCGACGCGGGCCCGGTGGGGCCGCGCACCAGCCCCCTGGCACATCTGGCGGACCGGATGCGCGCGGCCGCCGTCACCGGCGCCCGCGGTGTCACGCTGGCCGAGCGGCCGTTCCTCTCCATGGTGAACCTGCGTCTGGACCCCGCCTCCGAAGCGGCCCGCCGCGTGGAGAAGGCCCTGGGGGCGCCACTCCCCCACCAGTGCGGACACACCACCGCGTCCGGGCCGTACACGATCGTCTGGCTCGGCCCCGACGAGTGGCTCGTGCTGTCCGAAGCGCCCATCGACACCGCCGAGGTGCGGCAGGCACTCGCGGGCGACCCGGGCTCGGTCGTGGACGTCTCGGCGAACCGCACCACGCTCGAGCTGAGCGGCCCGGCCGCCCGCCAGGTGCTGGAGAAGGGCTGCCGGCTGGACCTGCACCCCCGCGCCTTCGGCCCCGGCCGGGCGGTGTCGACCACGGTGGGCCCCGTCCCGGTGCTGCTCTGGCAGCTCGACGACGCGCCCACGTACCGGCTCCTCCCGCGGTCCTCGTTCGCCGACTATCTGGCGCGCTGGCTCATCGACGCGATGCGCGAGTACCGCGGACCGGAGGTGCCCTGACAAGGGCCCGGCGCGGCCGTGTCCACCGGACGTCCAGTCCTCGTCCAAACGTACGACGCAACCTGAGGAGGAACACCCACCGAACCCGGCCAAAGGGGAGGAACTCCGATGAAGATCAAGCTGGCGTATGTGGAGCCCAATGTCACCGTGCTGGGCACGGTCGAGGAACTGACCGGATGGCTCACCATCGGGCAGACCTTCGACAACGTCATCACCACGCACCGGCGCCTCAGCTGACGGCGGCCGATACCACCTGCTCCGCTCCCGCCCCCTTCGGGCGGGAGCGGATGCCGCTCGGCCCCGCCTGGCCTGGGCGGGGCATCAGGTACCGGCTGGACCATGTGGCGAAAAGGGGTGCTCTGTTGCTGGTCGGGGACTTTCTCGGAATCTCCGGTCGGGTGGACTTCGACGCCGCCGACGCGGAAATCGGGCTCGCCCGTCTGCCGTTCGCGAACCGGGGAACACCGCCGGCGCCTCACCGGGCGGTGCGGCGACCGGCCCCGGACGCCTCCCTCCGGCCGGTGGAGACCGGCCCCGGGGAGCATCTGCTGCTGTCCGGTCCGGTGACCCGTCCGGCGGCGGACGGATGGCAGCGGCGGATCGCGGATCTGGTCCGCGAGGGCCGCCACCCGGAACTCGCGCGGCTGCCCGGTGAGCTGTGCGGGGCCCTGGTGACCCCGCGCAAGGTGACGCTGTTCCGGAACCTCGTCAGCACCGAGGGACTGCTGTACCGCAGGGACGGCCCGGTGCTGAGCTGGTCCACCGACCCGGCCGATCTGCTCGACCGGGAACGCGAGGAGTTCAGCCGACAGGCCATCTGGCGGTGCTGTCGCGGCGACGAGGTCTTCATCTACCACGGGCTGACCCCCGTGCGCCCCGGCGAGCTCGTCGTCGCCGACCAAAGGACCCTGTCCACCGTCCGTTTCGACGCCCTCGCCCCGCTCGATCTGCCGCGCCGCACTCCCCTGGCCCAGTACGCCGAGCTCGCCTACGAGATGCTGCTGCGGGAGGCCCGGGCGTACGTGGGCGCGGGGCGGGTCGGAGTCATGGTCAGCGGCGGGCTCGACTCGGCGGCCGTGCTGTGCGCGCTGGTCGAGGCCGGGGCCGATGTGGTGGCCTACCACCATGTGGTGGACGACCCGCTGGCCGACGAGTCCGCCTATGCGCGAACGATCTGCGACCACCTGTCCGTCCCGCTGGAGATGGTCAAGGCGGGCTACGACGGCGACTTCCCACCGCGCGGGCGCTCCTTCCCCCACCCCTTCCTGAATGTGGGGTTCCCCTGGCTGGAGCAGCTGGCGGAGCGGGTGCACGGCGACGGCGTCAGGCTGCTGGTGTGGGGCAGGGACGGCGACCTGCGGTTCGGCCCGCTCCGCTACGGTCTGCACGACGCCCTGGCCGGAGACATCCCGCTCCGCGAGAGGGCGGCGCTCTGCGCGGGTCTGATCAGCTCCCGCTGGGAAGCCCCGCGGATCGTCCGCACCGCCTCCCGGACCCGCTCGCTGTTCGACGACATCCGGTCCGGCGGCGGCCTCGCCCGGGCCACGGACTTCCTCGAACCCGTGCCCGGCGTCCCGGACGACCCGTTCGCGGACGTACCGGCCGAGGACGACTACTCGGTCAAGGACGCCTGCGCGCAACTGACGTCGTGGCGGCCGCGCGGAATCATGATGTGCAACCCTCTGGGCTCCCGGGACCTGCGCAGGCTGGCCGCGCGGATGCCCGACGCGTACCGGATGATCCCCTACCAGGGGCAGGTAATCACCAAGCCGGTGCTCCGGCTGCTGCTGTCCACCCGGCTGCCCGCGTCCGTATGGCGCCGGTACGGACGCCTGTGGATGTCCTCCGCGCACAAGCACCGCGCCCTGGCCGACACGGACGCCTTCCATGAACTGATGGGCGGGCCCGACTCCCGGCTCGTCCGCATGGGCGTGGTGAACCCGGAACGGCTTGCCGGGGTGCTGACCGACCCGCACCGCAGGCGCCGCAACGCCGAGACGCTGGTCCACGCCGCCATGACCGAGATCTTCCTGCGTCACTACGAGGGAAGGACCCCATGACCGTGAACCCCACTCCCCCTCTGCTGCGCCTGGCCGACCACGCCGTCTTCGATCCGACCGACGAGGCGGGGGTGATCCTCGACACCCGTAAGGACGTCTATCTGGCCCTGAACGCGACCGCGACGCTGATGCTCGGGGCCGCCCTGCGGTTCGGCACGGTCGAGGAGGTGGTCGCCCATCTCGGGGAGCTGGTGGAGGCACCCAGCGGCACCCTCGAAGCCGGCGTCACCACCCTCGCGCACCAGCTCGCCCAGCACGGCCTGCTCGCCCCGGCCGAGGAGGGGCGACCGTGAGAGCCCTCACCAAGCCCCTGGCGGACTGGGAGTTCTTCCTGGCGGATCCGGGCCCGGGCGCGGCGCCGCCGCCGGACGTGCCACCACTCTTACGGCTGCGCGCGCTCCGGGCCACCGCCGTGGCGGCGTGGACCTACCGCCGTCGCGGCTGGAGCAGGGCCCGTCTGCTCCTCGAAGGAGCCCGGCCTGCCCCGGGCGCCTGGCGTCCGCGCGAACTCCACCCGGATGTGGGCGTCCTCCTGGCCCGGCGACAGGTGTTCTGGTCCCAGTCGGTGCTGCGGGTCCTGCTGCCCCGGGCGGACTGCCTGCCCCGCTCCCTGGCCCTGGCCCGCTATCTGGCGGCTCTGGGGCTGCCCGCCGAGGTCTGTGTGGCCAGGGCGCTGACCAGCACGTTCGAGAAGGACACCTTCCATGCCTGGACCGAGGTGCACGGCGTCGTGCTCAACGACAACCAGGACGTCACCGTCGGGTATCGCGTACTCCAGCGCATCGGCTCCGCCCAGCCGGCGGACCCTCCGGCGGCGCCGGGGCGGCGACGGGGGCTCGCCCCGTGAGCGGCGCACCAGGCGCGTCCGGCCGCCGACCGTCCCGGCTGTGGCCGTACCTCGCCCCGCACCGCGGCGCGCTGCTGGCGGTCATGGGGCTGTCCCTGGTGTCGGCGGCGGCGGCCCTCGCCCAGCCGCTGCTGGTCCAGCGGACGCTGGGCGCGGCGAGCGGGGGCTCCGGTCTCGGCACCGCCCTCGCCGTCCTGGTCGGTGTGGTGGTGGCGGCCGCGGCCCTGGAGGGAGTCCAGCGCTATCTGCTCCAGCGCACCGCGGAGGGCGTGGTCCTCACGGCCCGCCGCACCCTGGTGGAGACTCTGCTGCGGCTGCCGGTCGGGGAGTTCGACCGGCGGCGCACCGGGGACCTGATCTCCCGGGTGGGCGCCGACACCACTCTGCTGCGGTCCGTGGTGACCGGCGGTCTGGTGGACCTGGGCTCGGGCGTGGTGGTCGCGCTCGGTGCCGTGGTCCTGATGGGGAGCATCGATCCGCCACTGCTGGCGGTGACCCTGCTGTCGGTGGGGGCCGGCGTCGTCGCCGTGGCCACGGTCTCGCGCCGGGTCCGGCACCTGAGCGGCCGGGCCCAGCAGGCCGTGGGCGCCATGACGGCCTCCGTCGAGCGGGCGCTGACCGCGGTGCGCACCATCCGTGCCGCCCGCGCGGAGGAACGTGAGGCCGCGCAGATCGGGCGGAGCGCCGCGGCCGCCTACGAAGCCGGGCTCCGCGTGGCCCGCCTGGAGTCCCTGGCCGTCCCCCTGACCAATGTCGCGATGCAGGCGGCCCTGCTGTCCGTGCTGGGCTACGGCAGCACCCGCGTGGCGTCGGGCGCGGTGGACGTGGCGGACCTCGTCGCGTTCGTCCTCTATCTCCTGCTGTTCGTCCAGCCCATGGCCCAGGCGCTCCAGGCGTACACCACCTTCCAGGCCGGGCTCGGGGCGCTCGCCCGGATCGAGGAGGTACGGGCCCTGCCCACCGAACCCCAGACCGGCCCCGCGGCCGTCCACCGTCCTGTCCCCGTCGGCCCGGCGCACCGGCCGGTCCTCGCCTTCGAGAACGTGGACTTCGACTATCCCGATCGCACACCCGTGCTGCGCGGCGTCAGCCTGGACATCCCGCGGGGCTTCCGGGTCGCGCTGGTCGGGCCGTCCGGCGCGGGCAAGAGCACCCTGCTCGCCCTCGCCGAGCGGTTCTACGAGCCCACGGCGGGCGCCGTCCGCCTCCACGGGGTCGACGCCCGTGAACTGCCGCTCGCCGTCCTGCGCGGCCAGCTGGGCTATGTCGAGCAGGACGCGCCCGCGCTGGCGGGCAGCCTGCGGGACAACCTGCTGCTGGGCGCGCCCGGCGCCGACGACGACGCCCTGCTGCGCGTGCTCGACGCGGTGAACCTGTGCGGTCTCGTCCACCGCACTCCCCAGGGGCTGGACGCCCAGGTCGGGGACGGCGGGGTGCTGCTCTCCGGTGGCGAACGCCAGCGGCTGGCCATCGCCCGCGTGCTGCTGGCGGCGCCACCGCTGCTCCTGCTGGACGAACCCACCGCCAGCCTGGACGCCCGCAACGAGGCCGCTCTGGCCGAGGCGATCGACTCCGTCTCCGTCAACCGCACGGTGCTGGTCGTGGCCCACCGGCTGTCCACGATCGTCCGCTCCGACCTCATCGTCGTACTCGAAGAGGGCCGGGTCGTCGCCCGCGGTACCCATGCCGAACTTCTCGACGCCTCGCCGCTGTACCGGGAACTGGCCGGACGTCAGCTTCTCGTCTGAGCCGAAGGGCGCGGCCCTGTGGCGGGAGGGGCTAACGCAAGGTGGGGGACGCGTCGGCGGCGTCGCTGTCGCCACGCGCCAGCGCGGCGCCGAGCTGGGCGCGGGCCTGCTCGTCGCGCTCACCGGTGCTCGCCGCGACCGCCTCGGCCCTGACGTGGTAGACGACGGCTTCGCCAGGACGCCCGGCCCCGCGCAGCGCCTCACCCAGGCCGTTGAGCGCGGACGCCTCGCCGTAGCGCTCGCCGTTCGTACGGAACAGGCGCAGGGCCTGGCGGTGGTGGTCGGCGGCCACGAGAGGCAGCCCCTGCCGCAGATACACATCCCCCAGACCGGTCATCGCGTATCCCTGCCCCCCGTGGTGGCCGAACCGGCGAAAGAGTTCGAGGGCCTGACCGTGGTGGTCGGCTGCCGCCTCGTAACGGCCCTGGCGGAGACACACGGTGCCGAGGTTGGTCAGCGTCCGGGCCCGGCCGATCTGGTCGCCCGTCACGCCGTGCAGCTCCAGTGCCCGGCGCTGATAGGCGTCGGCCAGGTCGTACTCCCCCTGGCGCTGGCACACATTGCCGAGGTTGGTCAGGGTGCGGGCCTGGCCGACCCGGTCGGCCAGTTCCTCGTACAGCGACAGGGCCTGCTGGTGGCAGTGCGCGGCGGACGGGTAGTCGCCCGACCGCCAGTGCACATTGCCCAGATTGGACAGCGTACGGGCCTGGCCAGCACGGTCGCCCGAGGCGCGATGGAGGACCAGGGCCTGCCGCAGGTGGACGGCGGCCGATCGGTACGCGCCGAGCCGCCAGTGGACGACGCCGAGGTTGGTCAGTGCGTGGGCCCGGTCGGCGCGGTCCCCGATGTGCTCGGCCGCGCGCAGCGCGTGGGTGTGGAACGACAGCGCCTCCATGTGGTGGCCGCCGTCCAGGTGGCGGAAGAGCACGGCGGCCAGGCGCACGGCGTAGTCGGCCCGGTGTCCGTCCGCGGCCCTGGCGCAGACCGAGCTCATGACGGGGATCTCGGCGGACAGCCAGGCCCGCGCCGCCGCCTGGCCCCGCATCGGCGGGGCCGATGCCGCCGTGGGCGCGGGGCCGGGGCGGTGGTGCCGCTCGGCCGGGTAGAGCGTGTCCATCGCCGCGGTGGCACCGGCCAGATAGTGGTCGAGCAGGCGGAGGCCGGCCGCTTGGCGGTCCGCCCGCTCGTCGTACCTGAGCGACAGGCGGTCCGCGTAGGCGCGCAGGAGGTCGTGCATGGCGTACCGCCCGGGCCCGGAGGACCGCACCAGATGGGCCCGGGTCAGCAGGGCGAGCCGGCTGCCGGCCCGGTCCACGTCCTCGCCGGTGAGGGCGGCGGTGGCGTGGACGCCGAAGTCCGGCCCCGGGTGCAGGGCGAGCAGCCGGAACGTCCGGGCGGCCGCGGGAGGCAGATGGCGGTACGACCAGAAGAACACCGATCGCACGGTGGCCCGGGAGTCCCCGCCTGCGTCCAGCAGTTCGAGCCGCCGCTGCTGGTCGCTCAGCTCCGCCACCAGCTCGGACAAGGTCACTCCCGGGCGGGTGGCGGCCAGTTCGGCCGCCACCCGCAGCGCCAGCGGCAGCCGTGCGCACTGCTCGGCCAGCACGGCGGACGAGGTGTGGTCCGTCCGGGCCCGGTCGCCGATGAGCAGGCGCAGCAGCGCGGTCGCCTCGGCGGGGACCAGCGGGCCGAGCTCGATCCGCTGGGCGCCGTGCAGCGCCACCAGACCGGCAAGGCTGTCCCTGCTGGTCACCAGCACCGCGCAGGAGGGTGTGCCCGGCAGCAGCGGGCGCACCTGTTCGACCGAGAGGGCGTTGTCCAGCACGACGAGCATCCGGCGGTCGGCCATCTCGGTGCGGTAGCGGCTCGCCCGCTCATCCGGGTCGAGGGGGATGTGCCGACCGCTCAGTCCCAGGGCGCGCAGAAAGCGGGTGAGGGCGTCACCGGAGGACAGCGGCCGGTCCGGGTCGTAGCCGCGCAGATTGACGTACAGCTGCCCGTCGGGAAACCGGTCGCGTGCCTGATGCGCCCAGTGGACGGCCAGCGCGGTCTTCCCGACGCCGGCGGTTCCGGAGATCACCGAGATGGTCATGGTCGGGGGTCCGGGCGCGATGGTCGCGGGTCCGGGCGCCCGGAGGTCGGGCCGCTCGTCCCCGGCCCAGGGCCGGTCGAGCGCGGTCAGCTCGGCCGATCGGCCGGTGAAGCCGTAGACGTCCGCCTGTCTCTTATACCCATCTCCGAGCCCACGAGACAATCGCTAAACTCGTATGCCGTCTTCTGCTTGAAAAAAAAAAAACGCCAGGCGGCGTTCGACGCC
>NZ_JAEEAP010000200.1 GCF_016103465.1 Streptomyces sabulosicollis
GCGCCCCCGAGGTGCCCCCGGCCTCCGCCGCCCAGGCGTCACCGGCGGCGGCCAGCACCGCCGCCGGGGCGAGCCGGTCGGTGTGCGCCTTCTCGGCGGCCGCCAGTGCCGCGTCGACGCCCTTGCACATGCCACGGCCGTGATCGCCGTCGCCCGCCACCGCGTCCAGCCGGCCCAGGGCCTCCGCGTCCCGGTGCAGTACCTCGCGGGCGGCGCGCAGTGCGTGGACGGCCAGCTCGGCGACCTCGACCGCCGCACCTGACGCCGTGGCGGCGGACCGCTCCGGGCGGCGCCGGGCCGCGGCGGGCCGTACGGCGACGCCGTCCACCGGGGGTTCCGGCGGTGCCGTCCGGCGGAAGGCCGGGGTGTCGGCCGGTGCGAGCCACAGGCGTTCCAGCTCCTCGTCCAGCCAGCTCAGGGTGAGGGAGCAGCCGGCCATGTCGAGGCTGGTGACGAGTTCACCGACCTCGGGCCGTACGGGCGTGAGCCCCGCCTCGTCCAGCTGACGGGCCACGGCGCCCCACAGCACGTACAGCTCCTCGTACTTGGTGGCGCCGAGCCCGTTGAGGACGACCGCGACCCGGCCGTCGTCGCCCGCCCCGGCGGGCCGGTCCGCGAGCAGCCCCGTCACCAGGGCGCGGGCCAGGTCCTCCGCCGTGCCCAGGGTGTCCTCGCTCACCCCCGGTTCGCCGTGGATGCCGAGGCCGAGGCCCAAGCGGCCCTCGGGAACGGTGAACAGGGGCGCTTCGGCCCCCGGCAGGGTGCAGCCGTCGAAGGCCACGCCGAGCGTGCGGGTACGGGCGTTGGTGTGCTCGGCGACGCGCACGACCTCCGCCAGCGGGGCGCCCTCCTCGGCCGCCGCCGACGCGGTCTTGAAGACGACGAAACCGCCCGCGATGCCACGCCGCCGCGCCGTCTGGTCCGCGGGGGCGGAGGCGATGTCATCGGTGACGGCGAAGCAGCGGGCGGGAATCCCGTCGTCCGCCAACTGCCGCGCGGCGAGGCCGAAGTTCATCACGTCGCCCGCGTAGTTGCCGAAGAGGAAGAGGACACCGCCGCCCGCCTCCGCCGCCTCGGCGACCGAGCGGGCGCGGGCGGCCGACGGGGAGGTGAAGACATCGCCGATGACCGAGCCGTCGGCGAAGCCGGGGCCGACCACACCGCAGAAGGCGGGGTAGTGGCCGGAGCCGCCGCCGGTGAGGACGGCCACCTTGCCCGCGCGGGCGGGGCGGGCGCGCACCACCCCGCCGGGAACGGCCCGTACGTGCTCGGGATGGGCGGCGGCGAAGCCGGTGATCATGTCGTCGGTGAACCGGGCGGGGTCGTTGAAGAGCCTGGTCATCGTGTGCTCCAGCCTTCGCGTGCGGTGTCGAGGGCCCGGCGGTAGGCGGCGTAGCCCTCGGCGTAGTGGTCGATCAGCCCGCGCTCGGCGGTGACGGTACGGAGGCGGGCGCGCCAGGCGCCGGGGTCGACCGGTGTGCCCAGGGAGCGCCAGGCGACGTGGGCCGCGCCGCGGATGCCCACGGCGTCGTCGCAGACCTCCAGATCGCCGCCGAGGACACCGGCGAAGATGCGCGCCCACTCCCCGGAGCGCGCGCCCCCGCCGCAGGCGGTGACGGTGCGGGTGACGCCGAGGGTCTCCATGCAGTGCCGGGCCGAGTAGGCGACGGCCTCGCACAGCGCCCGTACCAGGTCGGCGCGGCCGGCCAGCGGGGAGAGCCCGTCGAACCGGCCACGGGCCCGCGGGTCGACGAAGGGCGCGCGCTCGCCGCTGGTGGACAGGAACGGCAGCGCGGTGACGCCCGCGGCGCCGGGCGGGGACTGGACGAGCAGCGCGTCCAGCGCCTCGATCTTCACATCGAGCAGCTTCAGCAGCCAGTCCAGGCCCGCGGTGCCGATCATGGCGGGCATGACCCGCAGGAACCGGCCCTCGTACGGGGTGGCCAGCACCATCCCGGCCGGGTCCTCGGCGAGGGCCGGGCGCGGCTCGGTGTCCAGGACCTGGGCGGCGAGGGTGGTGCCGATGATGAGGTTGCCCTCGCCCGGCTCGGCGACTCCCGAGCCGAAGGCGCAGGCGGGGATGTCGAACGGGCCGGCGGAGACCGGCAGCCCTGACGGCAGGCCCAGTCGCCGGGCGGCCCCGGGCAGCAGCCGGTGCAGGGTGCCGGGCGGCGCCGGGTCCGGCAGCAGCCGGCGGTGCGCGGACAGCCCGCACAGCTCGAGCGCGGTCTCGTCGTAGGTACGGGTGGCCACGTCGAGGAACGGCTGCGAGGCGTCGGAGACGTCGACGGTCACGGCGCCGGTCAGCCGCTGCACGACGGCGTCCACGCAGTACCCGGCGACCTCGGCCGCATCCAGCCGCTCCGGCTCGTGCTCGGCCAGGTGCGCCAGCAGGGGTGCCGCCGAGCCGGGGAACAGACCGACGCCGGTGCGCCGGTGCAGGGCGTGCAGGGTGCCGTCGGCGGTCCAGCGGTCGAGCCGGTCCGCTGCCCGGCCGTCCATCCAGGACAGCGCGCGGCCGACCGGGGCGCCCGAGGCGTCGCGCAGCCACAGGCCGTCGCCCTGCCCGGTGAGGGCGAGGGCCTCGACCGGTTCGCCGCCCAGCTGCGCGGCGTCGGCGAGCGCCGCCCGTACGACGGTCTCCACGGTGCCCACGACGTCGTCCAGGTCCTGTTCGACGCGGTGTCCGGGCAGCGTGTAGACGGTGCTGCGGGCCTCGTGCGCGGGGGTGGTCCGGCCGTCGCGGGAGATCAGCTGGGCCTTGGTGACCGAGGTGCCGATGTCGACTCCGACGATCATGGCCGGCTCCCGGTCAGCACCTCCGGATTGGCCACGTGCCGCAGCGGTTCGCCGCGCAGGAAGCGGGCGGCCTCACCGGCGGTGATCAGGGCGGCCCGGTCGGCGGTCTGTCGGGTGGCGCCCGCCAGGTGGGGTGTGGTGATGACGTTGGGGGCCTTGTGCAGCGGCCAGTCGGCCGGGGGCGGCTCGATGTCGTAGACGTCGAGGGCGAGCGCGCCGAGCCGGCCGGACTCCAGCAGACCGGGCAGCGGGGCGTAGTCGAGCAGCTCGCCGCGGGCCGAGTTGACGAGGACGGCGCCCTCGGGCAGCAGCGCGAGGTTGCCGGCGTTGAGCAGATGCCGGGTCTCGGGGGTGACCCGGGCGTGCAGGCTCACCACGGAGCTGCGCCGCAGCAGGTCCTCCAGGTCGGTGAGCTCGACGCCGTCGGCGTGTGCCCGGGCCGGGTCCGCGTACGGGTCGGAGACGAGGACGTGGGCGCCGAAGGCGCGCAGCACCCGGGCCACGATCGAGCCGATGGCCCCGTAGCCGACGAGGCCGACGGTGGCGCCGTCGAGCTCAAGACCCGCGTTCTCGTAGGCGTAGTAGTCGCCGCGCCAGATGCCCTCCTTGAGGGCCGCGTCGGCGTGGGTGATGCGCCGCATGGCGGCGAGGATCAGGCCGACGGCGAATTCGGCGGCCGCGGCGGCGTTGCGGCCCGGTGTGAAGGTGACGGGTATCCCGGCGGCGGTGGCGGCGGCCAGGTCCACGTTGACCGGGCCGCCGCGGGCCACGCCGATGAACTTCAGGCCGGGTGACTCGCGGATGACCCGGGCGGTGAAGGGCGCCATCTGGGTGAGGGCGACACTCGCGTCGCCGAGCGCCTCCAGCACCTGCTCCTCGGTGCCGCTGGCCTCCTTGACCCCGCCGTTCCCCTGCCGGTCGGCGCCCACCGGCCCGAAGGGTTCGTTCGGCCAGCGGGTGCGCAGGGTGCGGAAGGTCAGCCCGGCGGAGGGCAGGCTCTCGCCCAGGGCGGCGGAGAAGAGCTCGGGGGCGATGAAGTCGTCGCCGGATACCAGGACCGTGGTCATGTCGGTCACTCCCCTCGGGTTTCGAGCCTGCTGAGCAGGAAGTCACGTACGGCATGATGGTCCGGAGAACGGTATGCGGCGGCCGCGAGGGCGTCCTCGGCGGGTGGGTACTGCGGATTGGGGATGGCCACGACGGTCATCCCGGCGGCCGCGGCGGCGCGCAGCCCGTTGCTGGAGTCCTCCACCGCCAGACAGCGCTCCGGGGCCACGCCGAGGGCGCGCGCGGCGGCCAGATAGACGTCCGGACTGGGCTTTCCGCGCTCCACTTCGGCGCTGGAGACGGTCGCCTTGAAGTGGTGGTCGACGCCGTGGTGGACGAGGACGGCGTCGATGACCCGGCGCGGCGCGGACGAGGCGAGCGCCACGGGCGCGAGCTCGGCGGTGGCGCTGATCATCTCGCGGGCTCCGGGCAGCAGGCCGATGCGGCCGTCGGCCAGGGCCTGGACCATGCCGTCGACGACGGCCCGCTCGGTGCTGGTGGCGGGGTCACCCGCCCCGCAGAACCGGGTGAGGTAGGCGGCCCACTCGGGGGCGCTCATCCCCTGGACGTCGCGTGTCTGCTCCGGCCCCCACACACGTCCGCGTGCGGCGGCGTAGGCGGCCCACAGCTCCTCCCACAGATGCTCGCTCTCCACGAGCACGCCGTCCATGTCGAAGACCACTGCGTCGGCCATGCGTACCCCTGATCTCCCGGCTGATGATCGGCTGGCTGACCGGGGCACGGGGATGTCCGTGCGCCCGGCGTGTCATGGGCACCTTGGTGGCGCCCGTGACAGCGAAATTAACAGTCTCAGCGTGAGTTGTCACTGGTTCTATGTGAGAAATAAACGCGGCAGGATGGAGGGCATGACTACTCCCCCGTCGTCGCGCGGCGCGCGGCAGCAACGACAGCAGCTGATCGTCGAACACGTTCTGGCCCAGGGGGACGCCACCGTGTCCGAACTGGTCGAGCTGACCGGCGTCAGCCTGATGACGGTCCACCGGGACATCGCCGAGCTGGCGGATCGCGGCATCCTGCGCAAGTACCACGGCGGCGTCTCCGCGCAGCCCTCGATGGTCTTCGAGTCCAGTTCGGACTTCCGGCTGCACGCCCACACCGGCGAGAAGCGGGCCCTGGCCCGCGCCGCCCTGCGGTTCGTGACCCCGGGGATGTCGGTGATGCTGGACGACTCGACCTCGGCACTGGCCCTGGCGCGGCTGTTGCCCGAGGTGGGGCCGCTGACCGTGGTGACCAACTACCGCCTGATCACGGAGGAGCTGAGGGGCGCCGAGGGCATCCGGCTGATCTGTGTGGGCGGGGAGTACTCGCGCACCCATGACTCATGGATCGGCCTGCCGGCGATGGACATGATCAGCGGCATCTCCGTCGACCTGAGCGTGCTCTCCACCTCCGGGATCACCGGGGGCATGACCTTCCACCAGGAGCAGGAGATCGTCAGCATCAAGCGGGCGACCCGGCAGGCGGGCGCGACGAGCGTGCTGCTCATGGACCACAGCAAGGTGGGCCGCCGCGCGCTGCACCGCCTGGAGAGCGTGGACTCCTTCGACCACGTCCTGCTGACCGGCCCGGTGGACGAGGAGCTGCTGCGGGAGATGCGGGAGCTGACGGATGTGAGGGTTGTCGAGACCGAGTAGCTACCATCGGATCTCGTTATTCTTATCAGACCTCTTGATATTTCTCTCGGCTCGCTTGAGTATCTGCGGTCGTACTCCGTCATCACCGCAGAGTGGAGGAAGCGATGCCGAAACCCTTGGTCCTGGGCTATCTGGGCGTACTCCTGTTCATGATCGGCGACGGCGTCGAATCCGGCTTCATCGCTCCGTACATGGCCGATCACGGCGCGGCGACGGACGTACGGGCCGGGTACGTCATCACGGTCTACGGCATCGCCGTCATGCTGGCGTCGTGGTTCTCCGGCGCCCTCTGCCAGGTGTGGGGGCCGCGCCGAGTGATGTGGACGGGCCTGGCGATCTGGGCCGTGTTCGACGCCGCGTACCTGCTCTTCGCGCTGGGCACCGAGAACTACCCGATGATGCTGGTCTTCTACGGCATCCGGGGCTTCGGCTACCCGCTCTTCGCGTTCGGCTTCCTCGTATGGATCACCAACACGGCGCCGAAGGCCCGGCTGGGCACCGCGGTGGGATGGTTCTACTTCGCCTTCACGGGCGGTCTGCCCACCCTCGGCTCGCTGTGGTCGAGCCTGACGATCCCCTGGTTCGGCCGCCTGGGCACACTGTGGTCGGCGCTCGTCCTCATCCTCATCGGCGGCGCCATCGCCCTGGTCGGCGCCCGCGGGAGGCCCGGCGGCGACCGGATGGCGCCGCCGGAGGTCACCACCGGCGAGAGCCTGCTCAACTCCGTCTCCATCATCTGGACCCATCCGCGCGTGCTGGTGGGCTGCCTGGTCCGGGTCATCAACACGGCCCCGGAGTTCGGCATGCTGGTGTACCTGCCGCGGATCTTCTCCGACGACGTCGGCTTCGGCGAGGACAAATGGCTCCAGCTGCTGGCGATCATCTACGGCACGAACATCTTCTTCAACCTCATCTTCGGCGTCCTCTCCGACCGCATCGGCTGGCGCACGACCATCGCGGGCTTCGGCGCGCTGGGCTGTGCGATCAGCGTCACCACGCTGTACTTCGTACCGACCTGGCTCGGCCCGGACTACTACTGGGTCGCGGTGCTCGCGGGCATGTTCTACGGCGCCACCCTCGCGGGATTCGTGCCCATCTCGGCCCTCATCCCGTCGATGGCGCCGGAGAACAAGGGCGGTTCGATGGCCCTGCTCAACCTGGGCGCGGGCGGCGCGGCCTTCGTGGGCCCAGCCGTCGCCAGCCTCTTCCTCCCCCTCGTCGGCGCCGGCGGAGTCACCCTGATCTTCCTCGCCCTCTACCTGGTCGCGCTCGTCCTGACCCTGACGCTGAAGCTCCCCGAGGAGCGCGAGGGCGGACGGCCGGCCCCGAGCGCGACGGACGGCCAGCAGCCCAGGGCCGACGCGGCCTCGACCGCGACGTCCGCCTGACCTGCGCGGTGCGGGGCGCGGCGGTGCCGTCCGTATAGGCTGACCGGGCGACTCGACGAGGGGAGTTCGGGGTGGCGGAGCCGTTGAGCATCGCGGTGGCGCAGCCGAGGTGCGCCGCTCAGGACGTGGCGGCCAACGCGGTGGCCCACGCGGAGGCCGTTCGGGCGGCCGGCGCGCGGGTGGTGGTCTTCCCCGAGATGTCGCTGACGGGATACGAGCTGGACGCGACGCCGGTCGCCCCGGACGATGAACGGCTGGCTCCGATCGTCGCCGCGTGCGCCGGGACCGGGACACTCGCCCTGGTCGGCGCGCCGGTGGCGGGCCCGCGCATCGGCATCCTGGCCCTGGACGGCGAGGGCGCACGGGTGGTCTACGGAAAGGTCCACCTGCACCCGAGTGAGGCCGTCCGCTTCGTGCCCGGCGAGCCCGCCGTGATCGACGTGGACGAATGGCGGCTGGGGCTCGCCGTCTGCCGCGACACCGGATTCCCCGAGCACGCCGCGCGGACGGCGGCGCTGGGCATCGACGGTTACGTGGCCGGCGTCGTCCACGCCGAGCACGAGGCCGAACTCCACGGCGAGCGCGCCCGCCGGGTCGCCGCCGACCACGGTGTGTGGGCCGCCACGGCGGCCTTCGCGGGCCCGACCGGTGGCGGCTTCGACCGCACGTCCGGCCGTTCGGGCATCTGGTCCGCGGACGGCGAGCTGATCGCCGGGACCAGCGCCGCCCCCGACGAGGTCGCGCGGGCGGTCTTCGTCAAGTGAGCCCGGGCCGGGGCGACTCCGGCGCCCCGGGCCGGGGCGGTTCCGGCACCGGAGAAGCGACGCGTCAGAGCCGGAACGCCCTGGTCACCCGCTCGACGAGAGCGTCCTCCGTCATCGAGGTGTCGACCCGGATGGTGCGCAGGCGCAGACGCTCGGCCTCCTCCTCGAGGCGCGTGGTGAACATGCGGTCCCGTTCGGCGAGGTTGCGCCCGGCCCTCGCCGGATCGCTGGTCCTCCATACGAACCCCTCCCCCGGCACCGACCGGCTCCGGAAGGCCGCCTGACGGAAATCGGGTGTGGGAAGAAGCCAGACGGCGTGCTGGGGAGCCTCGAGCAGGGGCCGCACGAGGTGCGGGAGCAGCCGGAAGCCCTCGACGATGACACGGGGTTCCGGCGGCAGGCGGAGGAGGTCTTCGACGATCAGGCCGAAGCCCTCGCCCCGAAACCAGTGGAACGTCTCGAGCATGACCTCCGGAGACCTGTTCACCCATCGCTCGTCCATGTCCATGGCGATGAACCGATGCAGCAACGGCGCCTCCTCGGGCGTGGCCCGCCCGGTGTGATCCCGCATCACATCGTCGGTCGCGTAGAGCCGCCACCCGTGGCGGTCGGCGAGCCGGCGGGCGACCGTCGACTTGCCCGCACCGCTCCCGCCGCCGATCCAGAGGACATGCCGCAGCCGCGCCGCGAGCTCCGCGGCGCGGGCCACCTCTTCCTCCTGTCCGAGCCGCATCTCTCTCCGATCCGGTGAAACGGGCCACCGCACACCTCATTGTGGCCGCGTCGCTCCCCGCTGTGCCCGAACCGCCGTCCGGACGGTGTCGCCCTGCCCGCGACCGCTACTCGACCGCGGGCCCGGCGGAAGGTACCCGGCGGACGGCGGCGGCCGCCCGCGTGGCGAGTCCGACGGTGCGGGTGAGGGTCATCGCCACGGCCATCAGCAGCAGCGCGTCGGTGAGGGCGTCCGTGGTCACCTGGTGGTCGATCATCCAGCGGCCCAGCCGCTGGGCGAACCAGTGCTCCGATCCGTACGAGAACGCGGCCCGCGCCCCGATCACGGCGATCCACAGCGCCGCGTAGGCGACGCCCGCACGGCTGACCGGCCCGCCGGTCCTGGGGCTGGCGTAGACCGTGGTGAAGGTCATGGCCAGCAGGCCCACGAGCAACCCCGCGACGACGGCGGCGAGTTCGAGCGCCAGACCGGATCCGTGGGTGGCCGGGCTCTTGATGAAGAGGGGGACGATCGCCGCCGTCATCAGCAGCGGCCGCAGGATGCGCAGCTTCCCGATCTTGCGGTGGGGCCCGAGGTCCGCCTCCAGGACGGCGAGCAGGACCGCACCGTTGATGATCATGGCTTGACCGATGGTGGACATGGGATGGCGAGCCTCTCGGTGGACGGTTTGCCGCGGATTCGGCTCGCCCAGACTCGTGCCGGTACGCCTTCCCGCGCGCCGTAGCGGGGGGTGATCTCCGGGGTGATCACTCCGGCCGCCCGGTGGTACCGGTCTCCGGCGCCGGTATCACCCGCGGATCACCCCGCGGGTCACCCCGGAGGTCACCGCTCGGGGTGACGCGGTGCCCCGCGGGCCTTCCTAGCCTCAGGGCGAGTCAACAGGCGTACGCGACCGAAGCGTGGCCGACGGGAGTCCTCCAGTGAACGTGCTGCAAGTGCTGGCCGCGATCGCCATCGTGATCTTCGTCATCGCACGTCAGCTACGCGGCGAGCCGCTGCGCGGCAAGCGGCTGATCCTGCTTCCCGCGATCCTCGCGATCATCGGTTTCACCAGCCTCGGCAAGGGCGGCCGCCACCTGACCACGACCGATCTGGCCTGCCTCGTCATCGGCGCGGTGATCGCGGCCGGAATCGGCACCGCCCAGGGAGCCGCGCTGCGGTTGGAGCCGCGCGACGGGGTGCTGTGGGCGCGGATGCCGGTGTACGGACTGTGGCTGTGGCTCGCGCTGGTGGTCTCGCGGGTCGTGATGACGGTCGTGGCCAATGAACTGCACGCTCCCGTGGCGGGCTCCTCGGCGCCCGTCCTGATGCTGCTCGGCCTCAACCGGCTCGGCCAGGCCGCCGTCGTCACACCGCGCGCCCTCGCCTCCGGTGTGCCGTTCGCGCCGGAGAAGGACGGCCGCCCCTTCGATGTGCGGGGCGCCCTGACGGGACTGCTGGGCGGCTCGGGCGACACACCGGCGCCCGGCGCGGAGCGGTCCGCGCGGTACCCCCGCCCCAGGGGAGCGTACGGCCGGCCGGCGCGTGACGGCCTCCGCGACCGCGGCCGCCGGGGACGCCGATGACCGGACGGCACCCGGCGGACAACGCGCACACGACACCCGGACGAGGCGGCGACGGCACAGCGCCCCCGGCCCATGACGAGGTACACCCCGGCGCCGCGGCCGAGCGGTCCTGGGGTCGCTATCCTGCATCTGTGCTGCGTACGGTGTCATGGCTGATGAGGGCCGGCGCGTACGCGTTCATCGGCCTGCACACCTTCACGGGCCCTCCGGCCGGGCCCGGGGCGGTGACCCTGGCCGTCGTCACGTACGCGCTGGGCGGCTTGGCGCTGCTGCTGTGGGAGCTCACCCACGCCCGCGGCGACGAGGCCGCGAGGCGTGCGCCGCGGATGCGGATCCTGCTCGGCGTCGCCGCCGCCCTCTCCGGCTACACCAGCGCCTTCCCGCACGCCGGAGCACTCATCGGCCTCTCGCTGATGGCCGTCATGCACCTGGGCACCGAGCTGAGCCTCCCGGTGGGCTGGGCGGTGGCGGGCTGCACGGTGGTGGCCCTGGAGACCGGGGTCCTGGTCGCCGGGGCGAGCCGCGGGTTCGCGCTGGGCTATCCGATGCTGGTGGCGCTGGTCCTGGTCGCAGGCCACAACCGGCGCGCCTACCGGATACGCGCCGAGCAATCGGCCGCCATGCTGGCCCAGAGCGAGTTGCTCCGCGCGGAGCAACGCCGGGTGGCCGTACTGGACGAACGCACCCGGATCGCCCGTGAGATCCACGACGTGCTGGCCCATTCGCTGGGCGCCCTGAGCATCCAGATCCAGGCCGCGAGTGCCCTGTTGACGGACCACCGGGACATCGACCGGGCGGTCACCGTGCTCGACGGAGCGCGGCGGCTGACCGCCGACGGGCTCGCCGAGACCCGCCGCGCGGTGCACGCCCTGCGCTCCGACCTCGCGCCGCTCGACGAGGAACTGACCACGATGGCGGACACCCACCGGCAGCGGCACGGCGCTCCGGTACGGCTCAGGGTCGAGGGCAAGCCCTCCCCGCTCCCCGCGGACCAGGCGCTCCCGCTCTTCCGTACCGCGCAGGAAGCCCTGACCAACGCCGCCAAACACGCCCCCGCCCAGCCGGTGGAGGTGACCCTGACGTATGAGGACGAACACGTGACGCTGACCGTCGACAACCCGCTCGGCACACCACCGGCCCCTCGGCGAGCACCCGCGTTCGCCACCGTCGACGGCGGCTACGGCCTCACCGGGATGCGCGAGCGCCTCCTGCTGCTGGGCGGGACACTCGACGCGGGCGTACGGGGCGGACGGTGGCGGGTCCGGGCCGAGGTGCCGCGATGAGCGCCCAGGACGCCCGGCCGCTGCGGATCGTGGTCGCCGACGACCAGGCCAGCGTCCGGGAGGGGCTGGTCCTCATGCTCGACCTGCTGCCGGACATCGACGTCGTCGGCTCGGCGGCCAACGGGCGACAGGCGCTCGACCAGGTCGCCGAGCACCACCCGGACGCGATCCTGCTGGACCTGCACATGCCGGTGCTCGACGGCACCGAGGCCACCCGCCGGCTCACCGCCGAGCACCCCGAGGTCGCCGTCGTCGTCCTGACCACCTACGCCGACGACACCTCCGTCCTGGAGACGCTCCGGGCCGGGGCCCGCGCCTACCTCACCAAGGACGCGGACCGGCTGCACATCGCCCGTACCCTGCACAGCGCCGTCGCGGGGCTCTCCATCCTCGACCCCAGGGTCCAGGCCACCCTGCTCGCCGCGGCGAGCGCGCCCAGCGCCCCTCGCCCGCCCGAAGCCCCTTCCCCGGGGTCCGGTGCCCCTTCCCGGGACCCCGACGCCACCAACCAGCCGCTCCCCGACGGCCTCACCCGCCGTGAGGCGGAGATCCTCACGCTGATGGCACGCGGTATGACCAACGCGGAGATCGCCGCGACCCTCTTCCTGAGCGCCAATACCGTGAAGACCCACATCAACCGGGTCTTCACCAAGACCGGCTCCCGCGACCGGGTCGCGGCCACCCGCTACGCCCGCGACCACGGCCTGGACTGACCGGATCCCGACGGTACCGCTCGAAAAGCCATCCAGCGCTCCATCAGGCGTTCACCGTCTCCTTGGTCTCCTCGGCGGCGAGCCGCTTCGCCGTCCGCCGGGCCGTGGCCCGAGCCCAGCGGCCGGAAGTGAGCGTACCCATGACCAGCACCGCGGCGCCGCAGCCGGCGACGATCCACCACGCCGTGCGAGCCGCGTCCGTGAAGGCCGCCGCGTCCGCGTGCGCTCCCCCGGCCATGAGGGCACCGATGACGGCCACGCCGAGGGACTGGCCTATCTGCCTGCTGGTGGAGGCCACCGCCGCCGCGACGCCGGCCAGCGAGCGGGGCATCCCGGAGACGGCGGTGTTGGTGATCGGCGCGTTGACCAGTCCGAAGCCGGTGCCGAAGAGCAGGTACGCGACGACCAGCACGGCCACCGGAAGGTGCTCGGAGTAGGTGAGCGCCTGGAGCAGTGCGCTCGCGCACAACGCCGCCCCGGCGAGCAGCAGCGGAGTACGCGGCCCCCGCGACGCCACCATGCGGCCGGACACGGGGGCGGTCAGCAGCGCCATGACCGCCATGGGCAGCATGAACAACCCGGCGTGCAGCGGATCGAGCCGCCGCACATCCTGCAGGTACAGGGAGCTGACGAACAGGAACCCGCCCAGACCGGCGAACGCGGCGACCGCGATCACGGTGGCGCCCGAGAACGGCGCGGAACGGAAGAACCGGAGGTCGACGAGCGGGTCGGTGCGCCTCGGCTCGTACCACAGCAGCCCCAGCAGCGCGCACAGCGCCGCGGCCGCGCAGCCGGCGACCACGGGAGAGGTCCAGCCGAGGTTCGGCGACTCGATGATCGCGTACGTCAGCGCGGCGAGCAGCACGACGACGAGCACCTGGCCGACCGGGTCCACTCGGCGAGCCCGCGGCGCCCGGGACTCGGGCACGTACCTGCGGGTCAGGAAGAGCGCGGCGAGGCCGATGGGCACGTTGATCCAGAAAATCGCCCGCCAGCCGGCCGACTCCACCAGCGCACCGCCGATGATCGGCCCGGCGGCCATGCTGATGCCCACGACGCCGCTCCACACGCCGATGGCGCGGGCGCGCTCCCGGGGGTCGGTGAAGGTGTTGCTGATGATCGACATCGCGACGGGGTTCAGCATCGATCGCTGCCGCCGGACCGCACCGGGTGCGGGGCCTGCCGCAGGGAGTGCGGCGCCATGCCGCAGGGAGTGCACGGTGCCGACGCACTCCAGCACCGCGTCGGCGCCGATACCGCCGGTGAGGTCCTTGATCCGGGCGGCCGGGCGATGCCCTCGTCGCCGCGCTCGGTGACGATGCCGGTGCGGCGGCCCCATGCGGGAGCCCGAGGGCGGCCGCGTCAGGAGGACGCGCGCACCACCAGGCGTGGCACGATCACCGTCTCGCCCGTTCCGGCACCGGTCATCTGCGCGGCGACCTGCCGCACCGCGGCCCGGCCGAGGAGTTCCTTGTCGACCGCCAGGGTGGTCAGGGGCGGGTCCACGAGCCGGCTCAGCGTCAGCCCGTCGCACCCGACGAACGCGCAGTCCTCCGGCACCCGCACACCGCGGTCGCGGGCGCGGCGCATGGCGCCGATGGCGATGAGGTCGTTGTACCCGAGCACCGCCGTCGCCCCGAAGCCGCTGCCCAGCACGTCGTCCATGGCCGCCGCCCCGCCCTCGAGGGAGTTGGCCGCCGGGAACACCCACCCCTCGTCGGCGGGCAGCCCGTGTCCGGCGGCGGCGCCGAGGAACAGCGAGTGGCGGGTGCCGTGGCCACCGGCGTCCGGACGGCCACGGTCGTCGAGCATCGCGATCCGCCGGTGGCCGCGCTCGACGAGGTGGCCGACCGCCTGCCGCATACCGGTGGCGAAGTCGATCCGCCCCCCGCTCACGCCCGGCGGCCGGTGCTCGTTGTCGAGCAGGACGAAGGGCATGCCGGAGCGGTGGATGAGCTCGATGGCGCCGGGGTCGAGCAGGAAGGCGACACACGCGTCCACGTGGTCCACCACGGTCTCCGCCACCGCCGTCTCGCGTTCCAGGGCGGACCCGGTGCTGTAGACGGCGACCTGCCAGCCGCGCTCGTCGGCCGCCGCCAGTACCCCCGAAACCACCTCGGGGAAGAAGGGGTTGAGGACATCCGCGATGACCAGGCCGAGGGTGGTGAGCCGCGGGCCGACCATGCCACGGGCGAACCGGCTGGGCCGGTACCCCAGGGACTGGGCCACCCGCAGCACCCGCTGCCGCGTGGCGGGGTCGATCTCCGGTTTGTCGTTGACCGCGCGGGAGACCGTCTGCCGGGACACCCCGGCCGAGCGCGCGACGTCGTCGATGGTGATGCGGCGCGGCCTGGCGCTCGTGGGCACGGGCCCCACCCCTCTTCCCACCCGCGGACGTGGCACGACGTGGCTTTCGGGAACGCTCACGGCGGTGATCCCCGAAGCGCTCCACCCCGATCATCACCGCGGCGACGACGGGCGTCAACGGAACACCACAGCGGAACACCCCAACCTCGCACACATATTGACACGGCGGTCGGGTGGGCCGGACAGTGCTCCGTGAACGCTCACGGGAACGTTCACGGAGGACAGGACATGCCCACGCCGAGGATCCCTGTCTCTTATACATATCTGACGCTGCCGACGACTAGTC
>NZ_JAEEAP010000201.1 GCF_016103465.1 Streptomyces sabulosicollis
GCCCCCCGTCTGCCCGCTCCGCGCTCCCCTCGTTCATCGGCGAGCTGACCGAGCGGCGGTACGACGGACGGAGCGACGATCTGCTCACCGCCGGGCTCGGCTTCGCGGGGCTGCGCGGGCCCATGCCGCGGGCCGCCGACCCCGACCGGCCCACCGCCGCGGAGCTGCGCCGCCAGGCCATCTGGGCCTCGGCCGGGCTGTCCGCCGGATCCGGCGGCGGCCTCGGAAGGCTGTACGGCCCCGATGTGGACCGGGGCCGCCCCGTGCCCGGGGACGGGAAGGTGGCGGGGGTGGAGTACCGGGCCGTGGCGGGCGACGGGGCCCGCAGCGTGAGCTTCGTGGTGCAGGTGCCGGACGGCTTCGACCGTGCCCGGCCGTGCGTGGTCGCCGCGCCCGCGACCGGGCTCGGCGGTGTCTACAGCATGGTCGGCACCGCCGGGGCCTGGGGCCTGCGCCACCGCTGCGCGGTCACCTACACCGACAAGGGGATGGGCCCGGCCTTCGACGATCTGCACTCGGGCACCGTCATGGGCCACGACGGCACGACCGGTCCACGTGCCGAACTCCGCGGCCGCACCGCCTTCGACGCCGGGCTGAGCGACGCCGAGCGCGCCCGCTTCGACGCGGAACGCCCGTACCGCGTCGCCTACAAGATGGCCCACTCGGGGATGAACCCCCAGGCCACCTGGGGACGCGATGTGCTGCGCTCGATACGGCTCGCCCTCGCCGTGCTGAACCGCGACTGGCGCGCCGGAGCCCCTGGGGGCGGCTACGCCCCGGCCTCCACCACGGTCCTGGCCACCGGAGTCTCCAACGGCGGGGGCGCGGCCATCGCCGCGGGCGAGGACGACCGCGGCGGGCTCGTCGACGCCGTGGTGGCCTCCGAACCGCAGATGAACCTGGCCACGCCGAACGGCGTCCGGGTCCGCCAGGGCGGGCGTGCCGTACCCGCCGCCGGGCTGCCGCTGATCCGCTACAACGCGCTGGCCTCGCTGCTCCAGCCGTGCGCCGCGCTCACCGAGCCCACCGCACCGGGCTACGCCGCCCTGGACGTGCCCGCCGCCCGCCGCCGGTGCGCCGCCCTGGTCGGGGACGACCCCCGGCTGATCTCGCGACGGGACGCCGAACGGGCGGGCCCGGACGGGCTGCCGCGCCTCGCCCAGCAGGCCCTGGTGCGCGCCGGATTCCAGCCCCAGTCGGGGTATCTCCAGGTCTCGCACTACGATCCGCAGACTCCCGCCTCCTACGCGATGAGCCTCGCCCGCGCCTCGGTCGCCGACGCGCTGTGCGGCTACGGCTGGGGCCGCACCGACTCCTCCGGGGCCCCCGTGCCGTACCGCACGGCGGAGCTGGCCGGCGCCTTCGGCACCAGTTCCGGCCGGGCGCCCGCCCCGGGTGCGCTGATCGACGAGAACTCGCCCGGCGGGCCCGTGGCCGACGCCCGCTCCGTCGGACCCGGCGGTGAGCACGACTACAACCTGCGGGGAGAGGCTTGCGTCTACCGGCTCGCCTTTCCCCGGCCCGGGGCGCCGCGCGCCGAACGGGACTGGGCCGCGCGGCTCGCCGAGGGCCTGGACGCGACCCGGCGTGACGGCGATCTGCACGGCAAGCCGACGCTCATCGTGCAGGGCCGCGACGACACCAGGGTGCCGGTCAACCACGGCTCGCGGCCCTATCTCGGGCTCACCTCCCGCGCCGGGCAGGGGCCGGGCACCGTCGCTTACGCCGAGGTCACCCACGCCCACCACAGCGACTCCCAGGCCGCCGGGTTCGACAACCGTTACGTCCCGCTCGGCTACTACTACCAGCAGGCCCTGGACCTGATGTGGGAACGGCTCCAGGGGCGGGCCGAGCTGCCGCCCAGCCAGGTCGTGCGCACGGTGCCGCGTGGCGGTGAGCCGGGCCACGCCCCCGAGCTGACCCCGGCCAATGTGCCCCCCATCGCGGCCGACCCGGCGGCGGGTGACCGGATCCGGGTGACGGACGGGACGGTGCGGGTGCCGTAGGGACCGCGCCGGGACGGTCCGTCAGCTCCCGGCCAGGGGCGGACGGTGCGGTTCGATGACCGTGACCCCGCCCCTGCCCCCGGAGGCCATCGTGGACAGCGCCTCCGGGACCGCGTCCAGCCCGATGACATCGGTGACCAGCAGATCCGGCCGCAGCGAACCGGCCTCCACCATCTCCATCATCGGGCCGTAGTCATGGGCGGCCATGCCATGGCTGCCCAGCAGCCGCAGCTCCAGCGCGATGACCCGGTCCATCGGGATCATCGGGGTCCCGGCGGCCGGGGGCAGTAGCCCGACCTGGACATGGCGGCCGTGGCGGCGCAGGCTCTTGATGGACGCAGCGCAGGTCCGCGGGGAGCCCAGCGCGTCGAGTGAGACATGGGCGCCGCCGCCCGTCGCGTCCGCGACCGCCTCCGCCACCGAGCCCAGCGTGGACGCCACGTCCACGCACACCGCCGCGCCGAACCGGGCGGCGAGGGCGAGCGCCTCCGGCGAGATGTCCACCGCCACCACCCGGGCCCCGGCCGCGGCGGCGATCATCACCGCGGACAGCCCCACCCCACCGCAGCCGTGCACCGCGACCCACTCGCCCGGGGCCACCCGGCCCTGCGCGACGACGGCGCGGAAGGCGGTCGCGAAGCGGCAGCCCAGACCCGCGGCCGTGGTGAACGACAGCTCGTTGCGTATCCCGACCAGGTTCACATCCGCGTGTCCGATCGCCACGTACTCGGCGAACGAGCCCCAGTGGGTGAACCCCGGCTGGGTCTGCCGCTCGCACACCTGCTGGGCGCCCTCCGCACAGGCGGCACAGCGCCCGCAGGCGCATACGAACGGCACGGTGACCCGCTGCCCCGGGCGCCAGTTGAGGACGTCGGGGCCGACCTCCTCGATCACCCCCGCCAGCTCGTGGCCGGGGACGTGCGGCAGCCGGATGTCCGGGTCGTGCCCCATCCAGCCGTGCCAGTCGCTGCGGCACAGCCCGGTCGCCTCGACGCGGATCACCGCGCCGCGCGGGGAGGGAGCGGGGTCCTCGACGCTCCGGACCTCGGGCCGGCGCCCGAACTCGTCGAACACCACAGCACGCATGGACACCCGCTCCCTCGCTCGACCACATCCCCCAAGGCCCGTGTGTCCAGGCGGGCCCTAGAACCTACACCACAACCGGCCGGTATCAGCCCTCGCGGGTGGCGCCCACCGACGGCGGCTCCGCGCCCCGGCCGGTGCCCCAGGACGACGGCTCGGTGGACAGCCGGTGGGCCAGCTTCCCGCCGTGGGCCACCTGGCCCCAGCCCAGCCAGGTCCGGGCCACGTTCCGGCCGTTCAGCGCCACGCTCCGGACGTACCGCTTGGCGTCGCTCGCGCCCGGTGCGGTGATCGTCAGCGTGCCGCCCTGCCGGGTGCCGTAGTGCCCGACGCGGACCACGGCCGAGGAGAACTGGGGGCTGGACAGCGCGAGGAAGTCCCCGCCGCTCATCGTCGGGTACAGGCCCAGCGAGGAGAAGACGTACCAGGCCGACATCGTGCCGAGGTCGTCATTGCCGGTCATCCCGTCCGGCCCGGTGGTGAACAGGGTCATCGCCGCCCGCACCACGGTCGCCGCCTTCGCGGGCGCGCCCGCCCACAGATACATGTACGGGGCGTGCAGATCGGGTTCGTTGTTGGGGTTGTAGGTGGGCTTGCCGTAGTAGTCGTACGGCGCGGAGATCCAGTCCTTGCGGGCCGTGCCCGCCGGGTCGGTGAGCAGCTTGCCGTAGGCGAAGAAGTCGTCGAGCCGCTTCTCGGCCGCGCGCCTGCCGCCCATCAGCCCCACGAGCCCCGCCGGGTCCTGCGGCACCAGCCACTGGTACTGGTAGGCGCCGCCCTCGTGGAACTGCCGGCCCGCCTCCACCGGGTCGTAGGGGGACACCCACGCGCCGTCGGCCGTGCGCGGCCGGAACTGCCCGATCGAGGCGTCCCACAGCGTGCGGTACGTCTGGCCGCGCTCGGCGAACATCCGGGCGTCGGCGCGGTGTCCGAGCCCGCGCGCCATCAGGGCGAGCGCGGCGTCCGCGGCGGAGTACTCCAGGGTGGCCGAGGCGGGGTGGACGCAGTCGTTGTCACCGCCCTTGTCGGCGCAGTCGGTGCCGAGCTTCAGGCCCGAGGGGACGTAGCCCAGCTCGCGGTAATAGTCCACTCCGGACCGGCCGTTGTAGGGCGAGTCGGCGGGCGGGGTGCTGGTGGCGTTCTTCTTCAGCAGCGCGTACGCCTCGTCCTCGTGCCCGGCCAGCAGGCCCTTGGACCACGCCTCGACGAGGAAGGGGGTCACCGGATCACCGGTCATGATGTTGGTCTCGCTGTTGGCCAGCGCCCAGCGGGGCAGCCAGCCGCCGTCCCGGCCGATGGCGACCACCGACAGCGCGACATCGCGGGCCACCCCCGGCTCCACCATCTCCAGCAGCTGGTTCTGCGGCCGGTAGGTGTCCCACAGCGAGAAGTTCTGGTACGGGGTGTAGCCGGAGGCGGTGTGGGTGGCGCCGTCGAAGCCGGTGTAGCGGCCGTCCACGTCGCCCGCCACATTGGGGTGCAGCTGGGCGTGGTACAGCGCGGTGTAGAAGGCGCGCTGCCGCTCCTCGGTGCCGCCGCCGACCCGGATCGCGTCGAGCTTCTTGCGCCAGGTGTCGTGCAGCGCGGCGCGGGTGGCGTCGAAGTCGTAGGAGTCGCCGGTCTCGGCCGCGAGGTTCTTCCGGGCGCCCTCGGGGCCGGTGTACGACAGCCCGACCTTGACCACCACATCCCGGTCCCGGGTGGCGTCGAAGGTGGCCCAGGCGCCGTTGCCGCCCTCACCGGCCGCCTCACGCGAGCCGGGGGAGGGGGTGGCGCCGCGCCAGGTGCCGTAGGAAGTGAAGGGGCGGTCGAAGGTGGCGGTGAAGTAGACGGTGTGCCGGTCCTTCCCGGCGCAGAAGTTCCCGGCCTCCACCCGGCCCTCGACGGTCCGGTCGCCGACCACGCGGACCTCGGAGCCGAAGACCTTCTGATTGGCCTTGCCGGTGTTGAACAGCACGTTGGCCGCACCGGTGGCCGGGAAGGTGTAGCGCTGCCAGCCGGTGCGCTGCGTGGCGGTCAGCTCGGCGTCGATGCCGTAGGACTTGAGCCCCACCCGGTAGTAGCCCGGGGTGGCCTCCTCGTCGTCATGGCTGTAGGTGGAGCGGTAGTGCTCCGGGTCGACGTCGGTGACCGCGCCGGTCGTCGGCATGATGGGCAGCTCGCCCGCCACCCCGCAGCCGACGCCGGACAGATGGGTCTGGCTGAAGCCGTGGATGGCGTTCTGATCGTAGTCGTAGCCGCCCTGGCCGCCGGTGTCCGGGCTGACCTGGACCATGCCGAACGGGGCGCTCGCCCCGGGGAAGGTGTTGCCGAAGTTCTCGGTGCCCACGAAGGGGTGGACCAGCGAGGTGGGGTCGGCCGGAGGGTCCCCGGCCGCGGAGGCGGCCGCCGCCCCCGGCGGACCCAGCAGACCGCCGCCCAGCAGCGCCGCCGTCATCACCCCCGCGACCGTGCCCGCTATGCGCGCACGGATTCCACCGATCAGCGACCGCATGGGACGCACCTCCGTTTGACAACGTTGTCCGACCAGGGTCGCGAAACTTTGGCACGGGGGCTGGGCGGTGTCAATGACCCGTGCGCGGGCGGTCATTGACACCGCCCGCGCATCAGGCCGTGGCGCGAAGCGCTCCGCGGGACGGGCCGTGATGTCCCGTCGTTCGTCCGCGGCGCCGTCGTGGCTGGTCGCCCACGCGACGTAGCCGCATATCGGCACAGCCGCGACGTAGCCGCATATCGGCACAGCCCCGCGCCCCTTGGCGGCGCCGCTGAACCGCAGCCGACTTCACCAGGTCCGCTTAGCGCTTGCCGCGCTGCCCGTCGGCAAGCTGACGGGACGTCTCCCCGGCGCCCGCACTCCGCTGGGCCCGCTCGGCGATGCTCGGGAACAGCCCGCCGAGGGCGCTGCCCAGGCGCAGCTCCAGCGGGGCCACGTTCACCTCGGCCCGGTTCCGCTCGATGGCCCGGATGGTCGCGGCGGCCACCCGCCGGGTGGAGATCGTGCGGACCCCGGTGGGCAGGGACGTTCCCGCGTCGGCGAACATCCCGGCGTCGCCCACGAATCCGGGCTGCACCAGGGAGACCCCGACGCCCGTGCCGTGCAGGTCCTGCCGCAGCCCGAGGGCGAAGCCGCGCAGCCCGAACTTGGCCGCGTTGTAGAGCGCGGCGCCGGGGGAGGCCGTGCGGCCCGAGAGCGAACCGATCATCACCAGGTGGCCGGACCCCGACTCCACCATGCGCGGCGCCATCAGCCGGGACAGCAGCATCGGTGCGCGCAGGTTGACATCGAGGGCGCGGTCCAGCTCCTCGGGCCGGTAGTCGAGGACCGGGCCGCTGGAGGGCAGCGCGGCGTTGGCGACGAGGATCCGGGCGTCCGCCGCCTCCTCGACGAGCCGCTCCACATCGGACCGTTCGGCCAGATCGGCGACGATCGCCCGGCCGTCCAGCCGCTCGGCCAGCGGCCGCAGCACCTCCTCACGACGGCCGGTGAGCAGCAGCTTGGCGCCCTTGGCCGCGAACGCGCGGGCCAGTGTCCGGCCGATGCCTCCGGTGGCCCCGGTGAGCAGGACGGTCGTGCCGGCGATCCGCATACGATCTCCTCCGGTTACGGTCGAGTACCTTCCGGGCACCGTACTGCGTATGCGCTCCGCGTATGGCATGGGCCCCGGTCCGCCACGTGGGCACACGCGGCGCTCCGGGGCAGGGCGTCACCCGCGTCGCGCATCGGCCGCCGCGCGTCTCGGGTCGGCCGCCGCGCGTCTCGGGCGTGCGCGTCGGCGCTCGGTCGGCCGCCGGGCGGGAGTGGGCCGTTGTGGCGCGTCGCGTACGGACGCAGGGCGGGGCCGGGGATGGACGTTCGGGCGTTCGGCCCCATACCGGTGCGGGGCGGCGGCCCGTTGCTCTCCGGGGCGAGGCCGGACAGGCCGTTCCGGTGAGGTGGAAACCGGAGGCGACTACCCTTCGCGGGGTGCCGGGGTGCCCAGTCCGTAGACGCGGCGGGCGTTGTCCGCGCCCAGCAGCGCGGCCACCCGGCGGGCGTCGCGGCGCGACCAGGCGCCCTCCGCCACCCAGTGGGTCAGCAGCCCGGTCAGCGCCTCCCGGAAGAGCCGCGCCCCCACCACATACAGTTCCGGCAGCCCATAGGCGTCGGTCGAGAAGAGCACCTTGCCGAACGGGGCGAGCTCCAGCATCTCGGCGAGCACCGCCCCGGCCCGCGCCCCCGTGTGCGACAGGGCCAGCCCCACGTCGGCGTACACATGCGGGAAGACGGCGGCCAGATAGGCCGCGCCGCGGTGGTACGGATAGCCGTGCAGCAGGATCAGCGTGCAGCCCGTGGGGCGTACGGCGCGGATGAAGTCGGTGAGGGCGAGCGGATCGCAGCGGTCCAGCCGCAGATCGGGGTCGCCGAACCCGGTGTGCAGCTGCAGCGGCAGCCCGGTGTACGCCGCCGACCACAGCAGATGGCGCAGCAGCACGGGATCGGTGACCCGGGCGGCGGCGGTGCCTCCCTGGGCGCGCCGGGCCAGCCAGTGTTCGGCGGCGGTGTGGACGGCGCCGGGGCCCGGCGGATCGGGCTCGAAGTCCAGGCCGTAGCGGTAGGCGGCCACCGACTTGAAACCGGCCGCCGTACGGGCCGCCTCCCGGATCCCGTCCGCCACCCCGGTCAGCAGGTCGTCGGCGGTCAGCGAGGTGTCGGCGATCCGCTCCGCCAATTGCTCCAGACGGACGATCTCATGGGCGGTGCCGCCCGCCGCGAGGGCCAGCTCCTGCGGGGTGGTCAGATTGCCCGGCAGCCCGGTGTCCACCAGGAACTCGCTGATCCCGGCGGCGCTCAGCAGCCGCCGGGTCACCTCCCGCGCGCCCAGCTCGCGCCGCCGGGCGAGGTAGCGGGCGGGCGGGCAGTGCGGTTCGAGGTCCAGCAGCGGCGGACACCAGCGGCGCACCGCGAACCCCAGCTGGCTGTCGAAGAAGGTGGTGCCGAGCGCGGCGGGCGCGTCGGATTCGGTCAGGAACGCCTCGAACGCGGCCGAGCCCAGCTCGGAGCGGGCCACCCCGTGGCAGTGGTGGTCCACCAGGGGCGGCAGCGGCGGCTCGGTCGGATCCGTCTGCTCGGCGGCCTCCATCGGTCAGTACCGCCTCCGCGTCGCGATGGCGATCTCACGCGGGGACGACTTCTCGAACAGGGCGGACTCCGCCCGGCGCACCGCGGCGATGGACTCGAAGAGCGGATCGCCCAGCGCCTCGCGCAGCACCGTGGAGTCCTCGAAGTGCTCCAGCGCCGTCAGCAGCGAGGTGGGCAGCCGCCGCTCGCGTCCCTCGACCGCGGGATCGCCGGAGACGGGTGGGGGCAGGGAGAGCCCGGAGTCCATCCCGCCGAGGCCCGCGGCGATGACCGCGCCCACCACCAAGTAGGGGTTGGCCGCCGGGTCGAAGGACTTGACCTCGGCGTTGGCGGCGCCCGGATCGTCCGGCGCGCCCGTGATGAAGCGCACCGCCGCCTCGCGGTTCTCCAGCCCCCAGCACTGGTACGCCCCGGCCCAGCGGGAGGGTTCGAGCCGGAGGTAGCTCGCGGGGGAGGGGGCGCCGATGGCCAGCAGGGCGGGCAGCTCGCGCAGCACCCCGGCGAGGAACGCCTCGGCCGTCGCGGTCATGCCGTGCGGCCCGTCGCCGTCCCGGCACAGATTGCGGTCCCCCTGCCACAGGCTCAGATGGAGATGGGCGCCGTTGCCC
Organism: Streptomyces sabulosicollis; assembly: GCF_016103465.1. GTDB lineage: Bacteria > Actinomycetota > Actinomycetes > Streptomycetales > Streptomycetaceae > Streptomyces > Streptomyces sabulosicollis. The sequence continues at coordinate 8,817 of NZ_JAEEAP010000201.1, forward strand.
ACCCCGCCCGGGTCCACCACCGGGCCGAACATCGGGTTGAGCCCGGCCCGCCCGGAGCACGCCCGGATCGTCTCCCGCACCAGCACGGCCAGATCGGCGGCGCCGACCGGATCGGTGGGCGCCAGCGACACCTCGAACTGCCCGGGGGAGTACTCCGGATGGAGCTGGTGCACCTCGGCGTGGACCGCGTCCAGCGCGCCGAGCAGATCGACGAGGTAGTCGGCGAGGTCGACCACCCGCGCCATGCCGTAGGCGGGGCCCGCGGTGGGGTACCGCGGCGGGTCCTGGTCCGGGTCGCCCGTGCTGACGACCCACTCGGTCTCGAACCCCATGCGCACGGTCAGCCCCCGCTCCCGCGCCCGCTCGGCCATCCGCCGGGCGAACAGCCGCTGGCAGACGGGGTGCGCCCGGCCCTGCTGGTCGTACCGGTCGACCGGGGCCCAGGCCCAGCCGGGCTGCGCGGCCAGCGGGGTGAGCCGGTCCAGGTCGGGGAGGAGCCGCAGGTCCCCGTCCGGGCCGCCGACATGGCGGCTGGTGGTCATGGAGTCGTCCACGAGATAGACGTCGAAGACGGGGGACATCCCGACCCCGCGCCGCGCGGCATGGGGCAGCCGCGCGGTGGGCACGGACTTCACCCTTGTCAGGCCCGCGTTGTCCACCCAGGTCAGCGCGATGCCCTGAATGCCGTTCGCGGTGAGCCGCTCGGCCTCCTGCCGAGCCCGTGCGTATGCCTGCTCGCGATGATCCCCGGTCCCCATGGGCGCCTCCTCAGCCACGGCCTGTAGGCCGAGACTATTGCCTGAGGGCGCTCTTGTGGTGACGCGTTGTCCCGATCGCACACGGGGTGTGACGGTGGCTTATGCCGGTCGGAGGTTGACACCACCGGCCGGGGCGTCGAGGGGGTTCGCCCACCCGTCGAGGCGTTCGGTTTCGGCCACGGAGCGGAGACCGCCTACGTCATCTGGCCCCTCCCCGAGGTGTCGGCGAGGGAGGCCAGATGCGCATAAGGGGGGCTCCCTGTTCGCCTTCCCCTCCCGTGAGTACGGCCGAGGCGCTCGCCGCCTTCCGCCGGCTGGACGCCCCCGTCGCGCCCGGCGGCGTGCTGGAGGGGGCCCGCCTGGCGGAGGCCGAGCCCTCGCTCACCGAGGGCGCGCGGGCGGGGTTCGTGGTGGAGCGTCAGGGGTCGCTGGACCCCTCGCCCTTCGTGGACCGGCTCGCCGAGCGGCTGCGGAACGACGGGGACGGCGGATTCTCAGGTTTCCTCCGCTTTTGCCCCGGTACAGACTGTTCGCCGGTATTCTTGGCGTGTACATGGCGCTCACGAGGCGCCTTGACACCCAAGGAGGGCTAAGTGATCAGTCGCAGAACCTTGCTCGCGAGCACACTGGGCATCACCGGCGGCCTTCTCCTCCCGACGGCGGGCGCCGGCGCGGCGCCCGCCGACTGGTCCAGGGCGGTGGTGGACTCCACCATCGCCCGCTACCCCGACCCCGCGTCGCTCGGCGGCTGGGGCTACACCCGGGGGCTGTTCCTGCTCGGCGCCTACCGCGTCTACCAGCGGGTCAGGGAGCCCTCGTACCTGGCGTACATCAAGCGCTGGGTGGACGCCTTCGTCGACGCCGACGGCCACATGGACCGGACCTTCGACAACCTCGACGCGATGCAGTCCGGCAATCTGCTGCTGATCCTCCACCAGGAGACCGGCGATCCCCGCTACCGGACCGCCGCCGACCAGATCCGGGACCGGATCACCACCTATCCGCGCACCGCCGACGGCGGCATGTGGCACGCCACCGGCAAGACCAACGAGCTGTGGGGCGACGGTGTCTTCATGGCCCAGCCGTTCCTGCTGCGCCACGGCATCGCCTACGGCGACCAGGCGTACGCGTTCGACGAGGTCACCAGGAACCTCTCGGTGTACTTCCGCCACCTCAAGGCGGCCAACGGGCTGATCTACCACGCCTACGACGCCGACGGCGACGCCCCCTGGAAGCCCGATCCCACCACCGGCACCTCCGCGCACTTCTGGGCACGGGCCATCGGCTGGACCGCGATGACCCATGTCGAGGTGCTGGAGCTGCTCCCCGCGAACCACCCGCGCCGCGCCGAACTGCTCGGCAACGTACGGCACCTGGCGAAGGGGTTCGTGCGCTACCAGGACCCGGCCACCGGCCGCTGGTTCCAGGTCGTCGACAAGGCGGGCGAACCCGGCAACTGGACCGAGACCTCCGCCTCCAGCATGTACACCCTGATGCTGCACGCCGCCCTGGAGCACGGCTGGATCGGCGGCGGCGCATACACCTCGGCGGCCCGCAGGGGCTATCAGGGCGTGCTGAAGAAGGTGTCGGTCGGCTCCGACGGGCTGACGGACATCACCGACATCAGCGAGGGCACCAACGTCGGGGACCTGGCCTACTACCTCGGCCGCAAGCGCAATACGAACGACCTCCACGGTCTGGGCGCCTTCCTGCTGATGAACGAGCGGCTCGCGCACTGACGCGGGCGTACGGTCGCGGTCCGGCGGACCGCGACCGTACTCACCCGCGAAGGCGCTACTTCAGCTCGACCTGGAACACCTTGTCCGCGCCGTCCGGTTCCCCGCCGTTGTTGTCCGCGTTCGTCGTGGACAGCCACAGCGTGTTCTTGCCCGGCACGGTCTCCACGGTGCGCAGCCGCCCGTAGGAGCTGGTGTAGTACGCCTTAGGGGTGCCCGCGCTCGCCCCGTCCACCGGGATCCGCCACAGCCGCTCACCGCGCAGCGCCGCCATGTACAGCGCGCCGTCGGCGTAGGTGACCCCGCTGGGCGAGGCGTCACCGACGGACCACTGGCGCTTGGGGTTGGTCATCCCGGAGGTGGAGCAGTTGCCCTCGCAGACCGGCCAGCCGTAGTTCTTGCCCGGTTCGATGAGGTTGAGCTCGTCGTACTTGCTGTTGCCGAGCTCGGCCTCCCACAGCCGGCCCTCCGGGTCCCAGGTGATGCCCTGCGGATTGCGGTGGCCGTAGGAGTAGACGAGCGTGCCGAACGGATTGCCCGGGGCGGGTTTGCCGTCCGTGGTCATCCGCAGGATCTTCCCGTTGAGGGAGTTCTTGTCCTGGGCGAGATCGGGTGTCTGCGCCTCCCCGGTGGTGGCGTAGAGATAGCCGTCCGGGCCGAACTTGAGGCGTCCGCCGTTGTGGTACTTGTTCTTCTTGATGCCGGTGACGAGCGCCTTGTAGCCGCCGAGCGAGGAGCCGTCGTAGGTCATCCGGGCGATCCGGTTGCCGTCGGACGCCGTGTGCATCAGGTAGATGGCGTGGTCGCTGCTCCAGTTCGGGGAGACCGCGATGCCCATCAGCCCGCCCTCGCCGCCGGTGGTCACCACATTGGGCACCGTGCCCAGCTGCGTCCTGGTGCCCGACTGGGTGAGCTTGTAGAGCGTGAAGGAGTCGCGTTCGGTGATCAGCGCCGAGCCGTCGGGCAGCCAGCTGAGTCCCCAGGGGATGGTCCAGCCGGATGAGACGGTCTTGATGCCCGAGGGAGCCGAATCGGCCCGCCCGGGGGCGGCGGTTCCGGTGCCGGCCGTCCCGATCAGCAGTCCGGCGGCGAGTGCGGCGGCGGCCGCCACGGCGGCGGTGTTCCGGTACCTCTTCATCGCGTTCTCCTGTCTGATCCCCGTTCACATGCGGGGAACTGTAAGGAAGGTTTCCTAACGCGTCAACAGATTCGACGGGAGGAGCCAGTGCATCGCGGAAGGTAGGAGGTGTCTCTGGGGGCGTCAAGGATTGGTACGGGCCAGGAAGTCGGCCACGTGGTCGATTTCGCAGGTGCAGAGCTGTTACCCCATCAGAGGTCGGAGGACCTTTTTGGTGCACGCTTCTTGACCGCACCCGAACGGCTGGTAACCCTGCAACAGAACGGAGGAGTCCGCCCAGACCCACGACGACAGGTCACGTCACCCCAAGGGAAGGCAGGTCGAAGTCATGAACGACACCACACCGCGCACGGCGCCCGAAGCGGCGGACCGCACCCGTACGGACGCCGGTGAGACCGCCTGGCAGACGCCCGACTACGTGGTCGTGGAGACCGCGCTGGAGGTCACCGCCTACTCGCTGAACGCCCGCTGAGCTCCCCGCCATGCGCGTGCGCGTGCTCGGCACCGCGGCGGGTGGCGGCGTACCCCAGTGGAACTGCGCGTGCCCCGGATGCTCCGGGGCACGCGCCCACCCGGGGTGGCGCCGCCGCCATGCCTCGCTCGCCGTCCAGGCCGGCGAAGGCCGCTGGTATCTGGTCAACGCCACCCCCGACCTCGGCGACCAGGTCGAGGACTACCCCGAACTGCACCCCGGGCCCGAACCGCGCCGGACCCCGCTGGCCGGGGTGATCCTCACCGACGCCGAACTCGACCACACCCTCGGCATCGCCCGGCTGCGCGAGGCGGACGGCATCGAGATCGTGGCCACCGCCCCGGTGCGGCACGCCCTGCTGACCGGGCTCCACCTGGGCGAGGTCCTCACCCCCTACGCCCGACTGGACTGGCGCCCCCTCGGGCCCGAGGACCGGCCGCTCGGCGAGGGCTCGCCCCTCGCCGTGGGCGCCGTTCCCGTCTCCGCCAAACGCCCCCGCTACGCGGCCGGGCTCGACGCCCCGGACGACGGCGCCTGGGTGGTCGCCCTGCGGCTGACCGACCGCGCCACCGGCCGCACCCTGCTCTACGCCCCCGCGCTCGCCGCCTGGCCCGACGCCTTCCAGCGCGCCGCGGAACACGCCGACTGCGTGCTCGTCGACGGCACCTTCTGGTCCGATGACGAGCCCCTCACCAGCGGCTTCGGCGCGCGCACCGCCACCGCCATGGGACATCTGCCGATCGAAGGACCGGACGGCACGGCGCACCGGCTCGCCGCACTCGAAGCGCGCACCCTGTACACCCACCTCAACAACACCAACCCCCTCAACGACCCGACCGCGCCCCAGCACTCGGGCCTGCGGAAGCTGGGCGTCGAGGTGGCCGCCGACGGGATGGTGATCGACCTGTGAGCACCCCACGGACACGTCTCGAGGAGCGGTTGCGCGCGGTGGCGCAGGAGCGCTACCACGACCGCCACCCCTTCAACGTACGGATGCACGCGGGCGAGCTCACCCCCGCCGAACTGCGCCGCTGGATCCTCAACCGCTTCCACTACCAGCGCCACATCCCCGTCAAGGACGCGCTGATCACCGCCAAGCTCGACACCCCACGGCTGCGCCGGATGTGGCTGCGGCGCATCCAGGACCACGACGGCGCCACCGAAGGCGAGGGCGGTATCGAGCGGTGGCTGCGGCTCGGCGAGGCCGCCGGTCTGGGCCGGGACCGGCTGCTGTCCGGTGCGGAGGTGGTGCCGGGGGTGCGGCTCGCGGTCGACGGCTACGTCAACTTCTGCCGGCTGCGCGACCCGCTGGAAGCCGTCGCCGCCTCGCTCACCGAACTGTCCGCGCCCGGCATCATGCTCACCCGGATCGACGCCTTCGAACGGTACTACCCATGGATCGAACGCGCGGGCCTGGCCTACTTCCGCAACCGGGTCGACCAGGGGCGCCGGGACAGCACCGAGGCGCTCGACCTGGTCCTGACCTGGGCGCGGACCCCGGAGGACGAGGACCGGGCGGTGGCGGCGCTCGCCTTCAAATGCGATGTGCTGTGGTCGCTGCTGGACGCGGTCGACCACGCCGACACCAAGGACGGCGCCGGGGAGGGCACATGACCTGTCTCTTATACACCTCT
>NZ_JAEEAP010000202.1 GCF_016103465.1 Streptomyces sabulosicollis
GGCGGTTCGCGGCGTACTGGGCGGCGGCCGCGTTGAACGCATGGGCACGCGAGAGGGCGGTCATCCGCCCATCCTCACCCGTTCGGCCGCGTCTGCCGAGCCCCTCGCGGTCCGGCCGCGCCCCGGTCGACGCGCGCGACCTTGGTCCAGCCGGCCCAGCCCCGCTGCTTCAGCAGCTCGATCAGCCGGCGGGCCGACGGCATGGTGTCGAACACCAGGGTGTCCATCACCCTGACCAGCGGTGGCTCGATCTCGGCGTCGTCGATGTAGTCCTCGCCCCGCTCCTCGGCCATCCGCGTGAGGTAGGAGGCCAGCTCATCGGCCAGCTCGACCAGCCGTGGATCGTCGTCGGCGCGGTCGAGCGCCCGGCCCAGGGTGCGGTAGAAGCCGATGAACCGCGGGTCGGCGATCTGCTCCCGCTTGCGCGCCATCCACTCCCGGACCCGCTCCGGTGAGTGCGCGGCCAGCGGGATCCAGCCGTCGCGTTCCACCTGGACGATCCGCTCGTCGACCCCGAGCGCCCGCAGCCGGTCGAGGAACTCCACCACCTCCGGGGGCAGCGCCAGGCCGTCCCCGGCGGCCAGGCGGGCGATCCGCGCGCGGTGCCGCCGCCGCTCCCGGATCTCCGCCCGCAGCCGCCGGTCGATCTCCGCCACCGCCGCGGCGAACTCCTCCGCGTCGGCCCGGAGCAGCTGTCGTACGCGCGCCAGCGGGACCCCGGCCTCGGCGAGGGTCCGGATCCTGATCAGCTCGACGACGGCGTCGGCGCCGTACCGCCGATAGCCTGAGTGGTCCCGCTCCGGCTCCGGCAGCAGCCCCTTGGCGTGGTAGTGCCGCACCGCGCGCACCGTCACCCCGGCGTACGACGCCAGCTCACCGATGGTCAGCATCGAACCAGTCTCCCGGGGGTCGCTCACGGGGTCGGCGCGTGGGCCGGGTGGCGCCGGACGATCTCCGCGATCTCCCGGGCGTGGGTGAACACCAGCCGGTGGCCGGTGTCGAGCCAGGTCGCGGAGATGTCCGGCCGTTCGCGCACGAGCCGGTCGACGCCCGCGCGCCAGAGCCGGTTGTGCCGGGGCGCACGCCCTTCGGTGCTGTTCCCGGCGATCGCGGTCGACATGATCAGGTGGATGGGGCAGTCGATCTTCCGGTACCGGTCGAGGATCCCGGCCCGCACCACATCCATCTCCAGCTGCAGATCGAGGATGTCCCGGGGGCCGAGCGACACCTGGCGCGCGGTGCCCCTGGCCCGCTCGATCTCCCGCCACATGGCCGGGTCCTCCGCCATGGCGCGGAACTCCGGCAGATCGGCGTCGGTGATGAACGGTTCGGGCAGCGGGTTCGCCCCGTCGATGAGGACCAGCCCGGCGACGGCGTCAGGGCGCTCGGAGGCATAGTGCACGGCCAGGTCCGCGCCCAGCGAGTAGCCCACGAGCACGGGCGGCGAGGGGAGGCCGAGGCGTTCCGACTCCGCCAGCACGGCGAAGAGATCGCCCCGGAAGGCGTCGAAGGAGTACCGGTCTGCGGCGGAGGCGAGGCCATGGCCCCGGAGGTCGAAGGTCACCACGTCGTGGTCGCGCCGCAGGAGCCCGGTCAGCTCGTGCAGGTCGGCCCGGGTGGAGTTGAGGCCGGGGCACAGGACCACCGGCCGTCCCCGGCCGCCGCGGGACACGCCGCCGCGGGAGACCGGGATCGTGACGCCGTCGTGGTGGACCGTGAAGTGCTGCGTCGTCGTCATGCCGACCATGCTGGAAGGTTGCCCCCGCGTCAGGGTCAACCCCGACGCCTGCGGCGGGCTGCTCCCCTCCCCGTGGAGGGCGCTCCGCGTGGGCCGCCGGACGCTCTCTAGCGCGCCCGGTACGGGTTCTTCCACAGGTAGACCCTGCGGTGCTCGCTGTCGTTGCCCGCGATGAGCCGGCCGTCCCGGCTGAAGCCCACGTCCTGCATCACGTTGCCTGTCCCCTCCGCGCTGGCCGACAGGATGGCGCGTGGTTTGCGGGTGGCCACGTTCCACAGCAGCAGTCCGTATGCGGAGGGGGTCGCGAGCGTCTTGCCGTCCGGGCTGAACGCCAGGTGGTGGACCTCCGACGCGATGAGGGAGTCGCTGAGGGCGGCTCGCTGATGGCCCGTCTTCACATCCCACAGGCGCACCTTGCCGTCATAGCCACCGGTGGCGATTGTCTTGCCGTCCGGGCTGAAGGCCAGGCTCAGGACTCCTTGCGCGGGGGAGATGGTGACCCGTGGACCGTCCTGGCCGTAAGGTTCCGGATCGCGGTGTGCCACGTCCCACAGCCGCACCGAGTGTTTCGGGGTGAGGTTGCTCTCGGAGTCGTCGCCCGCGGAGGCCAGCGTCCGGCCATCGGGGCTGAAGGCCACGCCGGTGACTTTGGCCTCCTGGTCGTAGTAGGCGAGTATCTCGTCCTTCTTGCGGCTGTTGGTGTCCCACAGGTACACCGAACGGGCCTGAGAGCCGGTGGAGAACAGCGTGCCATCCGGGCTGAAGGCCACCGTTTCGCCGCCGTTGACGCCGTCGAGGAGTCGAGTCCGCCGGTGCTTGGCCACGTCCCACATGGTCACCGAGCCGGTCTCACTGGTTGCGGCGAGGGTCTTGCCGTCGGGGCTGAACGTCACTTCGTGGGTCGGGAACCCGACGCTGTCACGTCCCCCGAGGGTGGCTCCTGCCTTGCGGTCGGCGACATTCCACAGCCGCACCTCGCCCTCGGAGTTGCCGGTGGCGAGCGTCTTGCCGTCCGGGCTGAACGCCATCCCCTGGGCCGTCCTGGCCTTCCCGGTGGGGCCGAGGGAAGCCGTGGGCCCGATCGAGCGATAGGGGAGGCTGGGGCCGCGGTCGGGGGAAGAGCCGGGGAGGTAGACGGCGATCAGGACGACGGCGAGAACGAGGATCCCCACTCCGCTGAGCAGCACGGGCAGCCCCGGGGCGGGTGTCGTGAGGAGGTCCCCGACCGGCGGGTTCGACGAGGTGTCAGCGTCCGGTGGAGTCGCGGGACCGCCGGGGGCCGCGCCCCGTGCCGGTCCGTGCGCGGCCGGAGCCGGCGGCGGTACGGGAGCGGCGGGCCCGGACCCGCGCGGCGACATCGAGGTGCGTGTCTCGGCGTCGGGCGAGCCGGGGGCACTGGGCGAGCCCGGGGCGTCGAGCGGGCCGGGTGGCACGCGCCCGGACCCTGGCGGCGACACCACGGTGCGGGTGTGGGCGTCGGCGATCCCCGTCGTACCGGCCGGGCCGCACTGCGCGATGACCTGGGCCGGGGTCGGCCGCCGCTCCGGGTCCTTCTCCAGACAGCGGGCGGCGATGGCCCGGAGGGGCTCGGGGCAGCCGTCGAGGTCGGGAGCCTGCTCCAGGATGCGATAGATCACACTGTGGTCGGATCCGCCACCGAAGGCGAGCCGTCCGGTGGCGGCGAAACCGGCGATCACACCGAGGGCGAACACATCACCGGCTTCGGTGACGTCCTGCCCCCTGATGTATTCGGGCGCCATGTAGGCGGGCGTTCCGGTGCGCATCCCGGTGGCGGTCACCGCCGTGACGTCCGCGGCCCGGGCGATACCGAAGTCGATGACCTTGGGTCCCTCGGCGGTGAGGATGATGTTGGAGGGCTTCAGGTCACGGTGGATCACATCGGCGGCGTGGATGGACTGCAGGGCCTCGGCCACCCTGGCGGTCAGCCCCAGCGCCGCGTCGGCCGCCAGCGGCCCGCTTTCGGCGATCGCGTGCTGCAGGGACGGACCGGGCACGTAGGCCGTGGCCAGCCAGGGCTCTTCGGCCCGCAGATCCGCGTCCACGACCGGCACGGTGTAGAGCCCCTGGACCCGCCGGGCCGCGGCCACTTCCTGCTCGAAGCGCTTGCGGAACGACGCGTCGCCCGCGTATTCGCGGTGGACGACCTTGACCGCCACCGCGCTGCCGGCCGGTGTGCGCCCCAGGTAGACGCGGCCCATTCCCCCCGCGCCCAGCACCGCTTCCAGCCGGTACGGACCGGCCGTCGCGGGATCGGCGGCCCCCAGGGGGCGATGTGGTGGCGGAGCCGTCGGCCACCCCGGTTGCCGCCCCTCCCCAACGGGTGGAACCGCCAGTCGACCATGGTCATGGTCCGGTCGGGACATGCTCCCCGTCACCCCGTCTCTCGCCGTTCGAGCGAGCGACAGCGTAAACGAACCCACCACCCCGAAACAGCTCTCCGCCGAGGGAGACCCGCCCCGGGAGGCCGGTGGGCCGAGCCATACGAAGACCGGTGGGCCGTTCGCCGTGGCGTCGGGCCCACCGGTCTCGCGGGGTGGGCAGGGCCGTGGCTCCTGCCCGTCTCACTTCACCGCCGGTTCAGCTACCGGTCCGGCCGCCACCGCTCTCGTGACCGCCCTTCTGACCGGCTTCCGCGGCACGCTGCGGGTCGTTGGCGAAGTTGCCACCACTCTCGTGGCCACCCTTCTGACCGGCCTCCGAAGCGCGCTGCGGGTCGTTGGCGAAGTTGCCACCACTCTCGTGACCGCCCCGCTGACCGGCTTCCGCGGCACGCTGCGGATCGTTGGCGAAGTTGCCACCACTCTCGTGGCCACCCTTCTGACCGGCCTCCGAAGCGTGCTGCGGATCGTTGGCGAAGTTGCCACCACTCTCGTGACCGCCCCGCTGACCGGCCTCCGAAGCCCGCTTCGGGTCATTGGCGAAGTTACCGGGGTTGTCAGCCATGACTGGTTCCTCCTCATTCGTGGAGATTCCAACTGTCTGGTGCGGCGGGTACCCGAGGTGCGGACCCTAAACAGGGTGTTCTCGCACCGGATGTCCCATCAGGATTGGCGGCCCGCAGGGGGGTACTCAGGACGCCGGACAACGTCGGCGCAGAGAGGAACCACCCCAGTGGACGAGAAGAACATCTTCGTGATCGGCCTCGACGAGGCCAACGTGCCCATTCTGGAGAGCGGGCCCGGTGCCGATCGGTACCGGTTCCACCGCCTCCTCACGGTCGAGGACCTGCAGAGCGGCGAGGTGTCCGTGGCGGATCTGATCGCGAAGGCGGAAGGTGTTCTGGATGCCTTTGAGGGCAGCATCGACGCGATCGTCGGCTACTGGGACTTCCCCGTGAGCACGCTCGTACCGCTCCTCAGCGAGCGGTACGGCACGCGCAGCACGAGCCTGGAGTCGGTGGTCAAGTGCGAGCACAAGTACTGGAGCCGACTGGAGCAGCGGAAGGTGATCGAGGAGTACCCGCGGTTCGGCCGGGTGGATCTGGAGGCGCGGGACCCGCGGCCGCCGGAGGGCGTGCGCTTCCCGATGTGGCTCAAGCCGGCCCTCGCGTACTCCTCGGAGCTGGCCTTCTCCGTCAAGGACGAGGAGGACTTCCGTACGGCTGTGAGCCGGATCCGTGAGGGCATCGGCCGCGTCGGCAAGCCTTTCGAGGCCGTCCTCGAACGGCTGGAGCTCCCGCCGGAGATGGAGGGCGTGGGCGGTCAGGTGTGCCTCGCGGAGGAGGCGCTGAACGGAGTGCAGGTCGCCGTGGAGGGATATGTCCACCAGGGCGAGGTCACCGTCTATGGCGTGCTGGACTCCATCGACTACCCCGACAGCCCGTCCTTCCTGCGCCACCAGTACCCCTCCGCGCTGCCCGAGCCCGTGATCCGGCGGCTGCATGACGTCTCCCGGCGGGTGATGCGGCAGATCGGCATGGACGGGGCGACGTTCAGCATCGAGTACTTCTACGACGCCGCTACGGACGAGATCAATCTCCTGGAGATCAACCCCCGGCACTCCCAGTCGCACGCCGAGCTCTTCGCCTACGTCGACGGGGTGCCCAACCACCACTGCATGGTGAGCCTCGCCCTCGGCGAGGACCCCGCCCTGCCGTACCGCGAAGGCCCCTACGCGATGGCCGCCAAGTGGTACTACCGGTGGTTCGCCGACGGCGTGGTGCACGACGCCCCCGTCGACGAGGAGATCGAGCGCATCGAGCGCGAGATCCCGGGCGTACGGATCGATGTGGTGCCCGAGGAGGGGCAGCGGCTGTCGCAGATGGAGCAGCAGGACAGCTACAGCTTCGAACTCGCCCACATCTTCACCGGCGGGGACAGCGAGGAGGACCTGCGCGAGAAGTACGACCGCTGTGTCGCCGCCCTGAACCTCCTCTTCGACGCCTCCGCCCCCGGCTCCCGGCGGGAGACGCGGACGGAGCGGGAGCAGCAGACGGCGCGGGAGCAGGAGACGGCGCGGGAGCAGCAGACGGAGCGGGAGACGCGGGAGCGGCACGGCTGAGTCCCGACCGCCCGCGTGCGCGACCGGCGACGCCACGGGCCGCCACGGGCACCGCCGGTGTGCCGCTCGCGTCCGTGGGAACCCGTGCACCCCTGCCACCAGGGCCGCCGCCAGGGAAGGAGCATGTCGGCCTATGCGCCTCGTGAGCAATCTGCCGTACGCCACGAAGGAAGAGGAACACATCACGATCCCCATGTCCGACGGCGTTCACCTGTCGGCTCGGATCTGGCGTCCCACGTCCTCGGACGGGGAGCCGGTGCCCGCGGTGCTGGAGTACATCCCGTACCGGAAGCGGGATCTGACCTCCGTGCGCGACTCCATCCACCACCCCTACATCGCCGGTCACGGCTACGCCTGTGTCCGCGTCGACCTGCGGGGCACCGGGGAGTCGGAGGGGGTGCTGACGGACGAATACCTGGGGCAGGAGCAGGCGGACGCCGAGGAGATCCTGGCGTGGCTGGCCGAGCAGCCCTGGTGCGACGGCACCACCGGCATGATGGGCATCTCCTGGGGCGCCTTCGCCGCCCTTCAGGTGGCCGCCCGGCGGCCGCCGAGCCTGCGCGCCATCGTCATCGCGTCCTTCACCGACGACCGGTACGCCGATGACATGCACTACATGGGCGGTGCGCTGCTGTCCGACAACCTCGCCGAGGCGGGCACCATGTTCGCCTACGCCACCTGCCCGCCGGACCCGGCGGTGGTCGGCGAGCGCTGGCGCGGGATGTGGCACGAGCGGCTGGAGAACGCCCGCCCCTGGGTGGTGGAGTGGCTGCGCCACCAGCGCCGCGACGACTACTGGCGGCATGCCTCGGTGTGCGAGGACTACCAGTCCGTGCGGTGCCCCGTGCTGGCCTCCAGCGGCTGGGCGGACGGCTACTCCAACGCCGTGACCCGGCTGCTCGGCAATCTGGACGTACCGCGCAAGGGCCTGATCGGGCCGTGGTCGCACAAGTACCCGCACCTGGGCGAGCCGGGCCCGGCCATCGGCTATCTCCAGGAGGTGGTGCGGTGGTGGGACCACTGGCTGAAGGGCGTGGACAACGGCGTCATGGACGGGCCCATGCTGTGGACGTGGATGCAGGACAGCGTGCCACCGTCCACCGCCTACGAGGAGCGGCCCGGCCGGTGGATCGCCGAGCCCCGGTGGCCCTCCCCCAACGTCGAGCCGGTGGTGCACCCGCTCACCGGATACCGCATCGCCGACCCCGGTGACCCACCCTCCGGCCAGGACCCGCCGGGCGAGCCGCTGACCGTCCAGTCGCCGTTGTCGGTGGGCCAGTTCGCCGGTAAGTGGGCCTCGTACAACGCACCTCCGGACCTGCCGTACGACCAGCGGGAGGAGGACGGCGGTTCGCTGGTGTTCCAGACCGATCCGCTCACCGAGCGGGTGGAGATCCTCGGCTCCCCCTCCGTCGAACTGGAGCTTTCGGCCAGTGAACCGGTCGCCATGGTCGCCGCCCGGCTCTCCGACGTGGCTCCGGACGGCCGCGCCACCCGGGTCACCTACGGTCTGCTCAACATCGCCCACCGCGAGACCATCGGCGACCCCGAACCCCTGGAGCCCGGCCGGCGCTACCGCGCCCGGGTGCGGCTCAACGGAGTGGCCCAGGCGTTCCCGCCCGGCCACCGCATCCGGCTGTCGCTGTCCACGTCGTACTGGCCGCTCGCCTGGCCCCCGCCCAGGCCGGCGCTGCTGACCGTGTACGAGGGCGGCAGCGCCCTCACGCTGCCGCTGCGCCGGGCGTCGGCGGACGAGGACCAGCCCCAGCGCCCGTTCGGGGAGCCGGAGGGCACGCCCCCCGTCCCCACCACCCGGATCTCGCCCAGCGAGCAGCGCTGGGACGTCAAGCGCGACCTGGTGGGCTACCGGTCCGAGCTGGAGATCGTCAAGGACGCGGGCACCCAGCGCTTCGAGGACATCGGGCTGGACGTCGGCCGCCGGGCGTACGAGCGCTATACGGCGGTCGCGGACGACTTCACCTCGGTCGGTGGCGAGTCGACCTGGACCATGCGCTTCCACCGCGACGACTGGGATGTGCGGGTGGTGACGAGCACGGTGCTGCGCTCCAGCGAGACGGAGTTCTTCGTGGATGCCACGCTGGACGGCTACGAGGGCGACCGGCGGGTCTTCTCACGCACCTGGAACGAGACGCTGCCTCGGGACTGCCTGTGATCCACCTCTCACCACATCCGCTCCTCGGACCACCTTCTCCCCTCGCACCACATCACCCGCGCACGACACGGCTCCCCGGGGGTACTCGCCGCTGATGGTGTTCAAGACGCCCCCAGGTGTGTACGCGCCGCAGGACGACACATGGCTGCTGACCGAGGCGCTGCTGCGGGAGGACATCACGGCCGACACCACGGTGCTGGACGTGGGGACCGGCAGCGGGACCCTGGCCCTCGCCGCGGCCGATCGCGGCGCGGCCCGGGTGACCGCGATCGATGTCTCACCCCTCGCCGTGGGCGCCACATGGCTGCGCGCCCGCCTCAAAGGGCTGCCGGTACGTGTCCTCCAGGGCGACCTGCTGACACCGGTCGCCGACCGCAGGTTCGACCTCATCCTGGCCAATCCGCCGTACGTTCCGGTGCCGGGCCGGCCGATCCGCCGGGGTCGCGGCCTGGCCTGGCGGGCCGGTACCGACGGGCGGGCGGTGCTCGACCGGATCTGCCGCGACGCGCCGCCCCTGCTGCGCCCCGGCGGTGTGCTGCTCCTGGTGCACTCGGGGCTGTCCGGCCCGGATCGTACGCTGGAGCAGTTGACGGGGGCCGGGCTGCGGGCGACCGTGTCCGACCGCCGCACGATCCCCTTCGGGCCGGTGCTGCGCGAGCAGGCCCCCTGGCTGGAGGCCCAGGGGCTGATCGCCCCGGGCGAGACGAAGGAAGAGCTGGTGGTGATCCGTGCCGAACGACGAACATGACCGCGCGGTGAGGGTGCGGATGGGGACCGACGGCCCGATGCTGATCGAGGGACCGGTCGAGATCACCCTGGCCGATGGCAGCGTGGCCCGCTCCGACCGCTTCACGGCGGCCGTGTGCCTGTGCGGGCGCAGCGCACGCTACCCCTGGTGCGACACCAGCCACCGCCGCAGACCGCCGGGGTCACGGCGCGGAGCGGGCTCGGAGTAGCCGCGGCACGGGTCGGAACCGGCTCGGAACGGGTCAGAACCGGCTCGGAACCGGCTCGGAACCGGATCGGAGGAGGTCCGGGAGCGCGGAGCACCACCCGCTCTCCGGGCAGCACGCGATCATCCGAGGTCTGGAACAGGTCAGGTGGGGCACTCATCACGGATGCGCTGTGGAGTGCTCGACATCGGATCCCGTACCGTCCATCTCAAGATCGCCGACCTGACTCCTGGTAGCCCCCCGGAGCCGGTGACCTCGTGGAAACAGCCGGTCCGCCTGGCCGGGGCGACCGACCGCCAGGGGGTGATCCCCCGCGAGGCGATCCGGTCCCTGGTCGGAGCCGTGGCCGCGAGTGCCGCGGCCGCGTCCGCCCACCACGTCGACCGCCTGATCCCCTTCGCCACATCCGCGGTGCGGGACGCGACCAACCGGGACGCGGTGCTCGACGAGATCGAAGCCGCCACCGGAATCCGCGTGGGTTTCATGAGCGGCGAGGAAGAGGCACGGCTGACGTTCCGGGCGGTGCGCGGCTGGCTCGGCTGGTCGGCGGGGCGGATACTGCTCCTCGACATCGGCGGTGGCTCCCTGGAGATCGCCTGCGGGAGCGGCGCGGACCCCGCCCTCGCCGTCTCCCTGCCGCTGGGAGCCGACCGGCTCACCCGCCACCATCTGCCCGATGCCACGCCGGTGAAGAAGCGGGACGTCAAGGCGCTGCGCCGGCATGTGCGCTCCGTCCTCGGCCAGGGCACGGCCGAACTGCGCGCACAGCCGGCGCCCGCCTCCTGCGTCGCCACGTCCAGGACGTTCGCGCAGCTGGCCCGCCTCGCCGGAACCCCACGGCCCCGCAACGGCCTGCCCGCGGTCCACAGCCTCAGCGTCAAGGAACTGGCGCCCTGGGTGCCACGGCTCGCGGCCAAGACGGACGAGCAGCGAGCGAAGCTGCGCGGCATCTCCGCCTCCAGGGCGCACCAATGCCTGGCCGGTGCCATCGTCGCGGAGGCCGCCATGGAGGTCATGGGGGTGAAACGACTCACCGTCTGCCCATGGGCCCTGCGCGAGGGCGTGCTGCTCGAGCACCTCGCCGGCCTCGACGGCAAACACCAGGAGTTCATGACGGCCATCGGCTCCTCCTATGGCGAGGCGAGATCCCCGGCACACGGCCCGCGCTTGTAACGGACGTCGCCACCGCCATGAAGCGGCGATCAGCGCGCCGAGTACGGCCCCCGCGGCGCCCGGGTCAACGCCGTGGAGCCGGGGCCGACCCGCACGGAGGGCACGGCCGGTATGGGCGAGGACCTGACGGCGCTCGCCGCGCAGGCGCCCACCGGGCGGCCGGCCGCGCCCGGGGAGGTCGCCGAGGCCATCGCCTTCTCCGCCGGTTGTCGGCGGAGGCCAGGCGCCGCGCGCGATCCGCGCGCTCCCGCCCGAGGCGTAACCTGGCCGGAGGGCCCAGGGAGCACACCGTGACGAAGCAGCGCCGGCTCAGGAGTGGTGCCCATGGTGACGATTCTGCTGTCGATCATGTTCGCCCTGCTCGCGGCCGGCAGCAACGCGCTCGGAACGGTATTGCAGCGGCGCGCGGCGCTCACCGTTCCCGCGTCACGGTCCTTGCGCATCGGGCTGATCCGCGACCTCATGCACACCCCCGTCTGGTTCGGCGGGATGCTCGGCGTCATCTTCGCCGCCCTCTTTCAGGCGCTCGCTCTGGCCACCGGACCGCTGGCCGTCGTCCAGCCCATCTTCATCCTCGAGCTCCCCCTCGCCCTGGTGATCGGAGGAATGGTCTTCCGTGTCGGTCTGTCACGGAAGGCGTGGCTCTGCGTGGCCTGCATCGTCGCCGGGCTGGCCCTGGTCCTCCTCTCCCTGGCCCCCACCGGAGGGCACGAACAGGTGCCCGGGATCCGGTGGCTGCCCGCGCTCGTGGTCACCGGAGGGATCGGCGCCGCCCTCGTGCTCACCGGTCTGCGGCGCCCCGCCGGTCTGCTGCGGGCGGCCTCCCTCGCGGCGGCGGCAGCCATCGGATACGCCGTCACCGCGGCATTGGTCAAGTCGGCCATGAACATTCTCTCCGCTCAGGGGGTCGTCGCCTTCTTCACCGCGTGGCAGACGTACGGCTTCGCGGCGGTCGGCGCCTTTTCGCTGTTCCTGCTCGGCGTGGCCATGCAAGGGGGCCCGCTCATCGGTTCGCAACCCGCTTTGACGCTGGGCGACGCCTCGGTGAGCTTCTGTCTCGGTGTGACGCTCTACGGGGAGCAGCTCCGCGCCGGTTTCTGGCTCGTACCGGCCCTGCTGGCGTTGGGTGTGCTCCTCTACGGGATTTTCGGGCTGTCCCACACTCGCTGCCTCACCCAGTGCCTCGACCCGAGCAGGGATGAGCTCGATGCCATGGGGCAGCCCGCCGCGGCGCGCGGGTGACATCGCCGATAGAATCGTCATTGCGGCGAAACCGGTCATCCCGGGCACAGCGCGCGGCGTGGCGCCGGACCGCTACGAGCTGCTGGAGGGTCGCAAGTGATCAGCCACCATGCCTATGCCGTCGAGCCGTGGTGCCTGCGCGAGACCGAGCTCAACCTGGACGTACTGGCCCAGAGCGAATCCGTCTTCTCCGTGTCCAACGGGCACGTCGGCTGGCGCGGCAACCTCGACGAGGGTGAGCCGCACGCCCTGCCCGGCAGCTACCTCAACGGTGTGCACGAGCAACATCCGCTGCCGTACGCGGAGGGCGGTTACGGATTCCCCGAGTCCGGCCAGACGGTCATCAACGTGACCAACGGCAAACTCATCCGGCTGCTGGTCGACGACGAACCGTTCGACCTGCGCTACGGGCGGTTGCGCTCCCACGAGCGGGTGCTCGATCTGCGCACCGGACTGCTCCACCGCGTCTGCGAGTGGACCTCGCCGGTCGGCAAGACGGTGCGGGTGCGCTCCACCAGGCTGATCTCCTTCAGCCAGCGCGCCATCGCCGCGGTGGCCTACGAGGTGGAGCCGCTGGACGAACGGACGAACGTGGTCGTGCAGTCCGAGCTCGTCGCCAATGAGCAACTGCCCACCCTCGGCGGCGATCCCCGGGTCGGCGCCGCTGTGGAGTCATGCCTCGTGCCCGAGGAGGACTTCGCAGACGACCTGCGGCTGCGCCTGGTGCACCGTACGGCGGCCAGCCGACAGCGCGTCGCGGCCGCCGCCGACCATGTGGTGCGGGGCCCCGCGTCCACCCGCACCTCCAGCGAGAGCACGGATGACGTGGGCCGGGTCACCGTCACCGCCGTGCTCGACCCCGGCGAGCGGCTTCGCATCGAGAAGTTCGTGGCATACGGCTGGTCCGGATTCCGCTCGCTGCCGGCCGTCCGGGACCAGGTCGAGGCCGCGCTCACGGGTGCGAGCAACACCGGCTGGCAGGGCCTGGTCGATCAGCAGCGCGAGTTCCTCGACGGCTTCTGGCACCACTCCGACATCCAGGTCGACGGCGACGCGGAGATCCAGCAGGCCGTGCGCTTCGCCCTCTTCCACGTCCTGCAGGCGGGCACCCGGGCCGAGCAGCGGTCGATCCCGGCCAAGGGCCTCACCGGCTCCGGCTACGACGGACACGCCTTCTGGGACACCGAGGCGTTCGTGCTGCCACTGCTCACCTACGCCTCGCCGAACTGCGTGGCCGAGGCCCTGCACTGGCGGCAGAACACCCTGCCCGCGGCGCGGGAGCGGGCCCGGCAGCTCGGGCTGCGGGGCGCGGCCTTCCCGTGGCGCACGATCGACGGCGCGGAGTGCTCCGGGTACTGGCCGGCCGGCACCGCGGCCTTCCACATCAACGCGGATATCGCCGCGGCCGTCGTGCGCTACGTACGGGCCTCCGGCGACACCGACTTCGAGCGGCGGACCGGGGTGGAACTGCTGGTGGAGACGGCCCGGCTGTGGCATTCCCTCGGCCATCACGACTCCGGGGGCCGCTTCCACATCGACGGCGTCACCGGCCCCGACGAGTACAGCGCGCTCGCGAACGACAACGCGTACACCAACCTCATGGCCCGTACGAACCTGCGGGCCGCCGCCGACGTGGCCGAGCGCCACGCGGCGGAGGCCGCGGCGCTGGGCGTCGACAAGGCGGAGACCGCCGCATGGCGTGACGCCGCCCAGGCGATGTCCGTGCCGTACGTCGACGCGCTGGGCCTCCACGAGCAGTCGGCGGGCTACACGGGGCTCGACGTATGGGACTTCGCGGCCACGCCACCCGAGCGCTATCCCCTGATGCTGCACTTCCCGTACTTCGACCTGTACCGGAAGCAGGTGGTGAAGCAGGCGGACCTGGTGCTGGCGATGTTCCTGTGCGGCGATGCCTTCGCACCCGACCAGAAGGCCCGGAACTTCGCCTACTACGAGCCGCTGACCGTACGGGACTCCTCGCTGTCGGCCTGTGTGCAGTGTGTGATGGCCGCGGAAGTGGGCCATCTGCGCCTGGCCTACGACTACTTGGGCGAAGCCGCCCTGATGGACCTGGCGGACCTGGAGAAGAACACCCGCGACGGCCTGCACATCGCTTCCCTGGCGGGCACCTGGATCGGCCTGGTCGCCGGTTTCGGCGGCATGCGCGACCACGGGGACGTCCTGTACTTCGCACCCCGGCTCCCCGAGAGCCTGCGCCGGCTGGCCTTCTCGCTGCGGGTCCGGCAGAGCTGTCTGCGGGTCGACATCACGGGCTCACAGGTCACCTACGCCCTCCAACAGGGCGACCCCGTCCGGATCAGCCACCGCGGCGAGGACCTCACCCTCTCCAAGGACGCCCCGCAGACCCGCCCCATCGAGCCGGCCACCGCCCTCCCCGAACCCACCCAGCCACCGGGCCGACGCCCCGAACGGCGCCGCTGACGCACCGAGCGGAGCCGGTCACCTCAACCCGTACGCCGCCCCGCCGGAGGCGCACACCACAGGCCGACCGGCATCCAGGAAGAAACAAACGGTGCCGGCCGTGTCACGGCCAGCACCGTCGGGGATCGCTTGTGTCCGAGGGGGGACTTGAACCCCCACGCCCGATAAAGGGCACTAGCACCTCAAGCTAGCGCGTCTGCCATTCCGCCACCCGGACCAGGTGTGCCTCCGCGGCGCGGCCGCGGCGACATGCACCACGATACCAAGGTTTCGGAGTGCGTTTCACCTGCGTATGCCGGGCGCCCACCCCCGCGCCGACCTGGGGGGACGCTGGGGGTGGGCACGGAGGGTGGTC
>NZ_JAEEAP010000203.1 GCF_016103465.1 Streptomyces sabulosicollis
AGATGTGTATAAGAGCCAGGGGCCCGCTTCCTGGCGGGAGAACCGGCGTGGGGATGGTCCGGCGCAACACCAACGCGTGCTGGCCTGACGTCCTGGCCGCTCAACACACGAACACGCCCGCATCCGCAGCGAGAAGCGCATCCTCTGGCGATGCCCGTCCCAGCGCACAGATGGCCTGGACCACGACCGGAACGGAGCCGCCATGGCGGTCGACATCGTCTACGAGACTCATTCGATCACGGAGGACAACGAGAACGGCATCGCCAGCGGCTGGCTGCCAGGCAGGCTCTCCGCCGCTGGGCGGCGCGTCGCCGCCGAACTCGGCGACCGCCGCCGCCACGACAACCTCGCGGCCGTCTTCGTCTCCGACCTCCATCGGGCGGTGGAGACCGCCCAGATCGCCTTCGCTGGGACCACCATCCCCATCCACCAGGACCCACGACTCCGGGAATGCGATTACGGCGAGCTCAACGGCTGCCCCGTGACCACCCTTGCCCCCGAACGCTCCCGACACATCGACGTCCCGTTCCCCGGTGGCCAGAGCTACCGCCAGGTCATCGCGGCCACTACGGACTTCCTCCATGACCTCGCCGCCGACTGGGGCGGACACCGCGTCCTGATCATCGCCCACTCCGCCAACAGATGGGCCCTCGACTGCCTACTGACCGGCGCCTCGATCGAAGACCTGGTCGACGCGCCGTTCAGATGGCAGGACGGCTGGCACTACACCCTTCCCACAGACTGGTCGGCCACCGGAGGCAATGAACCCGGCGAACGCTAGGCGGCCAGGTCGGGACCGAGCGAGGCGACGGTGGCAGGGGCGAGCCATACGAGCTGTGCGGTGACTCCGTTCCGAGAGAACCACGCCTGCACCCGCTGGGGCGAGGCGAGGACCAACCGCTGCCCTGGCCCAACCACTTCGGTACGGCCGTCCTCGTAGGCCATGCCCCATCCCGCGATCTCCACGTCTGATTCTCCGGTGTCCTCGTACGGGTGGATACGAGCCACGGCGAAGAATCGGGGTGCGGTGGCGAGGACGAGGGCGCGGAGTTCTTTGCCGAGGTCGAAGGGCTCGGAGGCGGGTTGGTCGGGGGATACCGTGGCCATGCGTGTCTCCTTGCTGGGAGGTGGAGTTGGGAGGAATGGAGGCCAGACGTGCGGCAGCTGAAACACCGCGACCCGACGAAGTGGCCTGGCTCACAAGGTAGAGCAATTGGTAAGACGGTAGCTACGAAATGGGATGATGGATCTACCGTGACCACTCGTTCCGGTGACGACCCCACATATCTGGTTTCAAGCAAGGAGTAGCGCATGCCGCCGAGGTCAGCCCCCACCGCACGCCAGGTTCGCCTGGGTGCCGAGCTGCGCAAGCTCCGTGAACGCGCTGGATTGACCGCCCGGGAGGCAGGCGAGCTGATCAGTGCGAATCAGGCGCGCATCAGCAACATCGAGACGGGCCGGTTCGGGCTCAGTGAGCAGCGTGTACGCACCCTTGCCCATAACTACAGCTGTGCTGACGAGAACCTCATCAGCGCTCTGGTCGCCATGACAGGGAAGCAGAAGCGGGGCTGGTGGGAGGAGTACCGAGGAAGACTGCCCGCATCGTTGCTCGACCTCGCCGAGCACATGCACCACGCGACCGAGGTGTGGATGGCGAACGTGCTCCACATCCCTGGTCTGCTCCAGACCGCAGACTACGCGCGAGCGGTCTTCAGCGAGGCGGTCCCATCGCTGCCTCCGCCTGATGTGGAGCATCGCGTCTCTTTCCGCATCAAGCTCCAGGAGATCCTTTACGCAGCCCGCCCCACCCCCTTCAAGGCCGTGATCCATGAGGCCGCGCTGCGTATGCCGTTCGGAGGGCCGACAACTACCCGTCAGCAGTTGCAGCACATCCTCGACATGAGCGAACGGGAAGACATCACCGTGCTGGCGGTCCCATTCCGCAACGGCGTGTTCCCCGGTTCTGGCCAGTCGGTCGTCTACTTCGGTGGTCCCGTGCCTCAGCTCGATACCGTTCTGCTCGATCAATCGCACGGCACGGTGCTGCTTGATGCGGAAGCTCAGCTGGAGAAGTACCGACTGTTGTTCGACAAGATGGAAGCAACTGCCCTCGAGCCCGAGCGGTCGCGCGACTTCATCCACGGACTTATCCATGAGCGGTGACAAGGAGGAGCGTATGAACATGGTCGATTGGCGACAGTCGTCGTATTGCCAGGAAGGAGCCTCCTGTGTGAACGTCGCGGCAGGGGAGCGCGAAACCATCATGCTCCGCGAGAGCGAGCACCCCGAGGCCATACTCTCAACTACCCGCACGCGCCTGAGAGCCTTCATACGCGCTGCCAAGGCGGGCCGATTTGACCATTTTCCCGAGTCCTGATCGCGCGCCTGCTCGCGCTCCCGCTTCGGCGCCTCTGCGCCCTTGACCGGGCTTTCACGCGAGCGGAGAGTCGTCGTTGTCGGTGAGCGACTCGGCACAGGAGGCGGCCGTGGCACTAAGGTTCTTGGGGATCTACCCGAACACTCCGAACGACGGCTCGCCCACCATCTGGCTGGACGAGGATTCCGGTGATCTAGTCATCCAGTCGTGGAAGGCGGACGACGCAACACTCAGGCAGTGCCAGGAGGTGGGGTCGGTTCCTGGTCACACAACCGACGTGCCCGACCACGAGACGGTGATCCGACTCCCCGCAAACATGCGCCAGTTCATCCCTCAGCCTGATAGCGAGGTCAAAAGTGGCAACGGCGGTACGTGAAGCTCTGACTTCCGCGCGGCGTTCGGCAGTTCACCTGGAGTTGCGCGACATCTACACGCCTGACGACCCTGATTTCGCCGACTGGCGCGCCGGTGTGCGCTTCGACCCTGTCGAGCGATGGCGAAGCTGGTTCGACGTGGTGGTGGCGACCACAGCCCGAGGTGTTCGGATGAGGCGGGCCCGTATCGTCTCCGAACCGGTCAGCGAATACATCAAGTTCGAGTACGACGTGACTGGGCGCCACAACATCGCGGCCGGCGAGGAGGTCCGGTGGCTGCCCCGAAGGAAGGCGGCAGATCTGGCCCTTCCGGGTGCGGACTGCTGGGTCATCGACGATGAGATCGTGATCTTCAATCACTTCGATGGCAACGGCAATTGGGACCCTGCCACGAGTATGGACGTGCGGACCGAACCCGCAGTGGCAAAGCTGTGTGGATCGGCGTTCGAGGCCGTCTGGGAGCGTGCCGTACCGCATACGGAGTACCGGCCGCTTTGAGCGAAACCGTTGGCCATGCCCACATCTCCTTCCTCCAGCGCACAACAGGCAAGGCAAGCCCTTGGCGCTCGCCTCGGTGAGATCCGCGATGACGCGGGGCTGACGGGGCGAGCGCTCGCCGCTCTCTGTGGTTGGCACCCGTCCAAAATCAGCAAGATTGAGCACGCCAAGACTTCCCCTTCGCCGGACGACATCCGGTCCTGGGCAGAACATTGCGGTGTGCCGGAACAGACGGCAGATCTGATCGCGTCGCTCCGCACCGCGCAAGGTATGTGGGTTGAGTGGCGCCGTATGGAGCGGGCGGGCCTCCGCCGCGCTCAAGAGGAGCGTCTACCGCTCTATGAGCGCACTGCTCGCTTTCGGGTCTATTCATCCTGGCTGATCCCTGGGCTGATCCAGACTCGCGCATATACGACGGCGGTGCTGTGTGCCATCCGTGAGCGCCGTGGGCTTGTGGATGACGTCGAGGCTGCCGTGGCCATCCGTATGCAACGTCAACGTTTGTTGCATACCAACGAGCGTCGTTTCGCCTTCCTCATCGAGGAGTCAGTATTGCGCTCTGGTATCGGAGGCTCGGAGACGATGGCAGAGCAACTTGCCCATCTCCTTGCCATCAGTTCGCTGGCCAACGTCAGTGTGGGCGTGGTTCCCATGCGACCGGATCGGGTTCGCTGGCCGGTCGAGAGTTTCTGGATCTTTGACGTGTCCGAGGTCAATGTCGAGCTGGTTTCCGGCTTCCTGACGGTCACCCAGCCAGGCGAGGTCGCGATGTATGCCCAGGCTTTCGGTGAGCTAACCGAACATGCGGTCTACGGCGCGGCGGCACGAGCGCTTATCTCCTCGGCGGCTGGCTCGCTCGGCTGAGATTCCCGAGCAACTTCGAGCAACCTCGTTGAGCAGGCATTGATTCGCTCCGTAGTGTCTCCTTCACTCACACTCGCGGGGAGCTGCGTGCCATGAAAATCACCGAAGAACACATCGACGCCATGCGCTCCGCACGTCACCGGTCGGCCAGAGCCGAAGCAAGGGCGGTCGCCGAACTGCTGCGACAAGCTCTGGGCCGGCTCGGCTTCACCTCGGATGTGGCCATGCCGCATGGCGAAAAGGGCGACGCTCTGTTTTGGCCCGTCCTGCGGGGCGAGGTGACGGTCTCGGGCCACCCCATGGTCACCCTCGGCCGTATCCCGCTCGACAGTGCGAATCGGCTCGCGGAAATTCTCATGCGGGCCGCTCTGGAGGAGCAGACGAAGAAGGCCACCACTCGGTGAGCCGTTTCTAAGACCCCCGTTCCGGCTGGACCGGAGCCCTGGCAGGTCGAGCCCAGCGCGGAACGGGTGCATGTGCACGACGGCGCGAGGAGAGTCCCCGCGTCGACAGCACCGAAGGGAATCATCTCGATGCGCTTACGCGGAATCAAGGCCATTGTCCGCCAAGACCCCGAGGACGACGGGCCGACAGAGGGCGGACAGCAAGGCGGATGTGGTGACGGTGACGGCTGCGGTCGGCAGTAGTCGCGTGATGTAAGCGGGCGGCCCTCACCTCTTTGGGGGCCGCTCTCCCCGAGAGAGCGAGTATATGCACCATCACGGCTACACCTGGCTCGGCTCCGCCCACGAATTACTCAAGGACGGCCCCCGGCGTTCCCTCCACCCGGAGTTCAGATCCAGCAAGGTCGTTCCCTTGGAATGCGCTCACTGGCTACTCAAGCCCGCCTCATTCGTCCAGGGGACCTGGACCGATTCGCGGCAGGCAGCCGCGTGGTTCGGTCGGCAAGTGCGGGCTTCCACGGTGGCGTTCGTCTCGAAGCGCGACCGTGACGCCATTCGGATCGCAGAGACAGTCGCCCGCGCCGGCGAACGAGTGGCGAGCGGTGAGGACGTGGTCGGCGGCTGGTATCTCACGGGACAGAGATTCCTGTCCGTGTGCCTGATCGCGTGCAGTCCGCACCGTCTGCGCCCCGAGATTCCCTGCCCGGTTGGCACTGTTGAAGGGATCAATCCGGTACCAGGTACTCCCACCGCTTGACGCGTGCGCAGCTGCGCAGACCGGCCTTCTTGGCTGCCGCCCCGGCCTCCTCCGCGCTGTCCTTGACGACGTTGGCGGTCATGGCGAGCAGCAGTTCCATGCCGGGCTTGAGGTTCGGAATGGTGCTGTGCATCGTGTACAGCTCTTTCGCGTACGCGTCCAGCTTGCCCAGCCAGGCGTTCAACGCGGCTCGGTCGGCCGTGGAATCGGGTTGGGGCAGCTCTTTGACGTCCTTCCGCAGGTCCCTGATCAGCGTGTTCCGCTTGCGGATCTTCGTCAGGTCGTCCGAGCCGAGCGTCTTGCCGTAGGCCAGGTCCCCGGTGAATCGGTCGGTGATGGTGTCGCACTTCTTGTCGGCGCTCTCGACCAGCCCAGGGGGTGACGACGAGCAACTGCCCAGGGCGGCCACGGCGACCAGCGTGGCCGCGCCGAGCCCGCTCGTCCGCAAGGGGACGCGTGCTCGGCGGGGCCGATGCCGATGGGTGTTCTCGTCGCGCATGTCATCCCGTTCCCGCCGTGGGCCGTCTGGGACCGGGACGTCCCGGCCATCAGCCAGGATGGTTGCGCAGGTGCTCGGAACCCCTCCCGGGAGCTGTGCGGTGGTCGCCGCTCACACGGTGGGACGCATTC
Source organism: Streptomyces sabulosicollis (assembly GCF_016103465.1). Taxonomy (GTDB): domain Bacteria; phylum Actinomycetota; class Actinomycetes; order Streptomycetales; family Streptomycetaceae; genus Streptomyces; species Streptomyces sabulosicollis. The sequence continues at coordinate 5,905 of NZ_JAEEAP010000203.1, forward strand.
GTTGTTGAAACTCCGTCGTGGGCGTCGCGTAGTGCCAAGCCGCGTCACGCACCTGGCAAGCCCGAACCACTGTCTCGGCGTCCTCGGCCACGTGCACGCCCAGGGTGGCGCCGTCGTCGCCGAAAACGAACCTCACGACGATCTGTGAGTCGAAGAGCCAGAAGTCATAGTCCGGCAGGCCGATGCGCTGCGCGTCCGACCTGTACATGTTCCGGATGTCCTCCCCTGCCTCGACGTTCCCGAGACCGGAGGCGAGCAGGAAGCGCTGCCCCTCGGAGGGTGGGTCATCGACGAGTCGCACCCGTTCGAAGCGCTTTTCGGCATCTGTCTGCGCCCGGACACCGGATGCCAGGGTTGTTCGGGTTCATAGCGCCCGATGTTTTCGCCTGCCTTCCAGCGCTGCCATTTCGCCCCACTGCGATCGGACGCGTAACCGCTCTGCGTCTCCAGTCGCCAGGCAGTGTGTTCGAAGTGCTCGAAGAGGTGTGCAATGTCATCGAACGGCACCAGATCCGGCATCTCGCTCCTTTGCTGTGAAGGGGGGCTATAGCTCCTGGTCAAGTATGTGCCGACGCGCTCGACGCATGCGGCCTTCGATGCAAATGGTGCCGAACGAGAGGTCTGAGTTGTCCGGTTCGGTGCTGTCCGTCGTCCAACGTGCCTTATAGGCTCGCGGGTTGGCTGTCCGCCGTTTCGGGAGGTGTTGTGCGAGACCAGAAGATGTACTGCTACACCTGTGGGACAGACGAGATGCACCGTCGTCTCACTGCCGCCGAGAAAGCCTGGCTCAAGAACCGCACAGGTCGGAAGACGGTCGAGGAGTTCTTCATGTGCAAGGCGCCCGGTTGCCGCAATCTGCGCACTGGTTTCCAGAAGCGTCCCTTCGACCGTCCCATCCGCGTGCCGGAAGACCTCTGATCGCGCATGGGGCAGCAGCGCCGTGCGGCAGATGCGTTTGCCGCACGGTGGCGTCGTGCCGCCCGCGCCCCTGCGAAGGTCGTGGTTGAACGCGGGACGAACATTGGATGAGAGGTGCGCCACGTCGGCCACATGTGCGTTCTTGGAGCGTACATTCGCCCCCCTGAAGCCATTGCATGCACGGGGGGCAACCATGAAGTGGCTGGAACAGTTGATGGCGCCCGAAAATCTGCTGGCGCTGGTCGGCGTCGTGGTGACGGTCGGGGGGCTGTCGTACGAGCGGCTGATTCCCGGGCGGAAGCGCATCGGCTATCGCGTGCAGATGGACACGTTGATAGACGACAGCACCCAGGACGGGCCGATTCATCAGCGGCTGCGGATGCTGGAGAACACACCGGATCTGGCCGGGGCCTCGCTCGTCCTGTTGCGGATCGAGAACGACGGGTTTCGGAGCATTGACGCCGACGACTACATCACGGCACCGGCGACGAACCACCGCGGGCTCACCGCGACCTTTCCCAACCGCACCGTGCGGGATGTGGCGGTCACCGAGCCCAGCCACCCGGATCTGCTGCGGCATCTGCCGCAGCGCGGGACGCCGGAGAATCCCGGGCTGGTCTGTGCGGGCAATGAGATCTCGCTGCCCCGGGTGCCGCTGAACAAGGGGGATCACTTCAAGCTGCTGGTGCTGCTGACGGGCGCCGGGACCGACAAGCCGCCGCATGTGGGCGGGCGGATCAAAGAGGGCAGGGTCCGGAACAATGAGAAGTTCCGGCGGCCCAGCAATCGCATGCTCGGGCTGATCGGCAGTCTGCTGGCGATGCTGATCCTCCAGTCGTTCGGCATGCAGCTGTGGCGGGACGATCCACCGCCGCGCGGATGTGCCGAGGGACATCTGACGATCGTCGGCTCGACCGCGTTCAAGCCGGTGGCCCAGGACGCGGGCGAGGCGTATCAGGGCGACTGCCGGGACGCCCATGTCACCGTGGCGGCGCAGGGCAGCGGGCGCGGTACGAAGACGCTGATCGATGCCGGGGAGGCGGCGAAGGGCGGATTCCCGTCGTATCTCGCCTTCTCCGACGGCCCGGAGGGGGACGGGGACCCCGAACTCAGGGAGCATCTGGTGGCGCTGTCCGTGTTCAGCGTGGTGGTGAACAAGGACGTCGGGATCTCGGACCTGTCGCTCAAGGATCTCCGCGCGCTCTATTCGGGCCGGATCACCAACTGGAATCAGCTGCCCGGCGGGCCCGATCTGCCGGTGCGACTGGTGAGCCGGGACGCGAAATCGGGGACGCGCGGGGTGTTCGAGAACCGGGTGCTGGAGCGTAATGAGATCTCCCGGACGTCCGACAACTGCCGGACGCCGAAATTCACCGGGGACACGGTCGTCCGCTGTGAACTCGACAGCACCGCCGAGGTGTTGAAAACGGTGGCGAACACCCCCGGCGCGATCGGCTACGCCGAATTGCACTCCGCCGAGGAGAGCGCCCGGAAGGGAGCTCTCCAGCTGGTGGCCCTCGATCACCGCAAGCCTTCCATCGACGCGGTGCGGGAGCGGATCTACCCCTTCTGGGAGCCGGAGTACGCGTACACCTACACCGCGCCGCCCCCGAACTCCCTGACCTCGAAGTTCCTCGACTATCTGGCCGGGGACACCGGGCGGAACCTCATCGAGAAACACGGCCATCTGCCCTGCGCCGCCGCCGAGAACCAGCGGGCGTGCCAGCTGGCCACCGGCGGACGGTAGGGACAGCGGGGCAACCGGTCGGCCGGGCGTCGGAAGCGCGGCCGACCGGCGGGGGTCACTTGACGTTGACGCCGCCCCAGGCGTTGTCGACCGCCTTGTACTCGGCGCTGTTCGCGCCGTACAGCGCCTTCGCGGCCTTGAGGGTCGCGGTGCGGGCCTTGGCGTAGTTGGTGGTCGAGGTCATGTACGTGGTCAGGGCCTTGTACCAGATCTTCTCGGCCTTGGCGCGGCCGATGCCCTTGACGGTGCGGCCGTCCTTGGTCGGGCTGTTGTAGGTCACCCCGCCGATGACCTTGCGGCCGCTGCCCTCGGACAGCAGGTAGAAGAAGTGGTTGGCGATACCGGAGGTGAAGTGCGGGTCGTCGTCGCCCACACCGCTCTTCCAGTAGTCGTAGGACAGACCGTCCTTGCTGGGCTTGTCCATGTAGCGCAGCGGGGTGCCGTCGCCGTTGATGTCGATCTTCTCGCCGATGAGGTAGTCACCGGGGTCCTTGGCGTTCTTGGCGTACCACTCCACGGCGGTGCCGAAGATGTCGGAGGTGGCCTCGTTGAGCCCGCCGGACTCGCCGCTGTACTCGAGGTTGGCGGTGGCGGAGGTGAGCCCGTGGCTCATCTCGTGGCCGGCGACGTCGAGCGAGGTCAGGGGCTTCTTGTTGCCCGCGCCGTCGCCGTAGGTCATGCAGAAGCAGTCGTCGTCCCAGAAGGCGTTCTCGTACGCGTCGCCGAAGTGGACGCGGGAGTAGGCGGCCTTGCCGTTGCCCTTGATGCCGTTCCGGCCGAGGACGTGTCTGTAGTAGTCCCAGGTCATCGCGGCGCCGTAGTGGGCGTCCACGGCGGCGGTCTGCGCGATGGTGGGCTTGCCGTTGCCCCAGACGTTGTCGGCGTCGTAGAAGGCCGACCCCTTCTTGGTGTCGTCCCACGAGTGCTTGAGGTTGTACGTCTGGTGGCCGCCGCGCGCGGCGTCCTTCAGCAGCCACTGGCTGCCGCTTCTGACCGAGCCGACGGTGACCTTGCCGTTGTGCTGGCCGGTGCCGGTGCCGTTCTCGACGGCCTGGAACTCGTAGAGCTTCTTGCCCGAGTCGGCGTCGGTGATGACGTGCAGCTTGCTGGGCGTACCGTCCTTCTGCACCCCGGTGACGACGGTCTCGTACGCGAGCACGGGCTTGCCGGTGGCGGCCCAGATCACCTTGCGCGCGTGTCCGGAGCCCGCCTTCCTGTCGCCCGCGGCCCGCGCGGCGCTCAACGCGGACCGCTCGGCGCCGGAGGGGGCGATGGCGGCGCTGGTGTCGCGGACCTCGATGTCGGCGTCGGTCGCCTTGTCGACACCCTGGGAGGCGCCGCTCGCGGACTCATGGACGATGAGGTCGCCGCCGAGGACGGGAAGTCCGGCGTAGGTGCGCTCGTAGCGGGTGTGGGTGGTGCCGTCGGCGTCCTTGACGACGTCCTTGACGACCAGCTTCTCCTTGCTCCCGAGCCCCAGCGACTTCGCGGTGGAGACCGCGGTGGAGCCCGCCTCCCGCAGCAGTTGGGCGCGGACCGAGGGGGAGAGCGAGACGGTGGAGGCACCCGGGGAGGTGGCCGAAGGGGCCGAAGGAGCGGCCGCGTTCGCGGATCCGGCGGTGGCGCCGGCGGCGAGCAGGGAGGCGGCCAGGGTCGCCGCTCCGGCGGCGAGGGCGGTACGCGAGCGTCTGAGACGGGATATGCCGGATATCGCTGACGTCGAACGTGAATCCACGCGTATCTCCAGTTGTGATGGGGAGTTGGGCGAACCTTCCGCCCAACGCGGCAAAGATGTCGCTTTGCCGTGGATAAAACATACCGGTGCCCGGGGCCTCAGGCCCCGGGCACCGGCAGAGTGTCGTGCGGTAACCGAGCGGGTTTTACTTGACGTTGACCCCGGCCCAGGCGGCGTCCACGCCCTTGTACTCGGCGCTGTCGGCGCCGTACAGGTCCGTGGCGGCCTTCAGCGTGGCCTCACGGGCGGCGTGGTAGTCGGTGTTGGAGGTGAAGTAGGTGGTCAGGGCCTTGTACCAGACCTTCTCGGCCTTGTCCCGCCCGATGCCCTCGACCTTGGAGCCGTCGGAGGTGGGGCTGTCGTACTTCACACCGTTGATCTCCTTCGCGCCGCTGCCCTCGGACAGCAGGTAGAAGAAGTGGTTGGCGACACCGGAGGAGTAGTGCACGTCCAGGTCGCCGACACCGTCGGACCAGGCGTCCGCGGACTGGCCGTCCTTGCTCGGCTTGTCCATGTAGCGCAGCGGGGTGCCGTCACCGTTGATGTCGATCTTCTCGCCGATGAGGTAGTCACCGACGTCCGTGGCGTTCTTGACGTTGAACTCCACGGCGGTGCCGAAGATGTCGGAGGTGGCCTCGTTGAGGCCGCCCGACTCGCCGCTGTACTCCAGGCCCGCGGTCTTGGAGGTGACGCCGTGGCTCATTTCGTGGGCCGCCACGTCGATCGCGGTCAGCGGGGCCTTGTTGTCCTGGCCGTCGCCGTAGGTCATGCAGAAGCAGCTGTCGTCCCAGAAGGCGTTGACGTAGCTGTCGCCGTAGTGGACCCGGGAGTAGGCGGCCTTGCCGTCGCCCCCGATGCCCTCGCGGCCGTGCACGTTCTTGTAGTAGTCCCAGGTGGCGGCGGCGCCGTAGTGGGCGTCGACGGCGGCGGTCTGGGGGTCGTCCGGCTTGCCGGTGCCCCAGTTGTCGTCGTCGTCGGTGAACGCCTTGCCCTCGCCCTCCTCGCCGTTCTCCAGGTTGGTGGTCTTGTGGCCGCCGCGGTCGGCGTCGGTCAGGGTGTAACCGCTGCCTTCCTTGCTGGTGCCGAGCTCGACCGAGCCGCTGTACTCGCTCTCGCCCTTGCCGTTCTCGATGCCCTGGTACTCGTAGAGCTTCTTGCCGGTGGCAGCGTCGGTGATGACGTGCAGTTCGTTCGGGGTGCCGTCCTTCTGCACCCCGCCGACGACGGTCTCGTAGGCCAGCACGGGCTTGCCGGTGGCGGCCCAGATCACCTTGCGCGGGGCCTGGTCGGCCGCCGCCTGCTTGGTGTCGTCGGCCTTGGCCAGCTTGACGGCGGCCTTGGCCGCGGTGCTCGGGGCGATCCCGGCCGCGGTGGAGGCGACCTTGACGGTGGCCTTGGTGGCCTTGGTGACGCTTCGGATGTCACCGCCCTTGGCCTTGTGGACGATCAGGTCGCCACCGAGGACGGGCAGACCGTCGTAGGTGCGGTCGTAGCGGGTGTGGGTGGTGCCGTCGGCGTCCTTGATGACGTCCTTGACGACCAGCTTCTCCTTGGCGCCGAGGCCGAGCGACGAGGCGGTGTCCGCCTTGGTCGCGTTGGCCTCGCGGAGCAGCTCGGCGCGGGCCGAGGCGGTGAGCGCGGCGGGCTGGGCGCCGGTCTTGGCGGGGGCGGCACCGGCGGTGCCGGTGCTCAGTCCCGAGGCGAGCAGGGCCGCCGCGGCGACCGCGGTACCGGCCGCGATGGCCGAACGCCTCTTACCGGCACCGGATATGGGCATGCTGAAGGTCTTGCGCACGCGATCTCCTCGTTGCTGTGGGGGGTCAGCGCCGGGCTGCGGGGAAGTGCGGCCCGGTGCTGAACAAGAGGTACTGATGCGTAATGCGTTGGGCAGACTGTCACACAAGTCCAGGACATGTCACGGGTTTCGCGACGGGGCGAGGGGAAAATGTTCGTTGAATGCTGATCAACCTTCGGATTCCGGACAAGCGGACGTAACGGTCGCGGAGTAAGAGAGGCGCCGCCAGGGGGAGTCGGGTCGACCCCTGGCGGCGCCTGTCCTGAGTGAGCCTCACGGCTCCGTCAGAAGGTCAGCTTCCAGCTGTTGATATAGCCGGTGTCCTGGGCGTACATGTCCTGAACCCGCAGCTTCCAGGTGCCGACCGCGGTCTCGGAGGACGCGTCCACGCTGTACGTGGTCCGCACGTCGTCCGCCGAGTCGAAGAGGCTGGCGCTCTTCAGCCGGTAGGCGGTGCCGTCCGGGGCGACCAGATCGATCACCAGGTCGCCGCGGTAGCTGTGCACGATGTCCACGCCCACCTGGAGGTTGCTGGGCGCGTTACCGGCCCGGCTCACCGGGACCGGCGAGGTGATGGGCTCACCCGCGTCGGGGATGGCGATGTCCGCGGTGTTCTCGAAGACGTTGCCGCCGCTGGTGTTCACCGTCCAGGTGAAGGACGCCGTGCCGGTCTTGCCGGCCGAGTCGGTCACCGTGACGGTCACCGCGCCGGAGCCGACGGCGATCGGGGTTCCGGAGATCAGACCGGTGGCGGAGTCGATGGCCAGGCCCGCGGGGAGCCCGGTGGCCGCGTAGCTCAGCGCGCCCGGGTTGGAGCTGGTCGCGGTGATCTGGAGGCTGGTGGCCTGGTTGACGATGCTGGTCTGGTCGCCGGGCGGGGTGACGGTGACGCCGTCGGCGATCCGGGTGCCGACGTTGACCCCGGCCCAGGCGCTCGCCACCGCGTTGTACTGCGCGCTGCCCTGGCCGAACAGCTCGCCCGCCGCCCACAGCGTGGCGTCGCGGGCCCCCGCGTAGTTGGTGTTGGAGGTCATCCGCTGGCTCAGCGCCTTGAACCAGATCTTCTCCGCGTTGTCCCGCCCGATGCCGGTGACCGGGAGGTTGTCGTACGTCGGGCTGTTGTAGCTCACGCCGTTGATGACCTTGGCGCCGCTGCCCTCGGAGAGCAGGTAGAAGAAGTGGTTGGCGATGCCGGACGAGTAGTGGACGTCCACATTGCCGACACCGGAGTACCAGCTGTCCTTGGAGGCCCCGTCCTTGCTGGGCTTGTCCATGTAGCGCAGCGGGGTGCCGTCGCCATTGATGTCGATCTTCTCGCCGACGAGGTAGTCCCCGGGGTCGTTCGCGTTGTTCGCGTAGAACTCGACGGCGGCGGCGAAGATGTCGGAGGTGGCCTCGTTGAGCCCGCCGGACTCGCCGCTGTAGGTGAGGTTGGCGGTGGCCGCGGTGACGCCGTGGCTCATCTCGTGCGCGGCGACATCGAGGGAGGTCAGCGGCTTGGCGTTGCCCGAGCCGTCGCCGTAGGTCATGCAGAAGCAGGCGTCCTGCCAGAAGGCGTTGACGTAACCGCTGCTGTAGTGGACCCGGGAGTACGCCCCGACGCCGTCGCCCCGGATGCCGGTGCGGCCGTGGACGTATCTGTAGTAGTCCCAGGTCTCGGCGGCGCCGTAGTGCGCGTCCACCCCGGCGGTGGCGGCGTCGGAGGTGGTGCCGTTGCCCCAGACGTCGTCGGCATCGGTGAAGAGGGTGCCGGTGCCCGAGGTGCCGCGGTTGAGGTTGTACGTCTTGTGGTTGCCGCGCCCGGAGTCGGTGAGGTTGTACGAGCCCGCGCTGCCCGAGGTGCCGAGGGCCACCTGGCCGCTGTACTGGCTGTTCCCGGTGCCCTTCTTGACACCCTGGAACTCGAACAGCTTCTTGCCGGTTGCCGCGTCGGTGATGACGTGCAGCTCGTTCGGGGTGCCGTCCTCCTGGAGACCGCCGACGACCGTCTCGTAGGCGAGGGCCGGGGTGCCCTTCGCGGCCCAGACCACCTTGCGGGGCGCCCGGTCGGCCGCGGTCTTCCGCGAGCCCTGCGCGTTGGCCGCCTTCACGGCGGCCTTCTCGGCGGTGGCGGGGGCCACGGCGGCGGTGGTGGTCGGGACGGTCAGCCGGGCCTTGGTGGCCTTGGCGACGGTCAGCGGCGCGCCGCTCTTCGCCCGGTCGACGACCAAGTCCCCGCCGAGGACGGGGAGTCCGGCGTAGGTGCGCTCGTAGCGGGTGTGGGTCGTGCCGTCGGCGTCCTTGGTGACGTCCTTGACGACCAGCTTCTCCTTGGCCCCGAGCCCCAGGTCCTTGGCGGCCTCGCCCTTGGCGGCCTCGGCCTGGCGGATCAGCTCGGCGCGCTGGGCGGGGGACAGC
>NZ_JAEEAP010000204.1 GCF_016103465.1 Streptomyces sabulosicollis
GTGTTCACGGGGTGGGATTCCTCCGGGTGGTGGTGGAGGGAGAGGGCGTCCGGGGGTGGTACGGCCGGAGAGGAGAAACGATTCCTCAGGTCGGGTTCACGAGGGGTCCTTCATCCGGCCGCGGGCCGCGAACCAGCCGATGACCAGCGCCGCCAGGATCGCCGGAAGCGCCATGACGGTCAGCCGGCTGGGGCCGCCGTCCGCCCACATCAGGACGAGGACGGAGGCGAGGAAGCCCAGGGTGACGATCTCGGTGTACGGGGAACCGGGGAGCCGGTAGCCGGGGCGGGTGACCTGGCCGGCCTGGGCGCGCCGCCAGAACAGCAGATGACAGAGCATGATCACGGCCCAGGTCGAGAGGATGCCGATCGCGGCGAAGTTGAGCACGATCTCGAACGCCTCGCTCGGCACCACATAGTTCAGGCCCACGCCCAGCACACAGAAGAAGGAGGTGAGGAGGATGCCTCCGTAGGGCACATGGGTGCGGCTCATCGCGCCGGTGAACTTGGGCGCGGAGCCGGACATCGCCATCGAGCGCAGGATCCGGCCGGTGGAGTACAGCCCGGAGTTGAGGCTGGACATGGCGGCGGTGAGCACGACGAGGTTCATCACCCCGCCGGCCGCCGGGACCCCGATCTTGGACAGCACGGTGACGAACGGGCTCTCGTCGCCCGAGTAGGAGCCGGAGGGCAGCAGCATCGAGAGCAGCACCACGGAGCCCACGTAGAACAGGCCCACGCGCCACATGATGGAGTTGATCGCCTTGGGCATGATCTTCTCGGGGTTCTCGGTCTCGCCCGCGGCCACGCCGACCAGTTCCACGGAGGCGTAGGCGAAGACGACGCCCTGGATGACCAGCAGCATCGGCAGCACCCCGTGCGGGAAGACGCCGCCGTGCTCGGTGATCAGGCTGGGCCCGGTGCTGCCACCGGCCACCTGCTCGCGGGTGACCAGCAGGAAGATGCCGATCGCCATGAAGACGACGAGCGCGCCGACCTTGATGATCGCGAACCAGAACTCCAGCTCACCGAAGATCTTCACCGAGATCAGATTGACCGTGAGCACCACGGCGAGCGCGATCAGGGCGATCACCCACTGCGGGATCTCGGTGAACATCCCCCAGTAGTGGGTGTAGGTCGCCACGGCCGTGATGTCGGCGACCCCGGTGGTGGCCCAGTTCAGGAAGTACATCCAGCCCGCGACGAAGGCGCCCTTCTCGCCGAGGAACTCCCGGGCGTAGGAGACGAACGCGCCGGAGGAGGGCCGGTGCAGCACCAGCTCGCCCAGGGCACGCACCACCAGGAAGGCGAAGACGCCGCAGACCGCGTACGCCACGGCCAGCGACGGCCCGGCGTCCTTGAGCCGCCCGCCGGCGCCGAGGAAGAGGCCGGTGCCGATGGCGCCGCCGATGGCGATCATGTTGACGTGCCGGGCCTTGAGGGACTTGCTGTAACCGGCGTCGCCCGCGTCCACGTGCGCGGGGCTCCCGGCCTGGTGCTGTTGGCGGTCTTCTTGCCGGAGGGACTGCTCGCTCACGCCTGCTGTCCGCCTTCCGTCGGTGCTGTCGTCCGGCTGTCCGCCGCAGCGGGCCGCACGATGGAGGTCAGGGTGGTCTCCACGCGTTCGAGGTGGTGGGACATCGCCTCCACCGCGTCGTGTTCGGACCCGTCGGCGAGCGCCTCGACGATCGCCCGGTGCTCTCGGTTGGACTGCTCGCGGCGGCCGCCGAGTTCGTTGAGAAATGCCGACTGCCGGGCCAGGGCATCGCGGATCTCCTCGATGACCCGCCGGAAGACCGGGTTCTGGGCCGCCTGGGCGACGGCGAGGTGGAACAGCGTGTCCATCGCCACCCATGCGGTGGTGTCGGTCTCCCGCTCCATCCGCTCCAGCAGATGGGACAGGTGGTCGAGGTCCTCGGCGGAGCGGCGCAGGGCCGCGTAGCCCGCCACCGGGATCTCGATGTGCCGGCGCACCTCCAGCAGGTCGCTCGCGGCGTAGTCGCCGAAGGTGGGATCCTCCACCGGGCCGCTGGAGATGACGAAGGTGCCCTTGCCGGTGCGCGAGGCGGTCAGCCCCATCGTCTGCAGGGCCCTGAGGGCCTCGCGGAGCACCGGCCGGCTCACCTCCAGGCGACGGCACAGCTCCGCCTCGGAGGGGAGTTTGTCCCCCACCGCGTAACGGCCCTGCTCGATCGCTTCCCGGAGGTGGGTGAGAACCGCTTCCATCGCGCTGACGCGACGGGGGGAAGCGAATCCGGGACCACCTGTCTGGCTGTCTGACAAGTTCACGCGGAGATCCTCAGCTGTACACCGGAGGCTTGTCAAGGGTCGGCTTTCCCTTCCTCTCTGCCCGTTCTGTGTTGATATGAGGTATTCGTCCCGAGCGCCGGAGACCCCATGCCCCACCGCCTCACCACCGCCACCGCGGCCCTGCTCCTGCTGTGCGGCCCGGCCGCCGCGGGCTGCGGCGGCGGTGCGGACGCAGGCAAGGTCGGCGTGGTGCTGCCGCTGCTGGCCTCGCCCTTCTGGGAGGCGTACAACGACGACATCCCGGAGCAGGCCAGGAAGGCGGGCGTACGGATCCTGCCGACGGTCAACTCCGACAACGACCCGGGCCAGCAGATCACCGATATCGACAATCTGCTGGCCCAGGACGTGGGCGGCCTGGTCGTCTCCCCGGTGGACTCCGCCGCCATCGGCCCCGGGCTGAGCGCCGCCCGGCGCGCCCGTGTGCCGGTGGTCGCCGTCGACGTGGCCCCCGACCGGGGCAGGGTGGCCATCGTGGTCCGGGCCGACAACCGCGCCTACGGCGTCAAGGCGTGCCGGGCCCTGGGCCGCGCCGTGCGGCGGGGCACGGTGGTGCAGATCGAGGGCGATCTGGCCTCGGTCAACGGCCGGGACCGCACGGCCGCCTTCGACCACTGCATGGCGCGCCACTACCCGGACATCAAGGTCCTGGACATCCCGGCCGACTGGCAGGCGGAGAAGGCGGCGGCCGGTCTGGAGGCCCTCTACAGCGCCCACCCCGGCATCAAGGGCATCTACCTCCAGGCCGGCGGCGTCTATCTGGCGCCCACCCTGCGCACCTTCCAGCGCCACCGCGCCCTGGTGCCGGTGGGCCGCCGCGGCCACATCGCCATCGTCTCCAACGACGGGACCCCGCAGGAGCTGGACGCGATCCGTAAGGGCCTCATCGACGCCACCGTCTCCCAGCCCGCGGACCTCTACGCCGTCTACGCCATGCGCTACATCAGGCAGGCCATGACCGGGAAGCCCTTCCACGCGGGGCCGACCGGCCACGGCAGCACCATCGTCCGGCTGCCCGGCGGCAATCTGGAGGACCAGCTGCCCGCCCCGCTGGTGACCCGGGCCAATGTCGACGACCGCTCGCTATGGGGCAACCGGGTGTGACCGAGGAGCCGCCCCCGCTGGCCGAGGCGCACGGGATCACCAGACGGTACGGGCCCACGGTGGCCCTGCGGGACGCGGGGATCGCCGTACGGGGCGGGTGCCGCGCACGGCCTCGCCGGCCGCGGCGGCGCGGGCAAGTCCTGCTGCTGGTGATCGGCGCGCTCGGCAACCCGGACTCCTCACCCGGGACAACCTCGTCAACATCGCGGCGGGTCCCCGGGCTTGGGGCCGCTGGTGCTCGCCGAGGCGATGACCCTGATCAGCGGCAGGGTGGACCTCTCCCTGGAGCCCATCCCGGCCTGGCCCCCGCGCTCGGCTTCCTGGTCGTCGTCCCGGCCGCCGACGCGGGCTTCGGCACCCGGTGGCCCACCCGGGCGGGGCTGCTGTCCGGCTCACCACCGGGGAGGCGCAGGAGTCATAGTATTAAGGGAAATGTATCCGCAGATGGGACGGTTGCGATGGCCATCCCCCAGGGAATCGCGCCGACCGAGGCGCATGTCCCGTTCGACATGGCGGATGCGGCCTCGGCGCTGATCGACGCCACGGGGACCATCATCGGCTGGACCCCGGGGGCGGAGAGACTCCTCGGCTATCCGGCGGCGGATGCGATGAAGCAGTCGGCCAGGATGCTGCTGACGGCGCCGGAGGACGCGGCGAAGGCCGAGGCGATCGGCTCGTGGTGCCAGGAACACGACGGCTGGGGCGGTCTGGGCCGCCTCCGGCACCAGGACGGCCGCCGGATCGAGGTGGGGCTGCGGATCTCCGCCATGCGCGACCCGGACGGCGACGTCTCCTGGCTGGTCTCCGGGATCGGCCTGGGCTCCATCCCGACCTGGGCGCTCAGCGGCTCACTGCTCCAGGCGTTCCTCACCCGGTCGCCGGTCGGGATCGCCGTGCTCAGCCCGGATCTGCGGTACGTGTGGCTCAACGACACGCTGGAGCGCTACGGCGGGCTGCCCCGTGAGCAGCGGATGGGCCGCCGGATGGCGGACTGCCTGCCGGGGCTGGACACCGAGGCGCTCGAGGCGCAGCTGCGGCAGGTGCTGGAGACCGGCAAGCCGGTGATCGACTACGAGTACCGGGGCTGGACGATGGCCGCGCCCCACCGGGAGCACGCGTACTCGACCTCCTTCTTCCGCCTGGACAACGCCGAGGGCCGTCCGGTGGGCGTGTGCCACATGGTCATCGATGTCACCGACCGCTGGCGGGCCCGGGAGCGGCTGGCGCTGCTCAACGAGGCCAGCGCCCGCATCGGCAGCACCCTGGACGTCATGCGCACCGCCCAGGAGCTGGCCGACTTCGCGGTGCCGCGGCTCGCCGACTTCGTCACCGTCGATCTGCTGGACTCCATCCTGCGCGGCGAGGAGCCCATGGAGACCCCCGGTGAGACCCTGCCCGCCTTCCGCCGGGCCGGTCAGGCGTCGATCCGGGAGGGGTGCCCGGAGTCCATCGCGCAGCAGGGGGACGCGGTCACCATCTCCCCCACGTCCCCCTTCGCCTGCTGTTTCTTCTCCGGGGAGGCCCTGCTCGACCCGGTGATGGGCCACTCCATCACCGCCTGGTCCGGGGACGATCCGGCGCGGGCGGCGAAGGTGCGCGAGTTCGGGATGCGGTCGCTGATGGTGGCGCCGCTCGGGGCGCGCGGCGCCCTGCTGGGCGTGGCCTCGTTCGTCCGCTCCCGGCATCCGGACCCGTTCGAGGAGGACGATCTGCTGCTCGCCGAGGAGCTGGTCGCGCGGGCCGCGCTGAACATCGACAACGCCCGCCGCTACAGCCGTGAGCACGCCACCGCGCTGGCCCTGCAGCGCAGTCTGCTGCCGCACGCCCTGAGCGGCGGCCAGGCCGTCGAGGTGGCCTCGCGCTATCTGCCCACCGACGCGCGCTACGGGGTCGGCGGCGACTGGTTCGATGTGATTCCGCTGTCCGGCGCCCGGGTGGCGCTGGTGGTCGGCGATGTGGTCGGGCACGGCATCAACGCCGCGGCCACCATGGGGCGGTTGCGCACCGCCGTGCACACGCTCGCCGACATGGACCTGCCGCCCGAGGAGCTGCTGGCCCACCTCGACGACCTGGTCATCCGGCTCACCGAGGAGGAGGCCGGGCAGGAGGGCGTGGCGGCCGCGGTGCTGGGCGCCACCTGTCTGTACGCGATCTACGACCCGGTCACCCGGCGGTGCACCATGGCGCGGGCGGGCCACCCGACCCCCGCGATCGTGGACCCCTCGGGCGAGGTCACCTTCCCCGCGCTGCCCGCCGGTCCCCCGCTGGGCCTGGGGTCGCTGCCGTTCGAGTCGGCGGAGCTGGAGCTGCCCGCCGGGAGCCTGATCGCCCTCTACACCGACGGGCTCATCGAGACCTGCGACCAGGACATCGACGTCGGCCTCGGCCGGTTGAGCAACACCCTCGGCCAGGCCGTGCTGCCGCTGGATGAGCTCTGCTCCACGGTGGTCGACGCCCTGCTGACCTCCCCGCAGACCGACGATGTGGCCCTGCTGCTGGCCCGTACGCACGGCCTGGGCACCGGGCACGTCGCGTCCTGGGACCTGCCCTCCGATCCTGCCGTGGTGGCCAGCGCCCGCTCCCTGGCGATGCGCCAGCTCGCCGGGTGGGGACTGGACGAGCTGATGACGACCACGGAACTGATCGTCAGCGAGCTGGTCACCAACGCCATCCGCCACGGCACCGGCCCCATCCGGCTGCGGCTGATCCGGCACGACGTGCTGATCTGCGAGGTCACCGACACCAGCAACACCTCGCCGCGGCTGCGCCACGCCCGTACCACCGACGAGGGCGGCCGGGGGCTGTTCCTCGTCGCCCAGCTGACCCGGCGCTGGGGCACCCGCTACACCGAGGGCGGCAAGCTCATCTGGGCCGAACAAGACCTCCCGGAACAAGACCTCCCGGAACAAGACCCCCCGGAATCGGCATGAAGCACGCTCCGGCGCACCCCCGCCCTGTTCATGATCGGCTGACTCCCGCACACTGGCCCTGTGCCAACAGGAGGGGGGCATCGACGGTGCGGAGGCCGGTCGGCGGCGAGGATCGGTGGGGGCGGCGGCTCGCCTCCCCGTGGTGGCGCGGCGCGATGGCGCTGCTGGCGGGCGCGCTGCCCGCGCTGGCCTTTCCCGAGCCCTCGCTGTGGTGGTGGGCGTATGTGGCCCTGGTGCCCTGGCTGCTGCTGGTGCGCTCGGCGCCCACCGGCCGCCGGGCGGTGCTGGACGGCTGGCTGGGCGGCGCCGGGTTCCTGCTCGCGGCGCACCACTGGCTGATGCCGAGCCTGCATGTGTTCATCGTGGTACTGGCGCTGCTGCTGGGGCTGTTGTGGGTGCCCTGGGGGTGGCTGACGCACCGGCTGCTGCACGGCCGCCCGGGGTCCGGGCGGGTGGCGGCGGCGCTGGTGCTGCTGCCCTCCGCCTGGCTGATGGCCGAGCTGGTCCGGTCCTGGGAGTATCTCGGCGGGCCCTGGGGGCTGCTGGGCGCGAGCCAGTGGCAGGTGGCGCCCGCGCTGCGGCTGGCCTCGGTGGGCGGGGTCTGGCTGCTCGGCCTTCTGCTGGTCCTGGTGAACGTCGCGGTGACGGTGCTGATCGCGGTGGCCCGGGCCCGTACGGTGGCGCTGGCCGGGCTCACCGCGTGCGGCGCCGCGGCGGCCGGGGCGTGGGCCTGGGTGCCCCAGGCCAAGGAGCCCGGGACGGCGCGGGTCGCGGTGGTGCAGCCGGGGGTCATCCAGGGTCCGGCGCCGCGCTTCGAGCGCAGCGCGGAGCTGACCCGGCAGCTGGCCGGCCGCGATGTCGACCTGGTGGTGTGGGGCGAGAGCAGCGTGGCCCAGGATCTGACCACCCACCCGGAGCTGCGCCGGCGGCTGGCCGCGCTGTCCCGGACGGTCGGCGCGGATCTGCTGGTCAACGTGGACGCGCGGCGCAGCGATATGCCCGGGATCTACAAGAGCTCGGTGCTGATCGGGCCGAACGGCCCGACGGGACAGCGCTACGACAAGATGCGGCTGGTCCCCTTCGGGGAGTACGTGCCGGCCCGGCCGCTGCTGGGCTGGGCCACCTCGGTGGGCAAGGCGGCCGGTGAGGACCGCCACCGGGGCACCGAGCCGGTGGTGATGAACCTCCCCGGTTCGCTGCGGATCGGGCCACTGGTGTGCTTCGAGTCGGCGTTCCCTGACATGAGCCGGGCCCTGGCGCGGGAGGGGGCGCGGATGCTCGTCGTCCAGTCCTCGACCTCGACCTTCCAGGGGAGCTGGGCGCCCGAGCAGCACGCCTCGCTGGCCGCGCTGCGCGCCGCCGAGACCTGGCGGCCGATGGTGCACGCCACGCTGACCGGGGAGAGCGCGGTGTTCGGGCCGCGCGGCGAGCCGGTGGGCCCCCGGATGCCCACCGGCGCCAGCGCGGCCACCGTCTACACGGTGCCGCTGGGGCAGGGCACCAGCCCGTATGCGCGGATCGGGCCCTGGCCGGTGTACGGGGCGATGGCGGCGCTCGCCGTCTTCTGCGCGGCCGAGGGGGGCCGGGCGCTCAGACGGCGGCCGGACCAGCCGTCGGGCCGGAGCCCGGACCGGGCGTCGGACGAGCGGCCGGACCGGCGGCCGGACCAGCCGTCGGACCGTCGGACAGACCAGCCGACTCCAGGGCGTCCCTGACGACCCGTTCGCACAGCTCATGGGTGCGCAGCGCGTCCTCGGCGCCGATCCGCCGCCCGGCGCGCACCGCGTCCAGGAAGGCGTCGGTGATCTGCTCGATCCCGCGCTGCCGCGCCACCGGCACCCAGTCGCCCCGGCGGCGCACGCTCGGCTGCCCCTTGTGGTCGACCACCTCGGCGAGGTTGAGCACCTGCCGCTTGGTGTCCTGGCCGGAGACCTCCAGGACCTCCTCGGTGGAGCCGCTCATCCGGTTCATCACGCCGAGCGCGGTGAACCCGTCCCCGGACAGCTGCAACAGCACATGGTGTATCAGCCCGCCGCGGATCCTGGCGCGCACATCGATGTGGTCCACCGGCCCCGGCGCGAGGAAGCGCAGCGTGTCGACCACGTGGATGAAGTCGTCCAGGACCAGGGTGCGCGGGTCCTCGGCGAGGCCGACGCGGTTCTTCTGGAGCAGGATCAGATCGCGCGGATGGTCCAGGCACTGGGCGTAGCCGGGTGCGTAGCGCCGGTTGAAGCCGACCATCAGGCTCACCCCGCGCTCCTCGGCGAGCCGCACCAGCCGCTCGCTGTCGGCGAGGTGGTACGCGAGCGGCTTGTCGACGTAGGTGGGCACCCCGGCCTCGAGGAGCCGGGTGACGAGGTCGGCGTGGGCGTCGGTCGGGGCGTGCACGAAGGCCGCGTCGAGCCCGGCCGCGAGCAGCGAGTCGAAGTCGGAGTGGCGCTGGGCGTCCGGGACCCGATGGGTGTCGGCGACCCGCTGGAGGGTGGCGGGGGTGCGGGTGTGCAGATGCGGCTCCAGGCCGGGGCGGGCCATCAGCACGGGCAGATACGCCTTCTGCGCGATGTCGCCGAGCCCGACGCAGCCGACCCTCATATGTTCTCCCCGGTCTTTTCCGATCATGACGTTCGCCGTGCCCCCGCAGGATACGTGGGGGCGGGCGGACGCCAGTCGGCGATGCCGTCGAAGGAGCGGAGGGCCAGACCGGGGGCCAGGCGGCCGACGGCGGCGATCGCGGCGTCGCGGAGGACGACGGCGGGGACGCCGGTGAGGGTGATCATGCGGGCGGTGCGCGCCGAGCGGCGCACCACGTCCATCGTGCGGGGCAGCCGGTCGCGGGTGTAGGCGGCCAGGGCGGCGGAGGGGTCGGCGGTCCCGGGGGCCAGACCGATCCCGGGGGCCAGCTGGTGGGCGAGGACGACGGCGTCCTCGATGGCCTGGTTGCCGCCCTGCCCCATCGTGGGGGCCATCGCGTGGGCGGCGTCGCCGAGGAGGGCGACCCGGCCCCGGTGGTAGGCGGGCAGGGCCTCGGCCATGTACCGGATGTCGTGGCGCAGCACGTCCCGGGGCGTGACGGCGGCGAGGACGTCGGGGACGGGCCGGTGCCAGTCGCCGTAGAGCCGCAGCAGTTCGGACCGCTCGTCGTCCGGGGCACGGCCGCCGGGCGGGGCGACGGCCGCCGCGTAGGCGTAGACCCGGCCGTCCTTGAGCGGCTGGGTGCCCCAGATCCGGCCCCTCCCCCAGGTCTCATGGGGCTCGAACGGCCGGTCGGGGGCGGGGATGACGGCGCGCCAGGTGGTGAATCCGGCGTAGCGGGGCCCTGGGTGGTCCGGGAAGAGCGTGCGGCGGACGGCCGAGTCGATGCCGTCGGCGCCGATGACGAGGTCCGCCTCGTGCTCGCCGTCCTCGGTCGCGACCCGGGCCGGGCGACCGGCGGCGCCGGGGTCGGCCAGCCGGGCGGCGGTCCCGGTGCGGACCACGCCCTCGGGCAGCCGGGAGACCAGCAGGTCGACGAGGGTGGCCCGGTGGAGGAGGACCAGCGGGCCGCCGAAGCGCTCGGCCGCCGTCGCGCTGTCCATCCGGGAGAGCCAGCGGCCGCCGGGGGTGCGCAGTCCGCCGCCGCCCTGCCAGGCGGCGAGCGCGCGGACGTCGTCGCCGAGGTCGATGGCGTCCAGGGCGCGCTGGGCATTGGGGGCGAGCGAGATTCCGGCGCCGACCGGCTCGAGGCGGGCGGCCCGCTCCAGGACGGTGACGGACCAGCCGCGGCGGTGCAGGGCCGCGGCGGCGGTGAGCCCGCCGACTCCGGCACCGATGACGACGGCACGGGGCTGCTGCATGACTCCTCCAGGCAAACTACAGGTGTAGTACTCACTTACGTTACTACATCCGTAGTACGACTGGCCGATGGGCTTAGGTTGGCCCCATGACCGCTGATCGAACCGCCGCCGCCGCTTCCGGCACCTCCCCGGCCGCCGCCGCGTCGGGCGCCCCCTCGGCCGCCTCCGCGTCCGGCGCGTCCCGCGCCGAGCTGATCGCCGACACCGCCCTGGCACTGCTGGCCGAGCGCGGGATGCGAGGGCTGACGCACCGCGCGGTGGACGAGGCCGCCGGGCTGCCGCTCGGCTCGACCTCCAACCACGCCCGGACCCGCGCCGCCCTGCTCAAGACGGCGGTCCGGCGGCTGGCCCAGCGGGAGGCGGAGGTGCTGGCACCCGACGAGATGCCGCGCCCCGCCGGCGCGGCGCCGGACGAGGCCGATCCGGTCGCGGGTCTGGCCGACGCGCTCGCGCTCGCCCTGCACCGCTCGCTCACCACCCAGCGCGATCTGCTGATCGCCCGCTACGAGCTCGCGCTGGAGGCGACGCGCCGCCCCGAGCTGCGGGAGTTCTACGACGCCACGGGCCGCGGCTTCCGGGAGCCGCTCGAGGCGATGATGACGGCGCTGGGCTCCACCGAGCCCCGGCGGCACGCGCGGTCGCTGGTCGCCTGGTGCGAGGGGCTGATGTTCAGCTGCGCCGCGGGCGCCGACCACGACGCCGTCCCCGACCGCGCGGCGCTGCGCACCGGCTTCGGGGAACTGCTGCGCGGGATGCTCGACACGTAGCGTGCTCGACACTTGACGCGCTCGGCACATGGCCCGCTCGGCACCTAGCGTGCTCGACACATGGCCTGCTCGACACATGGCGTGGTGGCGTGCTCGACGCAGAGCGCGCGGAGGAGCCACCGCGGGACGCCGGACGGATAACGCGTGGCGGGCCGGGCGACGGGGCCGCCATCATGGCCGCCATGACCACCACAGAACGCCCCGATCCCCCCAGGACCGCCGACGAACGCACCAGCCTGGAAGGGTGGCTGGACTTCCACCGCGCCACCCTCGCCCTCAAGTGCGAGGGGCTGGACGACAAGCAGCTGCGCGAGGCGTCGGCGCCGCCGTCCGGACTGACCCTGCTCGGGCTGGTACGGCACATGGCCGAGGTCGAGCGGAGCTGGTTCCGGCGCGTGCTCGCCCAGCAGGACGTAGCGCCGATCTGGTACAGCGAGGAGGACCCGGACGGGGAGTTCCACCTCACCGACGGGGACACCTCGGAGACCGCCTTCGCCATCTGGCGGGAGGAGATCGCCGAGGCCAAGGAGGCCGCCGCGGGCCGCTCCCTGGACGACGTCATCACCCGTCCCGGCCGTGGGGACTACAACCTGCGCTGGATCTATCTGCACATGATCGAGGAGTACGCCCGCCACAACGGCCACGCCGACCTCATCCGCGAGCGGATCGACGGCGTCACCGGCGACTAGTGACGGCGGGTCAGATGGGGCCGCGGGGCCGATGCCCCGCGGCCCTCATGTGTTCCCGTAAGGACACCGGGCGGGTGCGGTAACGCGGCAGGGCCGTCCGCGCCGCGACGACGGCGCGCCAGGGGACGCGGGGGATGACCATCGGAGCACTCCTTGGAGGCGGCACGCCGCCGAGAACCAGCCATGGCGAGGCGGCCCAGGGCGCGCATTCCGGATGCGAACAGAAACCATCCGAGCACGTACGAACTCTCGACGCAAGGCTTCGCGTTCGCCGCAATCATCTTTCGCTCCTCTTCATGAAGTCGGGAAAGATGGTCGACACCTGAGGAAAACACGAAGTCAGCAAGGGTGTCCCGGTCGCCGGGGCCACCCCGGGAGGCGGGCCGGTCACAAAAAAGTTCGGCCGTACCCCTTGCCAGACCCAGATCGTACGCGTTCGGATTAATTGCGTCGGCGGCGCCCATGAGACCCGCGTCTCCGCATCACACCACCTGGCCGCATGGCTGGATCCATACCTCCACGCCTCTCCGGACCGTGCGATCGCCGTCTGCCACCTCCCCCTTCCCCAGGAGCGAGACATGCTCGACCTCACCTCCGTTGACCTGCTCGACGCGTTCACCCAGGAGCTGAAGCTGTGCAAGCTCAAGCCCGATGAGCACGTCGTCGTCCTGTCCGAGCCCACCAGCCGCGGCGACTACGTGGCGGCCGCCTTCGGCGCGGCCAAAGCCTGCGGCGCACACGTCATCGCCGCCACCGTTCCCGGCGGCAACCCGTCGCCGTCGGACAGCACCCGCACCGGTGCCGGACCCGGCCTGAGCGCGGTGCTCGGCGACACCGCCGCACAGGACCTGCTCAAGGCCGCCGACCTCGTCGTGGACCTCACGCGTGAGGGCTTCATCCACGCCCCGCTCCAGCAGGAGATCCTGCGGACGGGCACCCGCATCCTCTTCGTGTGCGACGCCCCCGACGTGCTCATCCGCAACCTCCCCGAGCCGGAGGACAAGGCGGAGGTGCTCAAGGGCGTGAACCTGCTGCAGGGCGCGTCCGTCATGCGGGTGACCTCCGAGGCCGGCACCGACCTGACCATCGAACTGCCGGGCTCCAAGCCGGAGTTCCAGGTGGGCTTCGCCGACGACCCGGGCCGCTGGGACCACTGGCCGAGCACCATGGTCCTGTGCTGGCCGCGGTTCTCCGAGGGCCGGATCGTGCTCTCCGAGGGCGACATCCTGCTGCCGTTCAAGGAGTACGTACGCCAGCCGGTCACCCTGGAGATAGCGGGCGGGAACATCGAGAAGGTGTCCGGCGGCGCCGAGGCCCACCTGCTGAACACCTTCTTCGACGACGCGGACGACGAATGGGGACGCAGCCTGTCCCATATGGGCTGGGGCCTGATGCGCACCGCCGACTGGTTCGCCACCGCCCTGTACGGCAAGGAAGAGCTGATGGGCATGGACGCGCGGGCGTTCGCCGGGAACTTCCTGTGGTCCACCGGCCCCCACCCCGTACTGCGGCGCGAATCGTACGCCCACGTCGACATCGCCATGCGCGGCTGCACCGTCGCCGTCGACGACCAGGAGGTCGTCACCGCGGGCCGGCTCGTCGACTTCTGATCCCGCCGCCGTACCCGCATCTGGAGAGAACATGGCATCCACCCAATCCCTCGACGTCGTCATCGTCGGCGGCGGGCTCGGCGGAATGACCGCCGCGCTGGCGCTGCGGCAGCGCGGCCACCACGTGACCGTGCTGGAGCAGGCACCGCGGTTCGGCGAGATCGGCGCCGGTATCCAGACAGCGCCCAACGCGAGCCGAGTCCTGCTCGGGCTGGGTCTGCGCAGGCGGCTGGAGGCCATCCGCACCGAGCCCCAGGACCAGGTGCGGCGCCGGTGGAAGGACGGCAGCATCATCGGGCTGACCCAGCTCGGCGACTACTGCACGCAGCGGTACAACGCGCCGTACTGGCACTACCACCGGGCCGATCTGCACGGTGTCCTCACCGATGCCTGTGTCGATCCGACCGGCCCCGGCCCGGTGGTCGCACTGCACACCTCGAGCCGGGTCGGCGAACTGGACCGTGGCGACCCCCGCCGCCCCGCGGCCGTGACCGAGGACGGCCGTCGCTTCGAAGCCGACGTGCTGATCGGCGCCGACGGCATCCGCTCCCGGGTGCGCGACCTCATGGGTCTCCCGGACACCCTGCTGTTCTCCGGCGAGATGGCCTTCCGGGCCCTCATCCCGGGCGACCTCATCGCCGCCGACCCGGCCACGCGCTTCCTGATGGACCGCTTCCAGAGCACCATCTGGTACGGCCCCGACCGGCACCTGGTCCACTACATGATCCGCGGCGGCGAGTACCTCAACGTCGTCGGCTGCGTCCCGTGCACGGACGAGGTCGCCGAGAAATGGACCGGCTCGGCCACCGCGGAAGACCTGGTGAACGCCTACGAGGGCTGGGACGACCGGGCGGCGGCGATGCTGTCCAAGGCCAAGGAGGACGTGCTCTCCTTCGCCCTCTACCACCGCCGGCGCGACCCGGTCTGGATGGACGGCCGGGTGGCCCTCCTGGGCGACGCCTGCCACGCCATGCTGCCCTACCAGGCCCAGGGGGCCTCCCAGGCCATGGAGGACGCCGCCGTGCTGGCCGAGGAACTGGGCCGTATCAACGCCGACGGCGTCGAGGGCGCACTGCGACGCTACGTGGACCGGCGGGCCAAGCACGCCGGCATGGTCCAGGACGCCTCACTGCAGAACAAGACCTTCTACCACTATCCCGACGGCCCGCAGCAGGAGGCCAGGGACGCCCTGCTGCGCCGCGGCTTCGACGGCGAATCCGACGTCTCCTACCACTGGCTGTGGAGCGGCAGCCCGCTCGACGACCCGGACCTGGGCGCCTTCGACTACCACTTCGCCCGCTGACCAGCCCCCATCCCCATCCCCC
>NZ_JAEEAP010000205.1 GCF_016103465.1 Streptomyces sabulosicollis
GGTGCGCCACGGGGGCACGGCGGCGGGCAGGGCGCCGGGCGTGGCAGCGGGCACGGCGTATGAGACGTCGCCGATCATGCGGGGGGTGACGTCACGGCGACCGGGACATGAACGTTCCGCCTCGGGCGGCCGTCCACGGTGCGGGCTGCCGCGCGGATCGCGGATGCGGCCGGATACGGTGGGAGGACCATGAGCGCATCGCGGATCCCTCCTGCCACCGTCCCAGACGATGATGTCCCCACCCTCCTTGTCAAGATCTTCGGCAAGGACCGCCCCGGTATCACCGCCGGGCTCTGCGACACCCTCGCCGCCTACGGCGTGCACATAGTGGACATAGAGCAGGTCGTCACCCGGGGCCGTATCGTGCTGTGCGTCCTGGTCACGGCGCCCAAGGCGGACGGGGCGGAGGGCGATCTGCGGGCCACCGTGCACAGCTGGGCGGAGTCGATGCGGCTCCAAGCGGAGATCATCTCCGGCCGGGGCGACAACCGGCCGCGGGGCACGGGCCGGTCGCACGTCACCGTGCTGGGGAATCCGCTGACCGCCGAGTCGACGGCCGCCATCGCCTCCCGGATCACCGGTACCGGCGGCAACATCGACCGGATCTTCCGGCTGGCGAAGTATCCGGTCACGGCCGTGGAGTTCGAGGTGTCCGGCGCCGAGACGGGGCCGCTGCGCACCGCGCTGGCCACCGAGGCCGCGGATATCGGCGTCGATGTGGCCGTGGTCGCCTCGGGGCTCCAGCGCCGGGCGCAGCGGCTGGTGGTCATGGACGTGGACTCCACCCTGATCCAGGACGAGGTGATCGAGCTCTTCGCCGCGCACGCGGGCTGTCAGGCCGAGGTCGCCGAGGTCACGGCCCGGGCGATGCGCGGTGAGCTGGACTTCGAGCAGTCGCTGCACGCGCGGGTCGCGCTGCTGGCGGGGATCGACGAGTCCGTGGTGGAGAAGGTGCGCGCCGAGGTCCGGCTCACCCCCGGCGCCCGCACGCTGATCCGCACCCTGAAGCGGCTCGGCTATCAGGTGGGCGTGGTCTCCGGCGGCTTCACGCAGGTCACCGACGACCTCAAGGAGCGTCTTGGCCTGGACTTCGCCTCCGCCAACACCCTGGAGGTCGTGGACGGCAAGCTGACCGGCCGGGTGATCGGCGAGGTGGTGGACCGGGCGGGCAAGGCCCGGCTGCTGCGGCGCTTCGCGGCTGAGGCGGGGGTGCCGCTGGTGCAGACGGTCGCGATCGGCGACGGGGCGAACGACCTGGACATGCTGAACGCGGCGGGGCTGGGGGTCGCCTTCAACGCCAAGCCGGTGGTCCGGGAGGCCGCGCACACCGCCGTGAACGTGCCGTTCCTCGACACGGTGCTGTATCTGCTGGGTGTGACCCGCGAAGAGGTCGAGGCGGCGGACGCGCACGTGGACTGACGCGCCGGGTCCGGAACGCGCAGCGGCCCCCGCTCCCCCGTACGGCCAGCACGGCGGCGGAGCGGGGGCCGGTGCGCTGACGGGCCCGGGCGGATCACTCGTGGGGCGCCCAGAAGCTGGTCAGCCGCCCGCAGCCGATCTCGACCGACTTCCACGAGCCGCTGAAGGTCACGACGGCGAACGCGGAGGTGGGGAAGGCGCCGCGGTCCATGCGCTCCTTGGCGCCCTCGTCGGCCTCGCCCGCCAGCGCGTCCGCGAGGCCGTGCATCCCGGGGTTGTGGCCGACGACCAGCAGGTCGGTGATGTCGTCCGACGTCTCGTTGATGACCTCGATGAGCTGACCGACCGGGGCGTCGTACAGCCGCTCCTCGTAGACGGTCTTGGGGCGCCGCGGCAGCTCGTGGACCACCAGCTTCCAGGTCTCACGGGTGCGCAGTGCGGTGGAGCAGAGGGTGAGTTCGGGGGTGAGACCGGCCTCCGCGATCCGGCGCCCGGCGAGCGGGGCGTCATTGCGGCCGCGCTCCGCGAGCGGGCGCTCATGGTCGGCCACCTGGGGCCAGTCGGCCTTGGCGTGTCGAAGGAGGACAATCCTGCGGGGCACATCGACGCTCATGCGTCCCAGCTTCGCATGGATCGGTGCACGAGGCGCAGGGTGTTGGAACTACCTCGTCAAACGTGAGCACACCCGCGATACGGCGGACACAACTGATCTCCACCACC
The DNA here is from genome assembly GCF_016103465.1 of Streptomyces sabulosicollis. GTDB lineage: Bacteria > Actinomycetota > Actinomycetes > Streptomycetales > Streptomycetaceae > Streptomyces > Streptomyces sabulosicollis. Next base: position 2,140 of record NZ_JAEEAP010000205.1, read on the forward strand.
TACGGTGGTCACGGTGCCGCCTCCCCGAAGGTCCGCCGCACCAACTCCACGACCTGCGAGACCGGCCCGGAGCCACCGCTGTCGGCGTGGGCGTCGGTGGGCCCGGTCAGCAGGAGCAGCAGCGCCGCGAAGGCCACCGCCGGGAGGGCGACGGCCCACCACGGCAGCCGGGTGTCCATGCCGCTGTCCACCGGGTGCGCGGGCCGGGTACGGGTGCGGGCGGACATGGGATCGCCTCCGGGATCGCCGAACGTGTCGATGGTCCGACGGTACGGAGCGGACGGGGCGTCTCCCATCCGGTGAGCCACCCAGTTACCCCTGAGCCCTGCCCCCTAGGGGATGGTGGGGCCAGCCCCACCATCCGGCCCTCGCACCGGGTCAGGGCGAGGCGAGGGTGGCGATCACGGCGATGATCGCGGTGATGCCCAGCATCACGCCGAAGATGACGAGGAGCTTCTTCTGGCCGTTCGGGGGGTTCTCATCGAGCACTGGCATGGCACCAGTGTCCCATCCCCGGTCCGGGGGACCGCTCAGCCCTCGCCCTCGGGCAGGTGCCGTTCTGGTCGGGCGCCGTTCCTGCCAGCCTTCGCTCCCATCAGGCTTCGTCCCCGCCAGCCTTCGCTCCCGCCAGCCTTCGTCCCCGTCAGGCTTCGTCCTCGAGGTGGCGGTCGCGTCCGGCCAGTACGCCCGCGACGATCTGCGGCACCATGAACCCGGCCATCAGCGCCAGCGGCTGCCCCCAGCCGCCGCTGTGCTGGTAGAGCACGCCGACCAGCAGCGGGCCCGGGATGGACAGCAGATAGCCGACGCTCTGCGCGAAGGCCGACAGCCGCACGACGCCCGCGTTGGTCCTCGTCCGCATGCCGATCATGGTCAGGGCGAGCGGGAAGGCGCAGTTGGCGATGCCGAGCAGCAGGGCCCACGCCCAGGCGCCCTCGGCCGGGGCCAGCCACAGCCCGGCATAGCCGATGAGCCCGAAGACGCCGAGGATGACGGCCAGGACGCCCTGGTGGCGCAGCCGGGCCGCGATCCGCGGCAGGACGAAGGCGAGCGGGACGCCCATCGCCATCATCACGGCCAGCAGCAGACCGGAGGTGGAGGCGGAGACCCCCGCGTCCCGGAAGATCTGCGGCATCCAGCCCATCGAGATGTACGCGGCGGTGGCCTGGAAGCCGAAGAAGACGGCCATCGCCCAGGCGAGGGGGGAGCGGGTGATGCGGAGCGCCGGGGCGTTCTTGTCCGTACCGCCGGCGGCCTCCGGACCACTCGCCTCGGCACTGCCCGCGCCCGTACCGCCCGCCTCCGGGCCACCCGCCTCCGGGCCACCCGCCTCCGGGCCACCCGCACGGGCGCGGGCGAGGAACAGCCAGGGCACCAGCGCCACCGCGGCGAGCAGCGCCCACACCCCGAGCCCGCTCCGCCAGGAGCCGCCCAGCGCGTCGGTCATCGGCACGGTGGCCGCCGCCGCGGCGGCCGTGCCCAGCGACAGGCCCATCGAGTACAGCCCGGTCATCGCGCCGACCCGGTCCGGGAACCAGCGCTTGACGATCACCGGCATCAGGATGTTGCTCACCGCGATCCCGGCCAGGGCGAGCGCGCTGGCGGCCAGGAAGACCACGGTCCCGCCGGCGAAGGGGCGCAGCAGCAGACCGGTGGCGATGGCGGCCAGCCCGGCGCAGACGATGGCCCCCGGCCCCCAGCGCCGGGCCAGCCGGGGCGCGGTGAGCCCGAAGAGCGCGAAGCAGGCCGCGGGCACGGAGGTGAGCACTCCGGCGACGGTGCCGCTCATCCCGAGGTCGTCGCGGACCTCCTCGAGCAGCGGGCCGAGGCTGGTGACGGCGGGACGGAGATTGAGCGCGGCGAGCATGAGCCCCGCCGCCATGACGCGGCCGCGCCAGGGCGAGGCCGCGCGGCGCGGTTCTCCCGGTGCCGCCGGGCGGGGCGGGGAGGCGGCGGTCTCGGGCGTCGCGAGGTCGTCAGACGGGGGCGTATGCATGCCGACCATCATAGAATCATGGGATGAATGCCCGTCCAGTGGATAGCGACCACCCGGTGACGGCCGGACGGCATCATGGAAGGGCCCGTCCACCCGCCTCGGGCCGCATCCGCCGCACGCACAGGAGAGTCATGCCGCTGACCTCGCCCCGGCGCTCCGCCCTCGCCGACCAGGTGATCGCCCAGCTGCGCGCCCAGATCACCTCGGGCGAGTGGCCGGTGGGCTCGCGGATCCCCACCGAACCCGAGCTGGTCGAGCAGCTCGGGGTCGCGCGCAACACCGTGCGGGAGGCCGTGCGCGCCCTCGCGCACAACGGGCTGCTGGACATCCGCCAGGGCTCGGGCACCTATGTCCTGGCGACCAGCGAACTGGCCGGGGTGATGCACCGCCGCTTCGCCGCCGCCGACCCCCGTCACGTGGCCGAGCTGCGCAGCGCGCTGGAGACCAAGGCGGCCCACTTGGCCGCGGAGCGCCGTACCGAGCAGGACCTCAAACAGCTGGACGCCCAGCTGGACCGGCGCGAGCGGGCCTGGGAAGCGGGCCACCCGGACGCCTTCGTCGAGGCGGACGCCACCTTGCACATGGCGGTCGTGGCCGCCGCGCACAACGATGTGCTGGCGGAGCTGTACGCGGACCTGGGCGCGGTCGTACGGGACTTCCTGCGCGCGGACGTGGACGGCGGGATGGGTCCGGAGGCGTATGTGGACCACGGACGGCTGGTGGAGGCGATCCGGGAGGGGGACGGGGAGCGGGCGGCGGCCGAGGCCAGCACCCACCCGTTCGGCTGCCGTTTCCGGGGCCGCTGAGCGACCGGCCACAGCCGGACGGGGCGTGGCCCCGGCGCTCAGTGGCGGTGGCTCACCCAAGCCCTCCGTATCTCCTTCCAGCAGCGCTCGGCGAGGCGCACGTACTGGGCCGGGCCGACCTCCACCGGGCGGGCGTCCATGTCCGGATCCCACCAGCGGGCGCATTCGACGTGCAGCTGCACCCGGTCGGCGCCCGGGTTGGGGTTGAAGCAGCTGGCGGTGGCGTGCGAACCGCGCACCGTGGTGCTGCAGGCGGCCTCGCGCGGCCGGGGCCGCTCCTGCGCGGCGGAGGCGGAGGCCGCGATGACCAGACCCACCGTGGCGACGAGCAGGACCGCGGCCGCGACACGGCGGGTCGTACGCATGCGGGACCTCCTCGGCCGTGCCGCTGGCGCTGGCGCTCCGGTGAGTCGGTTCGCCGTCTCAGGCGTATGGGGAGTATCGGGGGTATCGGGAGTATCAGGCGTTACGGGGTGTATGACTCCACAGTGCGCGTGCCCGCCACCCGTACGCGCGCCCTGCTCCCCCGAACGGGTGAACGCGGACGCGGAACGGCCGCCACCCGGACCCGCGATCGCGGGAGCGGGACGGCGGCCGCCGTACGGAAACGCCGTGGGCTCAGGCACCCATCAGGTGCGCGCTCGGGCGCCCATCAGGTGCGCGCTCGGGCGCCCATCAGGTTTGCCCGCTCAGGCGCCCAGCAGGTGCGTGCTCACGCACCCATCATGTGCACGCCGCCGTCGACATGCACGATCTCGCCCGTGGTGCGCGGGAACCAGTCGGACAGCAGCGCCACGACGCCGCGGCCGGCCGGCTCCGGGTCGGTCAGGTCCCAGCCGATCGGGGCCCGGTGGTTCCACACGTCCGCGAGCTCCTCGAAGCCGGGGATGGACTTCGCGGCCATGGACTTGATGGGCCCGGCGGAGACCAGGTTGCAGCGCACGTTCTTCTCGCCCAGGTCGCGGGCGAGGTAGCGGTTGGTGGACTCCAGCGCGGCCTTGGCCACGCCCATCCAGTCGTACTTCGGCCAGGCGAACTGGGCGTCGAAGGTCAGGCCGACGATCGAGCCGCCGCGCGGCATCACCGGCAGGCACGCCATGGTGAGCGCCTTGAGGGAGTAGGCCGAGACGTGCACGGCCGTACCGACGTCCTCCCAGGTGCCCTCGAGGAAGTTGAACGCGCCCTGCGGGCCGAAGGCGATGGAGTGCACCACGCCGTCGAGGTCGACACCCTCGCCCAGGTGTTCGCGCACCTTGTCGGCCAGGCCGTCCAGCTGCTCCTGGTTCTGCACGTCCAGCTCGATGACCGGGGCGGGCTTGGGCAGCCGCTTGGCGATCCGCTCGACGAGGGAGACCCGGCCGAAGCCGGTGAGGATGACCTCGGCGCCCTCCTCCTGGGCCAGCTTGGCGGCGTGGAAGGCGATGGACGCCTCGGTGATGACGCCCGTGACGAGGATGCGCTTACCAGCGAGAATTCCACTCATGACGTTCAGTGACCCATGCCCAATCCGCCGTCGACAGGGATGACGGCTCCAGTGATGTACGCGGCCTCGTCGGAGGCCAGGAAGCGGACCGAGGCGGCGATCTCCTCGGGCTGCGCGTAACGCGCGAGCGGTACCTGCTTCACGATGTTCTCGCGCTGGTCGTCGTTGAGCGCGCGCGTCATGTCCGTGTCGACGAATCCGGGCGCGACCACATTGACGGTGATGTTGCGCGAGCCCAGCTCACGGGCGAGGGAGCGGGCGAAGCCGACCAGGCCCGCCTTGGACGCGGCGTAGTTCGCCTGACCGGCCGAACCCATCAGCCCGACGACCGACGAGATCAGCACCACGCGCCCCTTACGGGCCCGCAGCATCCCCCGGTTGGCCCGCTTGACCACGCGGAACGTGCCGGTGAGGTTGGTCTCGAGGACGGCGGCGAAGTCCTCCTCGGTCATCCGCATCAGCAGCTGGTCGCGGGTGACCCCGGCGTTGGCCACCAGGACCTCCACCGTGCCGTGCTTCTCCTCGATCTCCTTGTACGCCTGCTCGACCTGCTCCGGCTCGGTGATGTCGCACTTGACCGCGAGGAAGCCGGCCGGCGGCTCACCGGACCGGTAGGTGATGGCGACCTTGTCGCCAGCGTCGGCGAAGGCCCGGGCGATGGCGAGGCCGATGCCGCGGTTGCCTCCGGTGACGAGAACCGAGCGGCTCAAGGGACCACCTTCTCTTGTCGATCTCTGTCGATGTTCATGCGGGGACGTCACGGCGCGTGCCGACCCCTACCCCCGCAAACTATCGGCCCGAGGCCCTTGAGGAGGAATCGGGCGCCCACAGGGGCGGGTGTCGCTCCCTGTCGACTTCCTACAGAAGCCCCGCGGTCACCCGCCAGAAGCCCCGCGGTCACCCGCCCCTCGGTCACCGAGCGCCCGCCGGACGCGATCACGACCTCCCCGTCACCCGGCCGCTCCGTCACCAGCGGACGGCCGTGAAGTCGATCGGCCGGGGCCGCAGCAGCCCCGTGCGCTCCGCCAGCGCCCGCCAGCGCCGGGACATCTCGTCGGCGTCCAGACGGCACCGGTCCCCGTGCCCCGGCAGGATCCACTCGCAGCGCAGCCGTCCGGCCACCCTCGCCAGTGAGGCGGCCAGCTCCTCGATGGAGTACCAGGTCACGCTCTCCGCGACGGCCAGGTCCCCGATAGCGCGCGACCAGTAGACGCTGTCGCCGCTGAAGCAGTACCGGTCGTCCGCGAGGTAGAGCACACTGCCCCGGGTGTGGCCCGGCAGCGGATGGGCCGTGACCCCCTCGCCGATCTCCACGGGCTCCAGCCCCCGGATCACCCGGTCCGCGTCGGGCGCCGCGTCCAGGTCGCCCTCGTGGATCCACAGCCGGGCGCCGAAGTGGTCCGCGTAGCGACGGCCGTGTGCGGCGTGGTCGCGGTGGGTCAGCAGCACATCGGTGACGGGGCCCGACGCCGCGTAACGCCCGGCCAGGTCCCGGCTCCAGCGCGGCGTGTCGATCATCATCGCGGTGCCGGACGGCCGTGGCAGCAGATAGGAGTTGGCCCCGGCGGTGTGCTGGGAATTGTGGCCGCAGATCAGCACCCCGTCGTCCAGCGCCATGGGGAACGGGTCGAGCGCCCGGTCCGGCTGCCCGGACGTCCGGCGGATCGAGCGGGTGGGGCAGGCGAAGACGGCCGCGTGCAGGCGCCGCGTCTCCGCCTCGTCGCGCGGCTGACGCACGATCTCCGACCGCCCGCCGACCTCGCTGATCAGCTCGGGCGCCAACTGCCGGGCGACGTCGCAGTTGGTACAGCGGTCGTCCACGTACCAGTCGTCCATGGCCGGGCTCCTTCCAGGAATGCGGCCCCGGTCCGGGCCGCATTCCAGGGATAGCCAGCCGCGGACAAAACCGGTAGACCCTGCCGATCTTGCACTTCCGGGCCCCGGTCTCTCTCACGGGCCCGTGGATCTCTTGACGGAATTGGTTCAGACCTTTAGGTTCACCCATCGCCCGCATGCGAAAGCCGCGACTCTGCGACGGGGTCCTCCCGCTCCGCAGCTGTGTCGGCGTTGGCCGTAAGTGTCCTGATCCCCCACCCGTGACAGCGGCACCACCCGTACAGCGAGGAGCGCACATGCCGGAGAGCAGAGGCATCACATCGCCCAGGAAGGCGTCCGTGGCCATACGGCTGCTGGTGCTGCTGGCGACGGTGTTGGGATTGGCGGCCGCCCCCGTCCACGCCACGGCGAGCGGCACGGCCGCGCCGTTCAAGGTGTTGGCCCTGTACAACGGGACGTGGGACGCCGCGCACATCAACTTCGTCCACGAGGCGAACGGCTGGTTCCCCGAGCACGCCGAGCAGAACGGTTTCACCTATACGGCGAGCAACGACTGGAACCAGCTCAACGACATCGGGACCGACGACTACCAGGTGGTGCTGTTCCTCGACGACCTGCCGCAGACCGCTGCCCAACGGGCCGGATTCGAGCGCTATATGCGCGCGGGCGGCGCCTGGATGGGGTTCCACGTGGCGGCGTTCACCACCGAGGCGCGGAGCTGGCCCTGGTACCACGACGAGTTCCTCGGCAGCGGCGACTTCAAGTCCAACACCTGGGGGCCGACCACGGCCACCCTGCGGGTCGAGGACCGGACGCACCCGTCCACCAAGGCTCTGCCCGCCACCTTCACCTCGTCGGTCAGCGAGTGGTACAGCTGGTCGAACGACCTGCGGCAGAACCCGGACATCAAGATCCTGGCCTCCGTCGACCCGAGCAGTTTCCCGCTCGGCACCGACCCCAACCAGACCTGGTACGACGGCTACTACCCGATCCTGTGGACCAACAGCAAGTACAAGATGCTGTACGCGAACTTCGGGCACAACGCGATGGACTACGAGCACAACACCCCCCTGTCGTCCACCTTCGCGAGCGAGACGCAGAACCGGTTCCTGCTCGACGGGCTGAAGTGGCTCGGCGGTGCGGGCTGAAACACCCCCCGCTATAGGTGCCGCCCCGGGCAACCGGGGCGGCAGCCCTTTCATCACACCGCGTCGCGTGGCGGTCACCACTGGTGTCAGTCACCTGTGCGAAGATAGCCCGCATGTTTGGCGGAGGGGACAGCAGACCGCCTGGTCAGGCTGGTAGGACGACGCTGGCGGACCTCGTCCGCCAGGAGACCGCCGCGCGGATGTCGGAGCCGGAGAAGTGGGCGGCGCTGCGGAAGGCGCGGCTGTACTTCCAGCGCCCGGAGGAGCCGGGCTTCCTGGTCTCGGAGACCGCGGAAGACGGCCCGCTGGTGCCGGTCTTCACCTCGCTCGAAGGGCTCGCCCGCTTCGCGGGGGCCTGCGGATGGGCGTCCACGACCGTCGAGGACCTGGTGGGCCTGCTGCCCGAGGGCGTACGGGCGTTGGTGGATCCGCTGGGCGAGCGCCCCTTCCTGCTGGACGCGCGGACGCTGCGCGACGCGGACGGGGAGCGGGGAGCTGACGGCCACGTGGAGGGGGCTGACGGTGGCTGATCCCGACGCGAGGAATGTGAACCGCGCCCCCAGCGAAGGCGGCGAACACGGCAAGTACGGCGGCAACGAGGGCGCCGACGGCTACAAGATCGAGATCGAGTCGGTGAAGGGTCTGATCAGCCCGCTGGAGGAGTCGGTCGTCGGGGCCCGGTCGGTCAGGAACGGCCAGGAGAAGCTGACGGCCTACCTCCAGCACTGCGGTGCGCCCGAGCTCCTGGAGTCGGGCAAGGGGTTCGTCAAGGCGTGGGGCTTCGGCATGGGTGAGCTGGCCGATCACGCGGACGTGGTGGTGGAGCGGCTGTACGAGGCGGTGGCCGGGTACATGCTGGCGGATCTGCTGCGGGTGAAGGACTTCTGGCCCTCGGACGAGAACATGGCCAAGCTCCCCTCGGGCGCGGCGGGCAAGTGGTCCTGGGAGCACGTGGGCGCGCCGGAAATGGAGAAGCGCCCGGAGGACACGGGGTTGTCGAAGTTCTCGCGCAAGCTGCTGGGTGAATACGAGGACGAGTCCTGATGAGCGATCCGGACGCGGGGCGGGCCCCGCAGATACGTATTCCGGCGGACGCCAAGCCCAAGGACCTGATCCCCGGCAATCCGGACGACATCGACGACCTGGTGCTGGAGCTGCGTGCGTACGCGGGTGCCTTCCAGGACGGCAAGGACAAGCTGCGGCCGCTGGAGCTGGCGGACTGGTCGGGCAAGGGCGCGGGCGAGTTCCGCAAGGCGGTCGACCGGCTGCCGAAGGAACTGACCTCGGGCCATGACCAGTTCACCCGTGCGGCGAGCGCGCTGGCGGCGTACGCGACCAAGCTGCGGTCGGTGCAGAAGCGCTGCGAGCCGATCATCGAGGACGCGGACGCGGCGCGGGCGGCGTCCAAGGCGCACGGCAAGAAGGTCGAGGCGTACAACGACGCGGTGAAGCGCGGCGACGAGCAGCTGCCGGAGAAGCCTGCGGAGACCGATCCGGGCATCGCGGCGATGGAGGGGTGTGTCGGTCGGCTGGACAAGCTGATCGAGGAGTTACAGCTGGTCGTCGACGCGTCGAAGAAGAAGATCGACAAGGCGGCGGAGAAGGCCCCCGACAAGCCGAGCAACTGGCAGAAGGCCGGGGACAGCTTCAAGGACGGGTTGTGGAAGGTCCACCACGGCATCCTGGGCGTGGCCGAGCTCCCCGCCTCGCTCCTCAAGGGCGACGCCCAGGGCTTCGCGATGCAGCTGGCCGGGATGGCGGACGGCGCGGCGTACGCGGCCCAGCACCCCAAGGAGTTCGCGAAGGCGGTCACGAACTGGGACATGTGGTCCAAGGACCCGCTGCGCGCGGCGGGCGAGATCACCCCGTCGCTGCTGCTCGCCCTGGCCACCGGGGGCGCGAGCGCGCTGCGCAAGGGGCTGCAGACGGGCAGGACCGCCGCCCAGCGGCTGGCGGCCCGTAAGCAGGCTCTGGGCCGGGACGGCGAGGCGTCCGGCCGGGCGGACAGCGAGGGCACGCACGACCAGCACGCGCGCGACAGGAACTGCGAGGGCGACCCGGTCGACGTCGCCACCGGCGAGATGGTCCTGCCGGCCACGGACGTGTCGCTGCCCGGGGCGCTCCCCCTGGTCCTGGAGCGCACCTTCGTCTCCGGGCACACCTGCGGCGGCTGGTTCGGCCGCACCTGGGCGGCCACCCTCGACCAGCGGCTGGAGCTGGACGCGGACGGGATCGTGTTCGTCGCGGCCGACGGGATGGTGCTGCGCTACGGGGTGCCGACGCCCGGCGAGGACACCTATCCCGCGCGGGGCCCGCGCTGGCCGCTGCGCTGGGACGGCGCGGCGGGCGGCACGATGCGGATCGAGATACCGGAGCGGGCCCGCACACTGCACTTCGACCCGCTGGCGGGCAACGAACTCCCCCTGACGAGGATCGAGGACCGCAACGGCCGGTCCATCACCTTCGACTACGACGAGGACGGCACCCCGCGCGAGGTGGCGCACTCCGGCGGCTACCGCATCGCGATCGACACCGATCCGGAGCTGATGCGCATCACCGGGCTGCGGCTGCTGGGGGTCGGTGGCGGCGGGGAGGGCACCACGCTGGTCTCCTTCGGCTACAACGGCGCGGGCGACCTGACCGAGGTCTTCAACTCCGCCGACGAGCCGATGCGGTTCACCTATGACGACCAGCACCGCATCACGTCATGGACCGATCGCAACGGCACCGGCTTCGGGTACGTGTATGACCACCGGGGCCGGGTGCTGCGCACCATCGGCTCGGACGACATGATGACCGGCCGCTTCCACTACGACGAGGCGTCCCGCACCACCGTCTACACCGACTCGCTCGGCCACCGCGTCACATACGTCTTCGACGCGGCGTACCGGACGGTGGCCCGCACCGACGCCCTGGGGCACACCACCCGCACCGAGTGGGACCCGGAGTCACACCGCCTGCCGCTGTCGGTGACGGACCCGCTGGGTCACACCACCCGTTACGCGTACGACGACTCCGGCAACCTGATACGCGTCGACCGCCCGGACGGCACGGTGGCCACGGCCGCGTACGACGGCCGTGGCCTGCCCCTGGAGGTGTGCGAACCGGACGGCGCGGTGTGGCGCCACGCGTACGACGAGCGGGGCAACCGCGTCCGGACGACGGACCCCGCGGGCGCGGAGACGCACTACACGTATGACGCCTCGGGGAACCTGACCTCGGTCACGGACCCGCTGGGCCACACCACGCGGGTCGTATGCGACGCGGCGGGCCTGCCGGTCGAGGTCACCGACGCCCTGGGCAACACGACCACGGTCCGCCGGGGCACCCATGGCCGCATCACCCGCGTCACCGACCCCCTGGGCCATGTCACCCGCCAGGGCTGGACGATCGAGGGCAAACCCGCCTGGCGCACCCGGCCGGACGGCGGCCGCGAGACCTGGGCCTGGGACGCCGAGGGCAACCTCCTCGAACACACCGACCCCGCGGGCAACACCACCCGTCACACCCACACCCACTTCGACCTCCCGGCGACACGGACGGACCCGGACGGGGCGACGTACGCCTTCACATACGACACCGAACTGCGCCTGACCGGGGTCACGAACCCGCAGGGCCGGACGTGGACGTACACGTACGACGGGGCGGGGCAGGTCGTCTCGGAAACGGACTTCAACGGCCGCACGCTCAGCTACGAGCACGACGCGGCGGGCCGCCTGATATCGCGGAAGAACGGCGCTGGCGAAACGCTCGCCTACACGCGTGACGCACTGGGCCGTACGGTCGCCACGCGCACGGCGGACGGCGCGGAGACGACGTTCGCGTACGACGCCGCGGGCCGCCTGACCCGGGCGGCGAACCCGGACACGGAGCTGCACCGCGCCTATGACGCGCGGGGCAGGGTCCTGACGGAGACGGTGGACGGCCGCACGACGTCGTACGGGTACGACGCGGCGGGCAACCGCACCGAGCGGATCACGCCGAGCGGCCTGCGGTCGGCGTGGGTGTACGACGCGGTCGGCCGCCCGATGTCCCTCACCACGGCGGACAACGCGCTGCACTTCGCGTACGACGCGGCGGGCCGCGAAACGTCGCGCACCTTCGGCGACGATGTGACCCTGACCCAGGCGTGGGACGCCCTGGACCGCATGACCGGCCAGACCGTCACCGGCCCGGCCAACGCCCTGATCCAGCACCGGGCGTACGCCTACCGCCCGGACGACCACCTCACCGAGATCCGCGAGCTGACCTCGGGGACGCGCCGCTTCGACCTCGACCCGGTCGGCCGCGTGACGGCGGTCCACGCCCACGGCTGGACCGAGACCTACGCCTACGACGCGGCGGGCAACCTGACGCACGCCACGGCCCCGGACCACGAGGCACCCGGCGACCGGTCGTTCACCGGCACAGTGATCCACCGCGCGGGCCGCACGACGTACGAACACGACGCCCAGGGACGCCTGACCCGCCGCACCCGCAAACTCCTGAACGGCCAGACCCGCACCTGGACCTACACCTGGAACGCGGAAGACCGCCTGACGGACGCGACGACCCCGGACAGCGAGCGCTGGCACTACACCTACGACCCATTGGGCCGCCGCACCGCGAAACAACGCCTGGCGAAGGACGGCCCGATCGTCGAATCGGTGGACTTCACCTGGGACGGCACGAGGCTGGCAGAGCAGACGACGGCCGAGGGCACGACACTGACCTGGGACTACGCCCCAGACACCCACCGCCCGGTGACCCAAACCGAGCACGGCGATTCCGAGACCCGCTTCCACGCCATCGTCACCGACCTGGTCGGCACCCCTACCGAACTGGTCACCGCCGACGGGGAGTTGGCCCGGCAACACCGGACCACCCTCTGGGGCACCCCTCTTCCCGCCCCATCCGGCTCGGTCGACTGCCCCCTCCGCTTCCCCGGCCAATACGCCGACCCGGAGACGGGCCTCCACTACAACTACTTCCGCCACTACGACCCGGAAACGGCGCGCTACGCCTCCCCGGACCCCCTGGGCCTCGCGCCC
>NZ_JAEEAP010000206.1 GCF_016103465.1 Streptomyces sabulosicollis
GGGCGGTGGTGAGCGCCTTGTTGAGCAGCAGCACGCCCTGCTGGGTCCAGGGCGTCAGATCGCCGTTGGACGGGCGCGGCAGGCCGAGGTCGGTGTGGAGCTCGCGGTAGATGTTCTCCAGACTGCCGGGCAGCGGCCGGACCTCGGGCGCCACCGAGAAGCTGAGCCCCACCGCGTGTCCGGGCGTGGGATACGGGTCCTGACCCACGATCAGCACCTTCACCTCGTCGAAGGGCTGCTGGAAGGCGCGCAGCACATTCGGCCCGGCGGGCAGATAGGTGCGGCCCGCCGCGATCTCGGCCCGCAGGAAGTCGCCCATCGCCGCGATGCGTTCCTCGACGGGCTCAAGTGCCTTGGCCCAGCCCGCTTCCACAATTTCGTTCAAGGGTCGTGCTGCCACACCGCGTCACTCTAGTGGCTCAGCGGGTGGCCGTGTGCCGTCTCGCGATCACTCTCAGCCGATCCCGGGGCCATGTGCAGCCGCTCCCCGGGGTCACGTGCAGCCGATCCCGGCCACTCCCGGCCGATCGCGGCGGCCGCTCTCAGCCGACCACCGCGGCCCGGACACACAGCACATCGGGGAGATGGCGGGCGATCTGCCGCCAGCTCTCGCCCTCGTCGGCGCTCGCGTACACCTCGCCGTTGCGATTGCCGAAGTAGACCCCGGCCGGATCGGCGTCATCGGTGCGCAGCGCGTCTCTCAGCACCACCCCGTAATGGGGTTCGCCCGGCAGTCCGGCGCACCGCTCCTCCCAGCTGGCGCCCGCGTCCTCGGTGCGGAACACCCGGCAGCGGTAGCCCGGCGGGTAGCGGTCCGAGCCGTCGCTGGCCGGGAAGACGTAGGCGACGCCGCCGCGGCGCGGATGGACGGCGACCGCGAAGCCGAAGTCCGCCGGGAGGCCGTCGCTGATCTCGGACCAGTGTGCCCCGCCGTCGTCGCTGCGGTACACCCCGCCGTGGTTCTGCAGATAGAGCCGGTCGGGGTCGACCGGATCCCGGGCGATCTTGTGGACGCACTGCCCGAACTCGGGGTACTGATCCGGCAGGAAGTCCGCCTTGAGCCCGCTGTTGGACGGCGCCCAGCTCTCGCCGCCGTCCGCCGAGCGGTACACCCCGCCGGAGGACACCGCGACCATCAGCGCCCGCGGGTCCCTCGGATCGGTGACGACCGTGTGCACCGCCTGCCCGCCGAACCCCTCGCCCCACTCCGGCCGCTGGGGGTGGTCCCACAGGCTGCGGACGAACGCGAAGGTCTCCCCGCCGTCCTCGGAGCGGAACAGCGCGCCCGGCTGGGTGCCCGCGTAGACCACCCCCGGCTCGTCGGACCCGGCCAGCTGCAGCTGCCATACCCGCTCCAGCGAGGTGCCGGTGCCCTCGGGGAACTTCACCGCGGGCTCGGCGGGCTCGTGCCAGCTGCCCCCGAGGTCGTCGGAGCGGAAGACCGAGGGGCCCCAGTGCGAGCTGTCCGCGCCGGCCAGCAGCCGGGGGCGGTCGCCCCGGGTGTCGATGCCGACGGAGTACACCGCCTGCATGGGGAAGTGGGGGCCGGTGAAGTCCCAGCCCCCGCGGCCGCCGGGGCGGCCGAGGAAGAGACCCTTGCGGGTGCCGACGGCGAGCAGGACATCGTTCATGACGGCTCACTCCTTGGAGAACGAGACGGGACGGCGGAACGGAACGGCGGAACGGGACGGCGGAGCGGAACGGCGAACGGAGAGACGGATGGATGTGTCCGTTATCACAGAGTCTGCACCCGCCCACTGACAACGGGCCGGAAGCGGGCCGCGTCACCCGAGGACACATGGGCCGTGGGAGGCCATCCGCGCGCTGCGAAGCCCTCCGCGCCACAGGTCATCGCGTCCTACGGAGGCTTCGTAATTTGACGATCGTCGTACTACGGTGATTATCGTACAAGCGGCGGTCCGGCCGGGCCCCACGAGGAGAAACGGAGACGTTGATGAGTGCCCTCTTCGAACCCTTCACCCTGCGGTCGCTGACCATCCCCAACCGCCTCTGGATGTCCCCCATGTGCCAGTACAGCGCGGACCCGGACAAGGGTGCCGGGGTCCCGCACGAATGGCACTTCGTCCACTACGGCGCCCGCGCCACCGGCGGCACCGGACTGATCCTGGTCGAGGCGACGGCCGTGTCCCCCGAGGGCCGCATCAGCCCCGGAGACCTCGGCATCTGGAACGACACCCAGGTCGAGGCGTTCCGTAAGATCGTCGGCTTCCTCAAGGGGCAGGGCACCGTCCCGGGCGTCCAGCTCGCCCATGCCGGCCGTAAGGCGTCCACCGACGCCCCCTGGAGGGGCGGTGCGCCGCTCGGCCCCGATCAGCGGGGCTGGCAGCCGCTGGGGCCGAGCCCGGTCCCGTTCGACGAGGGCCATCCGGTGCCGGACGAGCTGTCCGTGGAGCGGATCGGGGAGATCACCCGCCAGTTCGCGGACGCCGCGCGGCGCGCGCTCGCGGCCGGTTTCGAGGTGGCCGAGATCCACGGCGCCCACGGCTATCTCATCGGCGAGTTCCTCTCCCCGCACAGCAACCACCGCACCGACGGCTACGGCGGCTCCTTCGAGAACCGCGTCCGCTTCGCCCTGGAGGTCGTCGACGCGGTCCGCGCGGTCTGGCCGGAGGAACTGCCGCTGTTCTTCCGCGTCTCGGCCACCGACTGGCTGGAGGAGAACGGCTGGACCCCGGACGACACCGTCCGGCTCGCCGCCCTGCTGAAGGACCACGGAGTGGACCTCCTCGACGTCTCCAGCGGTGGCAACGCCGCCGGTGTGCGCATTCCGGTGGAGCCGGGCTACCAGGTGCCGTTCGCCGCGCGGGTGCGCCGGGAGACCGGGCTGCCGGTGGCCGCGGTCGGGCTGATCACCGAGGCGGAGCAGGCCGAGAAGATCGTCACCAATGGCGAGGCGGACGCCGTCCTGCTGGGCCGCGAGCTGCTCCGGGACCCGTACTTCGCCCGCCGCGCGGCGGCGGAGCTGGGCGGCCGGGTGCACAATCCGGACCAGTACCACCGCGCGGTCCGGTAGCCCCCGAACGCGGTCGCCGCCCCGTCCGGGGCCCGAAGTAGTACGCGGCTCAAGTAGTACGGCGATCGTCAAACTACACTGGAGGTCTCGGAACGAGGCGATGAGGAGCAGCCGTGCAGACGCAGACCACGCCGACCGCGCCCCAGCCCCAGGCGTCCGGGCGCTCGCTGGAGCATCCGCGGCGCGAGGCGATCCGCCTCGAGGACGTGCTGCACGCGCTCTCCGACCCCATGCGGATGCGGGTGGTGCGGACGCTCGCCGAGGAGACGTGTGAGCTGTCCTGTTCGGTCTTCGACCTGCCGGTCAGCAAGTCCACCACCACCCACCACTTCCGGGTGCTGCGCGAATGCGGTGTGATCCACCAGATCTACCGGGGCACCGCCAAGATGAACGCGCTGCGCCGCGCGGACCTAGACGCGCTGTTCCCCGGTCTGCTCGACAGCGTCCTCGCCGCCGCGGCCCTCCAGGAGGGGCGCCTCGGCGGCGACGGGAGCTGAAGTCCGCCCGCCCGGCAGGTGGTTGAAGAGCAGATTGAGCGCGATCGCGGTGACGCACCCGGCGCTGATCCCGCTGTCCATCACCGTCTGGAACCAGTCCGGGAACTCCTTGTAGATCCCCGGCACGCCCACCGGCAGCAGTCCGACGGCGACCGACACCGCCACCACCGTCAGGTTGTGGTTGTCCCGGAAGTCCACCCCGGCCAGCGTGCGCAGCCCGCTCGCCGCGACCGTACCGAACATGACCAGACCCGCCCCGCCCAGCACCGGGGCCGGGATCGCCGCCACCACCGCGCCCAGCTTCGGGGCCAGTCCGAGCAGCACCAGCAGGCCGCCCGCGGCCGCCACCACCCAGCGGCTGCGCACCCGGGTCATCCCCACCAGGCCGACGTTCTGTGCGAAGGCGGTGTACGGAAAGGTGTTGAAGATTCCGCCGAGCACGGTCGCGGCGCCGTCCGCGCGCAGTCCGTCCGCCAGCCGCCGCCCGTCGACCGGGCGCTCGGTCAGCTCGCCCACCGCGATGAAGTCACCGGTGGTCTCGGTCATCGTCACCAGCGCGACGACCAGCATGGACACCACCGCCGGCGTCTCGAACGCGGGGGCGCCGAAGTGGAACGGGGTGGAGACGCCGACCCAGTCGGCGCCGCCCACCCCGGAGAAGTCGGTGAAGCCCAGCGGTATCGCGGCCGCGGTCCCGGCCACGATCCCCACCAGCACCGCCACCCGGCCCAGGAACCCCGGCGCGAAGCGCTGTACGGCCAGGACGAGGACCAGCACCCCGGCGGCCAGGCCCAGGTTCTTCGGCGCGCCGAAGTCCGGCGTGCCCTGGCCGCCCGCCGCCCAGTTGCCCGCGACCGGCAGCAGCGAAAGCCCGATGATCAGTATCACCGTGCCGGTCACCAGCGGCGGGAAGAACCGCAGCAGCCGCCCGAAGACCGGCGCCAGCACGATCATCGCCGCTCCGGCCACGATCACCGAGCCGTAGATCGCGCGCAGCCCGCCGCCCTCCGTGCCGATCAGCACCATCGGGGTGACCGCCGCGAAGGTGCAGCCCTGCATGATCGGCAGCCGGACGCCGAACCGCCACAGCCCCACGCACTGCAGGACCGTGGCGATCCCGCACAGCAGCAGATCGGCGTTGATGAGATACGCCAGGTCGGCGGGGGACAGCTTCATCGCCCCGCCGACGATCAGCGGCACGGCCACCGCGCCCGCGTACATGGCCAGCACATGCTGCAGTCCGAAGGCGGCGAGCCGGCCGGGCGGCGGCACCTCGTCCACGGGATGGCGTACGGACGTCATGGCGGCTCCTCGCGCGGCGCGGGGTTGGGCGGCGGATCAGGGTGAGGCGACCGTAGAAGGCTTAAACAATCTGTTGATTTCAGGAGTGTTGCCGCCCTGTGTCAACCCCTTGGACGGCGCGGACCCGAGGACCGCCGGTAAAGCGGACCGCCGACCGCCGGTAAAGCGGACCGCCGACCGCCGGTGAAAGCGGACCCGCCGACCGCCGGTGGAGACGGACCCGTGGACCGCACGGAGACGGACCCGCGGACCGCCGGTGGGCGCCGACCCTCGCCCGGCCCGGTTCACTCCTGCCCGCGCGCCGCGCCCAGCAGCCCCGTCCAGTCCGGGATCTTCACCTTCGTCCGCCCCAGCGCCTCCCCGAGCGCCTCCTCGGCCGCCTCGATCCGCAGCCAGCCGGTCCACTCCACCGGCTCCACCCCCGCCTCGCGCAGCGCCCGCAGCGGATCCGCCACCACCGGGCGGGCGGCGAGCGCGTCCGCGTCGGCCAGCAGCGAGGCCACGGTCTCCTTCGCGCACGGCCGGTTGGTGCCGATCACGCCGGTCGGCCCGCGCTTGATCCACCCGGCCACGTACTCCCCGGGCGAGGGCGCACCGCCGCGCAGCACCCGCCCCGCCGCGTTCGGGACCGTGCCGCGCTCCTCGTCGAACGGCAGCCCCGGCAGCGGCACCCCCCGGTAGCCCACCGACCGCAGCACCAGCGGCGCCTCGATCTCCTCGAACACCCCGGTGCCCGCCACCCCGCCGCGCCCGTCCGGCGCGGTCCGCTCGAAGCGCACCGCGCGCACCGCGTCTTCGCCCAGCAGCGCCACCGGCCGCAGGAAGAACCGCAGATGGATCCGGCGCGGCCGACCGGTGGGCTCCCGCCGCGCCCAGTCGCGCAGCACCTCGACATTGCGCCGGTTGATCCCCGGCAGCCCCGACGGGTCCGCGTACGCCGGGTCCAGCGCCAGTTCCTCGGGGCGCACCAGCACATCGGCGCCGGTCAGCGCGCCCAGTTCGCGCAGCTCCTTGGTGGTGAACTTCGCCTGCGACGGCCCGCGCCTGCCGACCATGTGGATGTCCGAGACCCGGCTCTCGGACAGCGCGCCGAGGGCGGCGTGCGGCACGTCGGTGGGCCTCAGCTCCTCCGCCCCGCGGGCCAGGACGCGCGCCACGTCCACCGCCACATTGCCCACCCCGATGACGACGGCGGAGCCCGCCCCGAGCACGAAGGAGTCGACGGTCGCGTCGGGATGGGCGCTGTACCAGGAGACGAACTCGGTCGCGGAGAAGCTGCCCGGCAGCTCCTCGCCCGGAACGCCGAGCCGCCGGTCGGTCGCCGCGCCCACGCAGTAGACCACCGCGTGGTAGAGCCCCAGCAGTCGCTCGGGCACCAGCGGGGGCGGGCCGATCTGGACATTGCCGAGGAAGCTGACCCGGGGATGCTCCAGGACCGTGCGCAGCGTGTTCTGCAGCGACTTGATCTTCTCGTGGTCGGGCGCGACCCCGTAGCGCACCAGCCCGTACGGACAGGGCAGCCGGTCCAGCACATGCACCGACACCTCGGGAACGGCCTGCTGCTGGACGAGCGCTTGGGCGGCGTACACCCCGCTCGGCCCGGAACCGATGACCGCGACACGAAGCACGAGGAGCCCCTTCCGCAGGATGTCTCCAGCATCCCACCCGGCGGGGCGCCCTGTCCGGCACTACGCGCCGGGGCACCGGCCCGGGTGACACCGCCCGGCCGCCGGTCCACGGGTCCGCGACCGCGCCGCGAGCCCGGCTCAAAGCCGGTCCGGCGGTCCCCGAGGACTCCGTACGGCGCCCGCTACGCCCGTCTCCCGCTACGCCATCCCCCGCAATGACATTTCCCGCTACAGCATCTCCCGCTACAGCATCTTCCGCTACGGCATCTCCCGCTATGACATCTGCAGCATCCGCCGGATCTCGCTGCTCTGCTGCGCGATCACGTCGTTCGCCATCTCCTCCACCCGGACGTTGTTGCCCTGGGCCAGCACGTCCGTGGCCATGGAGACCGCGCCCCGGTGGTGGGTGATCATCAGTTTGAGGAAGAGCGCGTCGAAGTCCGCGCCCCTGGCGGCGCGCAGCCGCGCCAGCTGGGCCTCGGTGGCCATCCCCGGCATCTTCCCGTCATGGCCCTCGTGGCCGTCCCCGCCGCCGCCCTTCGGCTCGCCGCCGGTTGTCTTCTGCCAGGCGCGCATCGCCTCGATCTCCGGCTTCTGCCCGGACGCGATGCGCTCCGCGAGCCGCTTGACCTTCGCCGCCCCGGCGCGGTCGGCGGCGAGGCCGGTCATCACCAGGGCCTGCCGGTGGTGCTCGATCATCATGCGGACGTAGGAGCGGTCGGCCGTGTTGGGGGAGTCGTCGTCCCCCGCCTTCGCCGCCTCCTCGGCCGACAGCTTCTTCGCCGCCTCGCCGGGCTTGCCCGGCGCGATCACCGCGGGCTTTCCGTCCTTGCCCGTCCCCGTGTCGTCCCCGCCACCGCTCGACGCGTCACAGCCGGTCAGGACGAGTGCCAGGGCGGCCGCCGCCGCGGCGGCCGCGAGGGATGCGGTGTGGAGCGTCGTACGGCGGTTCAACACCGTGGCCTCCTGGGGCGCTTGGGATCCGCAGACCGTCTTAGCACGTCAGCGGCGCTCCCGGTCCGGGCGCGTTGGGAAAATCTCTTTACGAACATGTTGCTACCTGTTGTGGTGTACATGGATAGAGCGATACTTCCCCCGGTCCGTCAACCGTTCAACTCCGAACGGAGACGGCGACAAAGGGAGGACGCAGTGAAGCCGTGGGAAAGACCTCCGCAGCGGCGCAGATACCTCGGCGCGGCCGCCGCCGCCTTCGGACTGGTGGCCACCTTGCTGGCCGCGGGCCCGGCGGCCGCGACGCCCGACCCCGGTGACGCTCCGCACAAGGAGCGGGTGACGAAGAGTCAGCAGTCGGAGGCCAGGGCCGCCATCGAGAACGGCGACATCCCGGGCGTGGACCAGATCGTCCACAGCGACAACGTCAGCCATCTCACCAACATCCCCAAGCAGGACCTCAAGGGCGTCAACTCCGACCTGGCCTTCCAGGGCAAGTACGCCTTCGCGGGCAACTACGACGGCTTTGTCATCTACGACATCAGCCGGCCGAAGAGCCCGAAGATCGTGAGCCAGGTGCTCTGCCCGGGTTCGCAGAACGATGTGTCGGTCTCAGGAGATCTGCTCTTCCTCTCCACCGACTCCTCGCGCAGCGACAACTCCTGCAACAGCACCACCCAGCCGGCGACCGAGAAGTCCTCGTGGGAGGGCATGAAGGTCTTCGACATCAGCGACAAGCGGAACCCGGAGTACGTCGCCGCCGTCGAGACCTCCTGCGGTTCGCACACCCACACCCTGGTGCCGGAGCGCAAGGACGTGTACATCTACGTCTCCTCGTACGCGCCCAGCGCCACCTTCCCGGACTGCCAGCCCCCGCACGACGGCATCTCCGTCATCAAGGTGCCCCGCAAGGCGCCCGAGAAGGCCGCGGTCATCGACTTCCCCGTGCTCTTCCCGGACGGCGGGAACCCCGGTGGGCCCACCAACCCCGGTGTCTCCCAGACCACCGGCTGCCATGACCTCACCACGTTCCCCAAGCTGAAGCTGGCGGCGGGCGCGTGCATGGGCGACGGCATCCTGCTCGACATCGCCGACCCCGCCGAGCCGAGGGTCATCGACCGGGTCGAGGACAACGTCAACTTCGCCTTCTGGCACTCGGCCACCTTCAACGAGCGCGGCACCAAGGTCGTGTTCACCGATGAGCTGGGCGGCGGTGTGGCCGCGACCTGCAACACCGAGGTGGGCCAGGACCGCGGCGCGGACGGGATCTACGACATCGTCGGCAAGGGCGACAAGCGCAAGCTGGTCTTCCGGAGCTACTTCAAGATCCCGCGTCACCAGGCCGACACCGAGAACTGCGTGGCCCACAACGGCTCGCTGATCCCGGCCAAGGGCCGCGACATCATGGTCCAGGCGTGGTACCAGGGCGGCGTGTCCATCTGGGACTTCACCGACTCCGACCGGCCCAAGGAGATCGGCTACTTCGAGCGCGGGCCGCTCTCCGGCGACACGCTCATCACCGGCGGCTCCTGGTCCGCGTACTACTACAACGGCTACATCTACTCCAACGACATCGACAAGGGCTTCGACGTCCTGAAGATCCACGACCGGCGCACCGACAGCGCCGAGTCGGTCCGGCTGCGCGAGCTCAACACGCAGACGCAGCCCGACTACCGCTGAGCACGGGCGCCCTAGCCAAGGGTGCTCATCCGGCTCCCGTCGGGCGGCTCCTCGCCCGGCGGGAGGCCGAACTCCCAGTCCAGCCCGTAGCGGTGGAACAGCTCCGCCCGCAGCCGCTCGGGCGCCATCGGCGCGCCCGGCAGCAGCACCGCGACCACCGCGCCCATCAGCAGGGCGCGCAGCAGCCGGTAGTCGGCCTCGGGGTCCTCGGAGCCGTATCGCGTCACGGTGTCCCGCAGCAGGCCGGCCAGCCGCTGCTGCTCGGGGCACTGGATGAAGCCCTCGGCCGTGAGGATCCCCGCCATGTGCGTGCGCATCAGCCGTGGCCGGTCCCGGGCCAGGCCCAGGATCGCGTCGATCGCCCGCGCCAGCAGCTCCCGCCCGGCCTCCTCGCCCTCCGGCCGCGGCTCCCGCTCGAGGCCGCGGGCCAGCTCCATGTGCATCAGCCGGTGCACGGCCGTCTGCAGCAGCTGCCGCTTGCCCGGGAAGTAGTACGACACCAGACCGCGGGCCGCCCCGGCCCGGTCGGCGATATCGGCGAGGGTGGTCGCCTCGTAGCCGTGCTCGCCGATCAGCTCGACCGTCGCCTCCAGCAGACGGGCCTGGGATCGGCGCCGCAACTCCTCATTGACCGACGGGCTTCGGGGGACCATGCTGTAACTCCTGCGTTGGCTGGCTGTCAGCCAATATACTCAGGCGATGTGCGGTTGTCCGCCGTTCCCCTGAGGGCGGCCGCACGTCTCCGCCGGTTCGGGCGACACGGGGGGATCGCCCGAACCGGTGGGTTCGCCCCGATGGGAATGCCTTTGAACCCCTTCCGGGCCCCCTTCCGAGCCCCCTTCCGGGCGCTAGGAGGCGGTGGCGGCGTCCGGCAGCAGGCCGAGAACCGCCCGCAGGGCGTCCGGGCGCCGGTCCACCGGGAGATGGTCCACCAGATGGACCCGGCAGCCCAGGGCCGCCGCTCCCGCGTCCGCCCGGCGGTCGTCGCCCACCATCACGGCGTCGCCCGGATCCAGGCCCAGCGCGTCGCACGCGGCCTGGCCCAGCCTCGGATCCGGCTTCTGGACGCCGTGCTCGTACGACAGCGCATAGGCGTCCACCAGCCCGTCCAGGCCGTGGGCGCGGAAGACCGGGCGCAGATCCCAGCCGATGTTGCTGACCACCGCGATCCGCACACCGCGCCGGCGCAGCTCGCCCAGCACCTCGGGGGCGTCGGGGTAGGGCCGCCAGGCGGCGGGCTCCTTGTGCCGGTCATAGAGGGCGTCGTAGAGCTCGGGGCGGGGCAGTGGCACCTGGTGGGCCAGGCCGGTGTACGCGGCCCGGTGCGGTGCGGCGCCGCGGTCCCGTACCCGCCACACGTCCTCCAGGTGCGGCGGCACCGCGAGCGGCGGGGCGCCGCCGGGCAGCGCCCCGGCCTCCTCCAGGTCCCGCGCGTACCGTACGGCCTCCTCGTCCGTGACGGCGGTCCCGGTCCGCTCCAGCGCGGCGCGGAGCCAGGACTCGGCGGACTCGATGCGGAACAGCGTCCCCGAGAAGTCGAACAGGGCGCCCTTCGTGGTCACAGTTGACGCTCCCTCATCTTCGATGTGGCCAGGAGCCAGGACTTCGCATCGTATGCCGCCGGTCCGGCCCCGTTCAGCCCCCGGTGCATCCGTTTCGGCCGTTTTGCAGGCAGATAAATCCCGGCCGGATCAAGGCGGAGGGTTTAGGGGAATCATGAGGTGCAGGCCGTTTATGGTCTCGCTGTCGTGGTGATCATATAGGGGTCAATCCCCGTAACTCCGCGACCGGGTCGGGGCAGACGATATCTGCTGAGGGGCGAGGAGGTTGCCGGTAATGGTGCGTGACATGACTTCGAGGCAACCGGGGGATGGCCACGGGTTGGGCACAAGCCGGTCCGGAGTCCGCGGCCGCGGGCGGGGAGCGGTGGCCGACCGGAGTGGTCGCTGGTAAACACCAGCTTTGCGAAAAGCAAAGAACGTTGCCGGATTCACAACCGGTTCATAGGCTGAGGTATTCGCGTCGGCATGCCGCACTCCGCTTTTCTCCTGCGTGCCGACGCCGGCGGTGTCCCGCCCTTTTCGGGGCGTGCGGACAAACCGCCCACTCGGTCAAGCATGATCACACGGGGGCGTACGGGGGCGTACGGGGGTAGGAAACCGTGGCTGAGGTCACAACTGGCGGAAGGTATCGCTCCAGTTGTGTCTCTGCTTATATGAACGTCAACGGTACTGGCTCCCACCGGAGGTGATCCACATCAGGGAATTCGCCGCCGCCGACGCAGCGGATATCTGTCTCGTCAGGAAAATCTGTTTCCGCGGAGTGGGATGACTGCGGAGATCAACTCATCGCTCAAACGCAACCCCCACAGCGAGGACTGATGAGTATGGGACTGACAGATTATCAATCCAAGCTCCGCGACGTACTCGGCACGGCAGCAGAAGGCAATGGCGGGCTCCTTCAAGTAATCGGGGGGCCCGGGGTCGGCAAGACCACCTTATTACGCGGACTGAAGGGGCAGGCGGCCGTGTCGGGCGCGGTCTGTCTCACGGCGTCCGGATTCGCGGACGATGCCGCGATCCCCTTCAATATCGTGGAACAGCTGATCCGATCCTCCGCGGACACCGGCGCACTGGACGTCGTGGCGCACTGGAGGACCGCCGGGGAACGGTACGCGGAAACCGAACACGGCGTGCTGAGAAGCCTGGTCCGGGAGATATCCGATGTGCTGCACCGCATCGCGGGCGGCAGGCAACTGGTCCTCGCGGTCGACGACGCCGAGCATGCCGACTACCCCTCCTTGATGTGCCTTCTGCACATCGCCCGGCATGCGTCCGGCACCCGCACGCTCGTCGTGATGACCAGCGGGCAGACCCACCACCTGTGCACCCGCGTACACAGCTTCCACCACCTGTACAAGATCGAGATCGGCGCCCTCCCGGAATCCGGGGTCGGACGCCTGCTGGAGCGGCACGGCGACGCCGCCCTGGCCGAGCGGATCCGCGCCTCCTGCCACGCCATCAGCGGTGGCAACCCGAGGCTGGTCAAGGCCCTGCTGCGGGACCATCTCAAGGCCGCTCCCAGCGGGACGGGCGGAGACGTCACGGTCGGAGCGGAATTCCAGGAGTCCTACCGCCGGTGCCTGCTGCGCCATCAGACGCCGCTCCAGGTGGCACAGGCACTCGCCGTCCTGGGCCCGTACGGCAGCCGGTGTCGGGTTGCCGGTCTGCTCGGATGCGCCGAGGAGCGCGTGTCCCGGGCCATGGACCTCCTCAACTCCGCGGGGCTGCTGGAGGACGGGCGTTTCCGGCACCCCTCGGCCCGTTCCGTCGCCCTGGAGACGCTGGGCGCGGAGGACCGGGCCCGCCTCAGCGCGAGAGCGGCCGAACTTCTGTACGCCGACGGGGCCGATCCGATGGCGGTGGCCGAACTGCTGGTCATCGCCGGCAAGACACCGGATCAAAAGGGCGTGGCGGTGCTTTGGCAGGCGGCCCAGAAGAATCTCGACGAGGGGTGCACGGAGGAAGCGATCGCCAGTCTGCGGCTCGCCGACCGCGCGGACCTCGGTCGGCGGGAGCACTTGGACATTCTCATGGCGCTGGTCGGCGCGTTATGGTCCAGCAATCCGGCGACCGCCGAACCCGAACTCGACCGCCTGCTGGCCGCGATCCGGACGGATTCCCCCGCGAACATACCGGAGCAGTATCAGTGCTTCCTGCTCTTCATGGTGCTGTGGTTCGGCCGGTACGGCGATGCGGAGGAGATCTTCACATGGTCATCGGGCGGCTGCGGCACCGATACCGCGGCCAGTATGGCCGCGCTGCGGGTGACCCGGCAGTGGGTTGCCTTCCTCAAACCGATGCTGATCCATGACTTCCCTGGCCAGGATGTTCCGGACGAGGAAGTCGACGGTTTGTGGGCGGCCAATCTGGAACATGGTCTCCAGCTCTCCGTGGACGAACTGGGAATGGAGATCGGGCATCTTCAGGATCCACGCCAGGTGGCGGAATTCTCCCCCGACACCATGCATCTGCTGTCCCCCTCAAACCATTTCTGGTTCGCTTACGCGTACGCCTGCCGGATCGTCTGGGCAATGGCCGCGCGGGGAGAATCCGAGGCGGCCGACCGGCTGTGCGGCGCCCTTTTCGCGGCGGCCGACAAGCTGAACATGAGGACGCCGTGCGCCGTCGCCCTGTCCATGCGCGCCTATATCCGATGCCGCCACGGAGACTTCACCTCGGCCATCGACCTCGCGAGCACGGCATTGCGGTCCATCCCCCCGCGCGGCTGGGGCGTCGCCATCGGATTGCCGCTGTCCGTGCTGGTGGCGGCCCACACCGGCATCGGCAGACTCGACGAGGCCCAGCGGTATCTGCGGTACTGGGTGCCGAAGGAAATGTTCGACAGCGTCGTGGGATTGGAGTACCTCCGGGCCCGGGGGCAGTACTGCCTGGCCACCAACCGCCCGTACGCCGCGCTGAACGACTTCATGGTGAGCGGGATGATGATCGACCAGTGGCCCGTGGACTTCGGCGACCTGGCGCCCTGGCGCATCGACGCCGCCGAGGCGTATCTGCGTGTCCAGGAGCCGGCGGAGGCCAAGAGACTCGCCCTGGAGGAGCTCAAGCTGTCGCCGGATCGCCCTTTGAGCACCCGGGGCAGGGCCCTGCGGATCCTGGCCATGGCCGAGGACCCGGACAAGCGCAGACTGCTCCTCTACCAGTCCGCCAAGTGCCTGCGCGAGCAGGGTGACCGTTATGAACTCGCCCGTACGCTCGCCGAACTCAGCCAGGACTACCTCAGCACCGGCGAGACCCAACAGGCGCGCGGCACCTGGCACGAGGCGCAGAGGCTGATGGACGAGTGCGGGATGAGCGCCCAGCACGAGAGCCGACGGGAACTCGTCATGGACGGTGGTGGGAGCCCCACGAGATCTCGCCCGCCCGAGGAACCAGGAGGATCCGGGGATCACGAGGACGACACCCCCGGCACGGCGGCCGGGAGCGCTGAGCAGCCCGTGCTGTCGGAGGCCGAGTGGCGCGTGGCCACACTGGCCGCGTCCGGAATGACCAACCGGCAGATCGCCAAGAGCCTGTACATCACCGTCAGCACCGTGGAGCAGCACCTGACCCGCATCTACCGCAAGCTCTCCGTGGGAAACCGGCAGGAGCTGTCGCGCCGTCTGTGGCTGCTCATCGGCGCCACGGGAGCGTCCTCCTCCTGCTGAGCGCTCCCGCTGACGGTGCCGCCCCCCCGGCATGGCCGCTCCGGGGCAAGGGGGAATAGGGGAGTGGTTAGGGGAC
>NZ_JAEEAP010000207.1 GCF_016103465.1 Streptomyces sabulosicollis
GGCGCGGTTCGGCCCTGCGGGGTGCTGGAGGGCGGTGCCGATGCCGAGCGCGTCGAGCCGCGGGCCGATCGCTCGCAGGGCGCGCGCCCGCGCCCCGGTGTCGTCCCCGCTGAGGCGGTAGATGCCACTCTGCGGGTCCTGGGTGAAGCCGTTGGCCATGAGGATGGCACCGGCACGGTCGCCGACCGGGGCTGTGGCGACGCTGCCATCCGGCTGCCAGGTCAGGACGATCCGGTCCGGCTGGGAGGGCTGGATGCCGCCGCCCAGGGCGTTGCGCCGGACCTGGGTGAGCGCGTTGTCGTAGCGGGCGAGTAGGTCGTCGGCGACCCGCTGGGCGCTCAGGAACGGGTCGTCTGTCAGGGCGATGCCGTTGGGCTCGGGAACGGCGCGGTACGCCTCATCGGGCAGGGCCCGCGGGGCGACTCAGTGATTCCTTGTGTGAGTTGGGCGGCGTCAGCCCGGGATCACACCAGGCGACGTGGTGTGCATGCGGCACGGCGCGGCTGTCCGGCGTCCGGTGCCCACGTCAGTCCCGGGGGCGGCGGCATTCCGCGGGCGGGTTGCGGGTGTTGGCGATCACGATGTCGAGCCGGTCGCGCGCCGCTTGCAAGTCGGTGATCCGCTCGCTGATCCGCGCGCGCTCGGCCTCCAGGTGGTTCAGGAGCCCCGGCGCCACCGTGCCGGAGTACACGCACGGCAGCACCTCGCGCACGGACCTGCTCGCCAGGCCCGCGGCGAAGAGCTGCTGGATCAGCCTGACCCGCTCGACAGCGGACGCCGAATACCGGCGCTGCCCCCCGGCGCTTCGCTCGGAGGGCAGCAGGTCCTGCTCCTCGTAGTAGCGCAGGGCCCGGACGCTCACTCCGGCCTGCCGGGCCACCTCACCAATACGCACAGACCCTCCGCTCCGCGAGCCGACCGCCCGACTTGCATCTCACGTCAACGTCAGGTTTTAGCGTAGCCGACGTCACGGCATACCGAGCCAACCGGATGAAAGGCGGGGCATCGTGCGCGCAGCCCGTTACCACGAGTACGGCGGTACGGAGACCCTCGCGGTCGAGGAGACCCCGGACCCGCTTCCCGGCCCCGGCGAGATCCGCATCCGCGTCGCCGCGGCCAGTGTGAACCCGGTCGACTGGAAGGTGCGCAGCGGCGCGGTGCGCGAGGTGCTCCCAGTGGACCTGCCCGCGATCCCTGGCCGCGACGCCGTCGGCGTGGTGGACCGGATCGGCCAGGGCGTCGACGGTGGGCGCCTCGGGGACCGCGTCTTCGGGCTGGGCGGCGTCACGGGCGCGACGGCGGAGCTGGCCGTGCTCTCGGCCTGGGCGCCGGCGCCCGCGAACTGGACCGACGAGCAGGCGGCCGGGGCCGGCCTTGCGTCCGTGACCGCGCTCAGCGGGCTGAAGGCCCTGGGTCCGCTGAGCGGGCGCACCCTGCTGGTCGAGGGCGCCGCCGGAGGGGTCGGCGGGGCCGCGGTCGAGATCGCCCTCGCCCAGGGGGCCACTGTGATCGGGACCGCCAGTGAGCGCAACCACGCCTTCCTCGCCTCCCTCGGCGCCATTCCTACTACCTATGGCGCGGGCCTCGCACAGCGCCTGACCGACCTGGCTCCGAACGGGGTCGATCTCGTCCTCGACGCCGCCGCCTCCGGCTCCCTCGCCGACCTGCTCGACATCGTCGGCGCCCCCTCCAGGGTCGTCACGGTCGCCGACCACCAGAACGCGGAGCGACTGGGCGTGCACATGGCCAACGCGGTCAACGACTCCGCATTCCTCGCCGAAGCGGGCGGGCTCGGCGAACGGGGCCGCTACACCCCGCGGATCGAGCAGACCTACCGGCTGGAGGAGATCGCGCAGGCGCACGCCCACTCCGAGCGCGGGCATGTGCGGGGGAAGATCGTCATCCTCATCTGACCCCCATCAGATGGCCCTTTCCTCCGAGCTGGAACGTTCTCTGCCCTGTGCGTGACGGGGCACGCACGAGGATCGCACGTCGGATCGGCGTACACCGGCGAGAACACGGCCCGCGAATACGCCGTGGCCCAGTACGAGACCGCCGTCAAAGGCGTGACGAACTTGTTCGTTACGAACGCGTTCGTTATGCTCGGGGTGCGGCCGTCTCCGTGCACTCCCCCCGCGGCCGCCGAGAGCGGCCCGCCGGGGCGCGCCCTCACCTACGAGGGTGTCGTCGACACCGTGGTGCCTCTGACGCATGCGGGCCTGTCCATCTGTCCCGGGCCATTGACGAAGGCGAGTTTCCCCATGAGCAGCACCACCCATCACCCCATCGCCGTCATCGGCGCCGGACTCGGCGGCCTCACGCTGGCTCGCGTCCTGCACCTGCGGGGCGTCGAGGTCGCCGTGTTCGAGCTCGAAGCCTCCGCGCGGGCCCGCGTCCAGGGCGGCATGCTCGACCTCCACGAGGAGACCGGTCAAACAGCTCTTCGCGTATGCGAGTTGCACGACCAGTTCCTTGCCAAGGTGCACAGGGGCGGCCAAGCCATGCGCATCCTCGACAGGCACGCCCAGGTCCTGCTCGACGAGGCCGACGACGGCAGCGGAGGCCGTCCCGAGATCGATCGCGGTGACCTGCGGGACCTGCTGCTCGGCTCCCTCCCGGAGGACACCGTGCACTGGGGCGCCAAGGTCACCTCGGCCCGCCCACTGGGCGACGGACGGCATGAGGTCACGCTCGCCGACGGCACTGCCTTCAGCACGGATCTGCTCATCGGCGCCGACGGCGCCTGGTCCCGTGTCCGGCCCCTGGTCTCCGGGGCGACACCCGCATACACCGGAGTCTCCTTCGTCGAATTCGACCTCCTGGACGCCGAAGGCCGCCACCCCGAGGCCGCGCACCTGCTCGGCGGCGGTATGTCCTTCGCCCTGGGCGACAACAAGGGCTTCCTCGGCCACCGTGAAACCGACGGCAGTCTGCACCTCTACACCGCGGTGCGCGTCGCGGAGGACTGGCTGTCCACTATCGACTTCACCGACCCGGGCCTGGCCAAGGCGGCGGTGCTGGAGCAGTTCGCCGACTGGGCGCCCGAGCTGCGGCAGTTGATCACCGACGCGGACGGCCCGTTGGTCCCCCGCAAGATCCATGCCCTGCCCATCGGCCACCGCTGGCCGCGCACACCGGGCGTGACACTGCTGGGTGACGCGGCGCATCTGATGTCCCCGTTCGCCGGTGAGGGCGCCAACCTCGCCATGATCGACGGCGCGGACCTCGGACGGTGCCTGGCCGAACACCTCGGCGACACCGAGGCCGCCCTCGCCTCCTACGAGGCCCTTCTCTTCCCGCGAGGCGAAGACACCGCACTCCAGTCCGCCCAAGGCCAGGAAATCATCTTCAACGAGTGCGCGCCGCGGCCTCTGCTCGACATGTTCGCCTCCTTCGAAGCCGGGACCGCCCGTGGCCGCTGAGCGGCTGCGTAGATAAGCCGTGCGCTCGGCGCGGCACCAAGCGGTATTGCCGACTCGCGAAATTCACCTCCTGGGTATGTGTATGTGGGGGGTGAATTCCGCATTCCCTGCCGCTTGTCTCGGCCGACCGGGCGGGAATTGCCGGTCGTCATTCTCCGTGGCCTGGGAAGAGGCGGTTGTGCGGCGCTCAATCCCATGCACGGAAACGGAGCCAGGACACGACGGTGGCGGTGCCGCCGTCGGCCGCCGGAGCGGATTCCGCTCGGCGGGCCTCCTAGGCCGATACGGGGGAAGGGCCCGATGGCGAACTGACCCCTGGACCGTTCCTGACCTGGCGACGGGCGTTGGGGCAAATATTCTCACTCACTGGACCACCTGTCCGGTCAGTGGTAACTTCGATGAGTCGATGGTGGCGCGGTCCGGGCCCGGCTGTGCCATCGACCGGGCCCGCCGATCGGGCTCGCCGACTGGGTTCGCCAATAGGGCTCACCGACTGGGAGAGGCACCGAATGACTGCACAGACGCCGGTCGCGCCGGCGGACAGTGAACTGATCGAGCGCATCGAGGAGCGGGCGTTGTTCGCCCGTCTGGAGACGGTGCGGCTGATCTCGATCGCCAAGACCGGCCACTATGCGTCCGGTTTCTCCTGCGCCGAGATCCTGGCCACCCTCTACTACGGGGTGATGCGGCTGCGGCGCGGGGAACCGGACTGGCCCGACCGCGATCGCTTCCTCTTCGGCAAGGGCCATGCGGCGGCCACGCTGTATCCGCTGCTGGCCGACTGGGGCTTCTTCGACGCGGCCGAGCTGGATGAGTACACCCGTCTGGGGAACGCCTTCGGCGACCACCCGGACATGACCCGTATCCCCGGGATCGACTTCAGCTCCGGCTCGCTCGGCCACGCTCTGTCGGCCGGGACCGGCATGGCGTTGGGTGGCCGCCTCCAGGGGCGCTCGTACACCACCTTCGTCCTGCTCGGCGACGGAGAGCTGCACGAGGGGCAGGTCTGGGAGGCGGCCCTGGGCGCCGCACACCACCGGCTGGGGCGGCTGGTGGCCATCGTCGACCGCAACGACCACTCGCTCGACGGCCGCATCGACGGCGTGACCGGGATCGAGCCGCTGCTGGAGAAGTGGCGGGCCTTCGGATGGCAGACCCACGAGGTCGACGGACACGACGTCCCGGCCCTGCTGCCCCTGCTGCGCTCGCTGGCCGAGGACACCGACCGCGACCGCCCGGCCGTGGTCGTTGCCAACACCGTCAAGGGAAAGGGGATTTCCTACATGGAGTCCGAGTTCGGATGGCATCTGGGCTGGCTGGCCGAGCGGGACGAGGCCAACGCCTTGGCGGAACTGCGGGGGGCACGGTGAGCGTCGCACCCGGTCTGCAGCCGGAATCCTGGCATCTGCTGAGCCTGCTGGAACAGGCCCCGGGCCTTCAGGCCCTCGGAGACACCCTCGCCGACCTGGCCGACGAGGGCCATCCCGTGGTCGTCGGCACCGCCGACCTGAAGTACTCCAACGGACTGGTGCGCTTCCAGGACCGCCATCCGGACAAGTACCTCCAGTTCGGGATCTCCGAACAGCACATGGTGTCCACCGCGGCGGGCCTGGCCACCACCGGCCTGCGGCCCTACGTGGCCACCTTCGCGTCCTTCATGGCGCTGCTGGCCTGCGAGCAGATCCGCACCGACGTGGCCTACACCCGCCAGCCCGTCCGGCTGATCGGCCACCACGCCGGCATCACCCTGGGCTTCTACGGGACCTCCCACCACGCCACCGAGGACCTGGCCATCACCCGCAGCATCGCGGGACTCACCGTGATCGCACCGGCCGACACCGCGGCCCTGGCCGCGGCGCTGCGCGCCTCGGTGGACCATCCGGCCCCGGTCTACTTCCGCATCGGCCGTGGCCGGGACCCGGACGTCTACCCGGCCGGCACCACCCTGGAGATCGGAAAGGCCATCGAGCACGCCACCGGAAGCGACCTCACCCTCATCGCCACCGGCTCCATGGTCCACCCCGCCCTTCAGGCCGCGGCGGCGCTCACCGCGGACGGGTACAGCGTGGGGGTGCTCGACATGCACACCGTCAAACCGCTCGACGAGGAGGCGGTGCTCAAGGCCGCGCGAGGCTCCCGGCTGCTGATGACGGTGGAGGAACACAATGTGCTCGGCGGGCTCGGCGGCGCGGTGGCCGAGCTGATCAGCGAGCACGGCGTGCCGGTCCGGCTGCACCGCCACGGGATCCGCGACCAGTACAGCCTCATCGGCCCGCCCACGCATCTGTACCGGCACTACCGGCTGGACGCACCCGGAGTCGAGGCAGAAGCGCGCGAAGCGCTGCATTCCGCGAGCCGCTAGGTGCAACAGGTTTTGGACGACCTCGGCGCGGTCGGCAAACGCCCCCGCGCCCACCGGCCGCAGACCGATGGCGAAGTCGAACGCTCCCACCGCACCTTGCTCGACGAATGGGCCTACGCCCGGCCCTGCACCAGCAACAACGAACGCACCACCGCACTGAACAACTTCCTGCACCACTACAGCCATCACCGCTGCCACACCGCACGCGGAGGCCAACCACCGATCACCCGTGTGAACAACGCGCCAGGTCAATACGGCTAGGCACCAGCCGCCCGGCCCGGTACTTCTCCGGGGCGGGCGGCTGTGTCTTGGGCCCTCGGTCTCTTCCGTCAGCCGAAGTCGGCGACGGTGCCGGTGACGGCCTGCCAGCCCAGCGCCCGCGAAATCTCCTGGCCGGCCTCGACCAACCGCTCACGCAGATCGGCCACTTCCGCGCCGAGGATCGCCTCCCGGACCCCGCTGATGGACAGTGCGGCCCGTACCTGCCCCCGGTAGTCCAGGATCGGCACGCCGAGCGCGGCCACGCCGATGGTCACGTCCTGGTCGCTGACCGAGATTCCGGTGTCGAGGGTCTCCTCCAGCACCGGCACCAGCGTGTCCGCCGTGACCGGGGTGGATGGGGTGAACTGCTCCAAGGGCCCCTGTTCGAGGTAGTCCGCCCAGGTCGAGCGGTCCTGGAAGGCCAGCAGGACACGGGAGGCCGCCCCGGCGTGCAGCGGCAGCGCGCCACCGAGCTTCAGGGCGAGGGACTGGACCCGTCGGCCGTCCAGCCGCTCGATGCACACCGCCTCACGGCCGCGCCGGACGCACAGATACACGGTCTCGCCGGTCTCGTCGTGGAGCCGCTCCATCACCGGCTGCGCGAACCGCCGCTCGTCGAACCGCTCCACCACCGCGGTGCCGAGGCTGAGCAGATGGAACCCCAGACGGAAGGTGCCGCGTCGGCTGCCACCCTCCACCATGTCCAGGCCCTGGAGGCTTGACAGCAGCCGGTAGACCGAGCTGCGGGGCTCGCCCAGCTCCTCCGCGAGCTGCGCGGCCGTCGCCTCGCCTCGCGCCGCGAGCAGGTCGAGGACCTCAACGGACTTACGGACGAGAGCCAGACCACCATCATGCGCCACGCGGGCAAAGATATCACTCAGCGGACAAGCAGTCTACTGGTCAGTAATCAACGGGGGAGGTGGTGCGGGGTGCCGGGACCCGGCCGCCCCGCACGCGCGCCCCGGGCTATTGCTGATTCCCGGTGTATCACAGGCGCCAGCCCGGTACCGGGATTCCGCCCACTGCCGGATGATCGCCTCAGATGTTCGGGAACACCTCCACATCGGGTGGCACATGCCCGATACTGCGCCCCTCGCTGTCGAGCAGCCGGCCCATCTGTTTCACGGTGTGCAGGCAGGCGGCCCGATCCACGATGGTGAGGTGACGAGAGCGCTCAGTGATCGTCGCCTCCAGTCGCGGCAGATCTCCGAGCGACCGTAGCCAGACCATCAGCAGGAGGTTCCGCTCTCCCGTGAGGGCACAGCACAGGCGTACGTCAGGGAGGGCGGTGAGCGAGCGCGCCGTGGCCTCCAGGTGCTGCGGTGCCACGCTCGCCCACAGGACGGCCGAGTCCGGCCAGCCCGACAGGGACTGTGCCATCTCACAACGCAGCCGGAGCAACCGGTGGGCCAGCAGGCGCTTCACCCGGCGGCGCGCCGTGGGCTCGCTGATCCCGGCGCGTTCGGTGAGCTCGGCGTAGGACATACGGCCGTCCTCGTGCAGCAGGCGGTACAGCTCCCGGTCCACGGCATCCACCCGAGCACCGCCCACCGTCGCGGACGGTGCGCGGCCCGCTTGCAGCGCGCGTTGCTGCGACCGTTCAAGGCTGCGCAGCCGCCACCGGCTCGGCTCGCTGTAGCCCACGGTCCGCATCTCGGCCCGGTACGCCCGGACACCGGGCAGCCGCCCGACCAAACCGCTCAGGTAGCCCGACACCTCCGCGGGTGTGCGCAACGCCGCCACGGCCAGCAGCCCGTACAAGCCTGTGAGGTGGTGGACGTAGCGCACCTGAGGCTGGGCACTCAACGCGGTGGCCGTGTCGTCCAACCGGTCGGGCACACACTCGATCTCGATGTACGCCATGCAGAACTCGCCGTGCAGGGAGGGGCCGACCACACAGGTGACCCACGCCAGCCCGGCTTCGGTCAGCCGCTGCCAACGACGCGCCACTGTCACGGGGTCGAGCGCGAGGGCCCGGCCCAACTGGGCCCAGGAGGCGCGAGGAGTGAGCTGGAGCGCGTTGATCAGCTCCAGATCCTTCTCGTCGACGGATTCGTGCGCCATGCCTCTGCTTATCACGGTGTGCGTGTGGGGGACAGTGCCGATTCACCCGGCTGTCGTGACGGAATGCTGCGTATCGGCGGTCGCTGCGCGCGGTCCGCCGATTCTGGTGGCCCGTACACGCTTGGTGTCATCGAGGAGGTCACAGATCGTGAGTATGGCCAGAGCCGACCAGGGCGGCGGCCCCGGCCGGCAGCGGCGCGACCGGGTCGTACGCGAGGCGGTGCGGTCCGGTCTGGTCGGCCCGGCCCAGGTGGTGTCAGGGTTCGTCGACGCGGACGGGATCCAGGAGTCCGTGCGCGATCTGCACCGGGCCTTCGGCGACGCGCCGGTACTGCACACGTTCGCGGCCAAGGCCGCGTCACTGGTCCCCGTGCTGCGGCTGCTCGCCCGGTCCGGCATGGGGTGCGAGGTCGCCAGCCCCGGCGAGCTGGCCCAGGCCGTCGCTGCCGGCTTCCCGCCGGTACGCATCGTGCTGGACTCACCGGCGAAGACCCCCGCAGAATTGGCCCACGCGCTCGCCCTGGGAGTGGCGGTGAACGCCGACAACTTCGCCGAGGTGGACCGCATCGGTGAACTGCTCGCGGTGCACGAGAGCAGTTCGGTGCTCGGGCTGAGGATCAACCCGCAGGTCGGCGCCGGCGCCATCGACGCAATGAGCACCGCCTCGCCCAGTTCGAAGTTCGGCGTGCCACTGCGGGATCCCGGGGCACGGCAGCGCGTCCTCAACACGTTTGCCGAGCGGCCCTGGCTGACCCGGCTGCACGTACACGTCGGTTCGCAGGGATGCTCCCTGGACCTGATCGGCGAAGGGGTACGCGCCACGTTCGAACTCGCCGAGGAGATCAACGCGGCGGCGGGACGGCAGCAGGTGACCAGTCTGGACATCGGCGGCGGTCTGCCGGTCAACTTCGACGACGACGAGATCCGCCCGACGTACGAGACCTATGTCCGGCAGCTGCGCGCCGCGGTTCCCGGACTCCTCACCGGACGCTACGACCTGGTCACCGAGTTCGGCCGTTCTCTGGTCGCCAAGAACGGCTTCACGGCCGCGGTCGTGGAGTACACCAAGGACACCGGTGGCCGCCGTATCGCACTGACGCACGCGGGCGCGCACATCGCCACCCGCACCGTCTTCATGCCGGATGCGTGGCCGCTGCGGATCGCCGTGTACGACCGCGACGGCCGGCCCAAGCACGCTCCCGAGCGCGTTCAGGACGTCGCGGGCCCGTGCTGCTTCGCCGGCGACCTCGTCGCCCGCGAACGCAGGTTGCCCGAGTTGGCACCCGGCGACATCGTGGTGCTGCTGGACACCGGCGGCTACTACTTCTCCACCCCCTGGTCGTACAACAGCCTCGCGCGGCCCGCCGTGCACGGCTTCACCACACACGGACCGGACCTGCGGTTCGCCACGCTCCGACGGGAGCAGACCCTCGCCGAGATCCTGGCCGAAAGCGGCGTCGACCAGGCGGACGCGCTCCTCTTCAGCCACTTCGGCGAGGCGGACAGCGACGCGGCCCACGCGCGGCTCGTACCGACAGGAGACTGACGTGGCACTGACCGAAGAGCCCGCGACGGCCGTCCGCCGTCCGCCCGCGGCCAAAGCCGCCGCGCCCTACGCCATCGCCGTCGCGGGACTGATCGCCGCGCTGATACTCGGCTTCGTCATCCACGCGCCGACGATCTGGGGCCTGCTCCCGATCGGCATGTACGCGGTGCTCTCGCTGTGCGGCATGAACCTTCTGCTGGCCACCGTGGTCTCCCTGCTGGCCGCGATCCTCCTCGTCCACCGTTCACCCACTGACGTCGGCACTCTCCTCGGCACCTCGCTCGGCGATACCGTCACCCTCATCGGGCTCATCTGCCTGCTCGGCGCCGGTCTGGGCGAGGTGCTGCGGCAGACCGGCGCGGCCGGCATCCTGGTCCACGGGATCCTGCGCATGGCCCGCCAGGAGAGTCAACTCGCCATTCACATCGGCGTGATGATGTCCTGTCTGGTCCTCACATTCGCCCTGGGCACCCTCGCCGGAGCGCTGGCCATCGCGGCCCCGATCGTCGTCCCCGTGATGGCCCGCGCGGGTCTCACCCGCTCCACGACCGCGACCGTCATGTTCCTCGGCGGCTGCGCGGGGCTGGCCCTCGCCCCCTTCGCCGGATCCAACATCGCCATCCTCGACGCCTCCGGCCTGGACTACGGCCGTTACGTACTCGTCGGCGCGGGCCCGCTCGCCGTCCTGTCCCTGGCCCTCTCGCTCGTCGTCGTCCCACGCGTCCAGCGCCGCTCCGCGGCCGCCGGCGACGACTTCTACGAGGACATCGACACGCGCGCGGGCGACGAGCCGTCCGGAGCCCGTGGTGTGCGCGCCACCTGGGCGTTCGCGGTGGCGCTCGGGGTCTCCGTCGGGTATGCCACCGCCAGCAAGTCCGGGACCGCGTTCCCGCTGCTGGCCCTGCCCACCATGGCCGCGCTCACCGCCGCCGCGGGTGGACTCTCCGTCAAGGACACCATCGACGCGTTCTGCCGGGGCGCGGCACGCATGGTCGAGACGTTCCTGCTGTTCTGGATGCTCGCCGCGTTCTTCCTGGCGGTCAACGAACTCCAGCCCTACGACGTTCTCCTGGACCGCTTCGGCCCCCAGCTGCACGGCCTCGCCCCGCTGCCCTTCGCGATCGCCGTGGCGCTCCTCGGCTGGCTCGGCGTCCCGGGGGCCACTGCCGCGCACGTGGTGTTGCTCAACAAGGTCTTCGGACCGCTCGGCACCAGCATCGGCCTCACGCCCGCCGCCTGGGCGGTGACCTACCTGTGGGGATCGAAGGCCGACACCTACGGCCCCTACCCCAACGCGAACATGATGGCCGCTCTCGGCTTCGCCGAAGGCACCCGGCTGAGGACGCTGCTCACGGTGGGCTGGACGCTCCTCGTCCCGGCCGCGGCCATGTACGCCCTCATCCTCGCCCTGCTCCTCTGACCGGCTGGGCTCCCAGGTACCCGCACCGCATTCCACCGCTAAGGAAGCAAGTTGTACGAATTCGATGTACTCGCCGTCGGCGGCACCGTCATCGACGGCACCGGCGGCCCCGCCCGGCGGGCCGATGTCGGCATTCGCGGCGACCGGATCGTCCTCCTCGGCCGGGCCGCGCCCAACGCCACCGCGCGGGAGGTGCTCGACTGCACCGGCCACGTCCTCGCGCCCGGCTTCATCGACCTGCACTCGCACGCCGACTTCACCGTGCGCGACGCGCCCAGCGCCGAAGCGTGCATCAGACAAGGCGTCACCACCATCGTCACGGGCAACTGCGGCAGTTCCCCCTTCCCCATCACCCCGGAACGGCGCCACGCGCTGGACACCACGCTCGCCCGCGGCGGCAGCAGCAGCGCCGAGATGCCCTGGGAAGACTTCCACGGCTTCGCCCACGCAGTGGAGCAAGCCGAACCGTGCGTCAATCTCGCCGCCCTCGTCGGCCACTCGGCCCTCCGCATCGCCGCGGTCGGCACAGAACTGCGCCCCGCGACGGCCGACGAGACCGCCCGCATGTGTGAACTCCTCGCCCGAGCCGCCGAACAGGGAGTGTTCGGCCTGTCCACCGGGCTCATCTATGCCCCCGGATCGTTCGCCGGTACGGACGAGGTCGTGACCCTGGCCACCGAGGCCCGGCGGGCCGGGCTGCTCTACAGCACCCATATCCGCGACGAGGGCGACCATCTTGTCGAAGCCGTGACCGAAGCCCTGGACACCGCCCGGCGCAGCGGCGTGCGCCTCCAGGTCTCGCACCTCAAGGCGATGGGTCCCGCCAACCACGGCAAGGTGCACGAGGCGCTGGCCCTCATCGAGTCCGCCGCCGCGGAAGGACTGGACGTGGCGTGCGACGTCTACCCCTACGCCGCATCCTCTACGCGACTCACCTCCCGCCTTCCCGGCTGGGCGCTGGACGGCGGCCTCGACGCGCTCCTCGCCCGACTGGACAATCCGAAGACCCGCGAGGCGATCGCCGCGGAACTCCGGGCGAAGACCGGACACACCTTCCTGCCCGAAGGCACCGTCATCGCAGCGATGCCACCGGGCCGCTACTCCTCATGGGTGGGAGGCACGGTCCAGGACATCGCCGTCGCCACCGGCCGCGACCCAGCCGAGGCATCCCTCGACGTTCTGCGTGCCCACCGGGCTCAGGTCTGGATCGTCAACCACGCCATGTCCGAAGCGGATGTGGACACGGTGCTGCGCCATCCCCTGAGCGCGGTCGTCAGCGACGGCTGGGAACTGGACACGGCCACCGACGGCCACCCCCACCCCCGTCACTTCGGCACGTTCGCCCGGGTCCTCGCCCGGTACACCCGCGACCGCCAGATCCTCACCCTCCAAGACGCCGTCCGCAAGATGAGCGCACTGCCAGCAGCCCGCCTGGGCCTCACCGACCGGGGCACCGTGAGCGAAGGCATGGTCGCCGACCTCACCGTCTTCGATCCCAAGACGGTCAGCGACACCGCCACCTACGACGCACCGCTCTCCTACGCCGAGGGCACCCGCCACGTCCTCGTCAACGGCCGCCCCGTACTGTGCGATGGTGCCTTCACCGCGAACCGCCCCGGCATGGTGCTTCGCAAGGCGGCCGCGCGACAGTGATGTCGAAGGCGGCCAGGCGGCTACGTCCCGGGCAAACTCATCCGGACACCGTTCGCATGGGCACGCAGAATGCCCAGCGACACATGGACCGGGTCGCGGCCTACCGCAGTGGCGATCCGCTGGACGGAGGAGCCGTTCCATCGCGAGTACCGGCCCGGCGGCATGGCGGCGAGGATGATGCCCTCGGGCAGGAACGTGCGCCCGATCCTGGTCCGCAGCTCCGCCGCGATCCTCTCCCGCCTCTCCGGCTCCCCCAGTCGCGCGAGCAGCGCCTCCGGGCCACCGTCCAGTCTGCAGCCGCACGCCGCTGCGCCGAGCGGTGGTTCCCCGGC
The DNA here is from genome assembly GCF_016103465.1 of Streptomyces sabulosicollis. Classification (GTDB taxonomy): domain Bacteria; phylum Actinomycetota; class Actinomycetes; order Streptomycetales; family Streptomycetaceae; genus Streptomyces; species Streptomyces sabulosicollis. Next base: position 13,061 of record NZ_JAEEAP010000207.1, read on the forward strand.
CGCCGGGGAGCGGCGTTGGGAGGTCAGCCCTGGACGGGCGTCGAGGCGATGGCCTTCAGCCCCGACGGCCGGTATCTGGCGGCGGGTGACCATTCCGGCAGGGTGACGCTGCTCGACGGCGATCCGAGCAAGCGCCTGGGCACCGTGTCCGGGCTGATCACCGGCGCCCGGCAGGACGCCGCGGCGCCGGTGACCGCGCTGGGCTACGCCCACGACGGCCGTACCCTGGCCGTGGCCGGCCTCGATGGGACCCATCGGCTGCGGGACGCCGCCCTGGAGATGGCGCTATGGCGGAGGCGGATCAAGAAGGCTCCGGTCTCATCCATCACAGCGACCGCCGCTTGCAATACGTCTCCATCCGCTACACCGACCGGCTCGCCGAGATCGGTGCCGCAGCCTCGGCCGGCGCCGTCGCGGACAGCTATGACAACGCGATGGCCGAGGCCCTGAACGCCGTTCTTGCTGACGTCGAGGAGGGACAGTCCGAGAGGGGCAAGCGGAAGTTGTGGTAGTTCAGGCCGGTTTGAGGCTGCGGGCACGGAACTGACGAACCAGATGCTCAGGCACAAGCAGTTGCGGGCAGCGGATGCGGCGTGGGCGGCGGCGCGGCTGACCGAGGCGCTTGCAACCCGTTGCCGCGTCGCAAGCCGTTAGCCTGTCGGTATGTCGGAGCGTGTCATGCCCGGTTGCACGGACGGCCTGATCACCCTGGGTGCCGCGGACGCTCTGTGGGTCGATGTGACGGCCGACGGTGCTGTGCCGACGGCTTCTGGAGCATTTACCTGCTCTCCTGCCCATGCCCGGGTAGGGTACGTCCTGCTCGGCAGCCATGTGGTGGCGACGGTGAGGGCGAGCGGCGGTCAGTGGAGTGTTCCGGAGGCTGCGGTGCGCCGGGCGGCCGCGGAACTGAACGCGGTGGGGATGGATCGGCAGGACCTGGTCCGCATCGGTCCTTTTCGTGGGGCGCCGGGGCAGGAGTGCGACGAGGGAACGCCGCTGCGTTGGCGCCGGCGCATCACGGGGGAACTGCAGAAGCTGGGCGGCCCCGGGCGGGCAGCACGAGGTGAAGTCGGCCGGCTGTACCACCTGGCGGGGATCGACTGGCGACAGATGCTCGTGGAGCAGACCCGCGACGGGGCGCAGCGGACGTGGTGGCTGCCGCGCGCTGTGGTCAGGCTGCTCGACGCGGCCGAGCACGCCGAAACGCAGTGGGTGCAAGCCGCGCGGACCCGCCAGGCAAGCGCAGCCGCCACCGAGCCGCCCTCCCACCCCC
>NZ_JAEEAP010000208.1 GCF_016103465.1 Streptomyces sabulosicollis
GCCCCGGTCCACGTCCAGGTTCAAGCCGAGGCCCAAGCCCAGGCCCAGGTCTAAGCCGAAGCCCAGGCCCAGGTCCAGGTCCAAGCCAGGTCCAGGGCCAAGCCCAGGTCCAGGTCCAGGTCCAAGCCCAGGCTCTCCGAGGCGCCGGGCCCCGCCGGTCCGTCACCCCCTCCGGGTGAGGATGCTCAGCGCGTTGGCCGCGACGATGGCGCCCACGCTGGTCCACTCCGTCCACCCCAGGCGCTGCCCCAGACCGATCCAGCCGACCAGTGCGGCCAGGACGGGGTTGACGCTCATGAAGAGCCCGAATGCCTGGGCGGGCACGCGGCGCAGGGTGAACAGGTCCGCGAGGTACGGCACGGCCGAGGAGAGGACGCCCGCGGTGATGGCGTACGCCGCGGCGCTCACCGTCGGCGGCTGCCGGACGGCGACGGCGATCCCGACCGGCAGGAACATCAGGGCGGAGATCCCCGCGGCCGCGGCCGACCCCTGGGCGCCGGGGACCCGGCGCCCCACGGTGCGGTTGAGCAGGATGTACGACGCCCAGCACACGGCGGCCAGCAACCCCAGCCCCATGCCCAGGTAGTCGGCCGAGGGCCGCGGGCGCATGAGGGTCACCACGGCGGCCGCCGCGACCAGCGCACAGCAGGCGTCCACCCGGCGCCGTGAGCCGGCCAGCGCGATGCACAGCGGGCCGAGGAACTCCAGGGTCACCGCCAGTCCGAGGCCGATGCGGTCGATGGCGCTGTACAGGGACAGGTTCATGGTGCCGAACACCACGGCGAGCCCTATCACCGGCCGCCACTGCCACCAGGTGAAGCTCCGCGGCCGGGGCCTGCCGACGGCCAGCAGGACGATCGCGGCCACGTACTGGCGGACCGCGACGACCCCGACCGGGCCGATGACGGGGAAGGCATGGGATCCGATCGCGGCGCCGGTCTGGTTGGACAGCCCGCTGCCGACCATCGTCGCCACACCGGCGAACCGCCGCCCGGTCGGCCGCCGAGCGAGGTCAGGGGCCTGGCCCTGCCCCAGGCCCAGGCCCAGGTCCGGGTCCGGCCCCGGGCCGGAGTCGGCGGAGCTCGGTGCGGTCCGGTGGGCGGTTTCCGTCGCGCGCGCGGACGGGGTGCGTGACGCGGAGGCAGGTGGCATGCGTCGATCGTGCGCCCGGTCCGCGCATGCGCAAAATGCGCTCAGTGCTCCATCTATACGCTAGAGGTATGGATGTGGAGCTGCGGCAACTGCGCTGCCTCGTGGCGATCGTCGACGAGGGCACCTTCACCGACGCCGCCATCGCGCTCGGTGTCTCACAGGCGGCCGCGTCCCGGACCCTGGCCACGCTGGAACGCGCCCTGGGCACACGGCTGTTGCGACGGACCTCCCGTGAGGTCACCCCGACGGGCACCGGGCTGCGCGTGGTGGCACACGCCCGGCGGGTGCTGGCCGAGGTGGACGGACTGATCAGGGAGGCCGTATCGGGCCACGCCCGTCTGCGGATCGGCTACGCCTGGTCCGCCCTGGGCCGCCACACCCCGGCCTTCCAGCGCCGCTGGGCGCAGGCGCACCCCGAGACGGAGCTGCACCTGGTCCGCGTCCATTCCGCCACCGCGGGGCTGGCGGAGGGCGCCTGCGACCTGGCCGTGGTGCGCAGACCGCTCGACGAGCGCCGCTTCGACTCCGCCATCGTCGGGCTGGAGCGGCGGTTGTGTGCCGTGGCCGCCGACGACCCGCTCGCCAGGCGCCGCTCGGTGCGGCTGGCCGACCTCAGCGGCCGCACCCTGCTCGTCGACCGGCGGACCGGCACCACCACCGCGGAGCTGTGGCCGCCCGACTCCCGGCCGGCCACGGAGGAGACCCATGACGTGGAGGACTGGCTCACGGTGATCTCCGCGGGCCGCTGCGTCGGCATGACGGCGGAGTCCACCGCCAATCAGTACCCGAGGCCCGGGATCGCCTACCGGCCGGTCCGCGACGCCGAGCCGATCGCGGTACGCCTCGCCTGGTGGCGGGACGACCCGCACCCCGCCACCCAGACCGCGGTCGAGCTGCTCACCACCCTCTACCGCAACGGCTGACCTCCAACCCCCGCCCCCGTCTGGACTGTTCCGGATCATCCAGTACGGATCGCATTGTTCACCCTGAGCCACGTGACTGCCATGGCGCCCACCCAGACCGAACCCGACCTGTCGTTCCTCCTCGACCACACCAGTCACGTCCTCCGCACCCAGATGTCCGCCGCGCTCGCCGAGATCGGGCTGACGGCACGGATGCACCGCGTACTGGTCCACGCCCTGGAGGAGGAGCGCACCCAGGCGCAGCTCGCCGAGATCGGCGACATGGACAAGACCACGATGGTGGTGACGGTGGACGCCCTGGAGAAGGCGGGCCTCGCGAAGCGGCCCGCCTCGACCCGCGATCGCCGGGCCCGGATCATCGCGGTCACCGAGGAGGGCGCCCGGGTCGCCGGGCGGAGCCAGGAGATCGTGGACCGCGTCCACCGGGAGGCGCTCGCGACGCTCCCCGAAACCCCACGCGCCGCCCTGCTACGGGCGTTGACCCGGCTGTCCGAGGGACATCTGGCCACGCCCGCCGAGAGCCCCCGCCCGGCCCGGCGGGCGCGGCAGCGCGAGAAGTAGGACGAGGATTGCCGCGCGGCCCGCCGCGTGGCCCCGCCGCCCGGCCGCCGTCTGCTGCTGCTCGCGGGCCGCATCGGCGATCTCGTCGGGCGCAAGCGCGTGTTCCTGACCGGTACCGCGGCTCGATCCTCCTGATCGCCCTGTTGGCTGGTCCGCCAGGCCACCGCCCGCACCCCGCTGATGCCTCTGCGGATCCCGCGCTCGCGCGAAGTGGCGGGGGCCAACCTGGTCCAGGCCCTGATGGTGGCCGCGCTCTTCTCGTTCTTGCGGCGCCCCGCGCGGACATTCCCCGCCGCACCACGGAACGCCAACCCGCAGGACGCCATCACTCCGGGAGAGGACGACATGATCACGACCAATATCACTGGTGTTGTCCCTAGATAGGGCGTTCGGAGTTGGACTATCCCTCAGATGCCACCACAGACTGACACGGCCGTGTTGCATTCCGAGGAAAGATGTTGAATCGCTCCTCGGGCACGGCTCAATACCCCTCAACCCGAAAGGAGTCGCTATGACGACGCGTATCGAAGGCCAGGCCGCCATGGATTCCGCGAACGCGGACTTCGACCTGGACATCCGTTCCAGCCTGCGTGACCTGGAGGACAGCAAGGGGGCGACCGCGGCGAAGAGCGTCTCGATCCCCAATGGCCCCGTGACCAGCTCATGCCTCTGCACGGTGCTCGTGGGCTGCTCCTGATCCACCAAGGGCGCGGGGCCGGTCCGAAGCCTGTGAGCCTCGGACCGGCCCTGCGCCACCTCCTCCAGAGGGGAAGAATGGCCGTGTCTTCGTCCGGCGACAACGTTTCCTTCCGCGCCCTGGAAGTCGGCATGCTCCGCATGCCGTCGCTGCCGCACACCATGGTCGAGAAGACCGTCGCGGCGGACGTGGAATTCGATCCGCGGGACAGAGCGCAGGTCGAGCGCTACCTCAGCGCTCTCACCGCCGACGAGCGGGTCCGCGAGGCGCTGGCGATCTCCAGCCCCTCGCTCGACCGCGCACTGCACACCCTGTTCAGCGGGGCGCCGATGAAGCCCGCCGCCTTGCGCAAACTGGTGTTGGGGGCGACGCGCTACGTCCTGCGTGCGGCCGGCCGTCCCACTCCGTTCGGCCTGATGGCCGGTGTCGCGCCGGTCGCCTTCGCGGATGACTGCCGGGCGCGGGTGGGTGACGCCCATCGTGGCGCGGTACGGCCGGACGGCGGCTGGCTGCTCGGGCTGATCCGGCCGTGGGAGAGCGAACCGGCGCTGCTGCGCAAGCTGCGCGTGGTCACCAACGGCCTGGCGTTCCGGCGCGGACAGCGCTGGGTGCTGCCGTTCGCCCCCGCCCCGGACGAGGGCGATACGCCCGCGTCCCGCACCGAGGAGGTCTCCGTACGCGGCACTCCCGCGGTCGGGCTGGCGCTGGAGTGCGCGCAACGGCCCATCCGTGCCGGTGAGATCGCCGAGCGGTTGACGACGGCGTACCCGGCGGTCGGAAGGGAGGTCGTGGAGGGGCTGCTCATCGGCCTCGTGGAGCAGGGTTTCCTGCTCACCGAGCTGCGTCCACCGCTGACCCGCACCGACCCGCTGGCCCACCTCCGGGACGTGCTGACATCCGCCGAGGAGAGCGAGAAGGCCGATATCGTCGCCCGGGTGGCGAAACTTGCGGAGGGCTGCGAGGCCGAACCGCTCGGCGCCGGCGTGTCCCGCTGGCAGGCCGCGATCGGGGAGTTGCGGTCGCTGTACCGGCACGACCGGCCGCTCCAGGTCGATCTGCGGATGGACGCCGACGTCGTACTGCCGCGGGAGGTGCTGCGGGAGGCGGAGCGCGCCGCGACGGCGCTGTGGCGGGCGTCCGCCAAGAACGAGTCCGTACGGCACCTGACCGAGTACCACGGGGCGTTCGTGGAGCGGTACGGCACGGGGCAGGCGGTACCGCTCATGGAGGTGCTGGATCCGCACACCGGCCTGGGCACCCCGGCCGGATACGAACACCCGTCCAGTGAACGGCAGTTGGCGACCGACGACGCCGGACGGAACCCGGAGCGCGACGAGGTGCTGATGGAGTGGGCGCTGTCCGCGATCGCCACGGGACAACGGGAGATCGTCCTGGACGACGCCGCGCTGGAGCGGCTGTCCGGCACGGTGCGGCGGATACCGCCGGTCGCGGCGGAGCTGTGTGCCCACCTGACCGCACCGTCCACCGAGGATCTCGCACGTGGGGAGTTCTCTCTCGTCCTGTCGCAGACGACCGGATCGCTCACTCCCGGCGGGATGTTCGGCCGGTTCGCGTATCTGCTCGACGACCCCGAACCGGTGGCCCAACTGGCCCGGGAGGCCGCCGCGTCGGGGTGCCGTCCGCAGGCCGAGCCGGTGCTCCTGGACTTCCAGCCGATGTCGGGCGGGGCCGCGAACGTGGCCCGGGTGCCCGCTTTCTGGGACCGGCGGCTGTCGGTCGGCTGTTTCCCCGACGCGCCACCCGGCGTGACCGTACACGGCGTCGCCGATGTGGCCCTGGCCGCCGACGAGGAGCGGCTGTACGTAGTGGACGCGGCCACCGGACGGGAGATCGTGCCGCAGTCCGCCACCGTGCTGAACTTCGCCCTGGCACCGGCGGCCGCACGGCTGCTGCGCGAGATCCCGGCGATGGGCCAGCCGGTGTGGTCGGTGTGGTCCTGGGGGGCGCTGGACAACGCCCCCTGTCTGCCCAGGGTCCGCTACGGCCGTACGGTCCTGGCCGCCGCGCGATGGCGGCTGTCCGACCCGGCGCTGACCGACGCGAGCGCCACCGACGAGGCGTGGGGCCGGGCGCTGGACGCGTGGCGTGCCCGCTGGAACGTCCCCCGGTGGGTGAGCGTGGGGTTCGGCGACCGCCGGGTGGTGCTGGACCTGTCCGCACCGATGCACCGGGCGCTGCTCCGGCGCGATCTGACACGGGGTGGCGAGTTGGTGGTGCACGAGACGCCCGAGGCCGTCGGGCACGGCGAGAACTGGCTGTGCGACAGCCGTGGCGACGCATACCGCAGCGAAGTACTCATCCCCGTCCTGCCCGGCCACGCGGCCGACGCCACGGCGCGCACCGGCGACCAGGTGGCCGACGCCACAGCGCGCACCGGCGACCAGGTGGCCGACGCCACAGCGCGCACCGCCGAGGAGACGGTGTCCCGCCCGGCGAGCGGCACCCCGGGCACCGCGACACCGCGGCCCGTCGACCAGGACGACCGCCGCCACCGCTCCTGGTTCTACGGCAAGCTCTACACCGCCACCGCCCAGCAGGAGGAGGTGCTGGTCGACCATCTGCCGCGGCTGCTCGCGGCCCTGCCGGACGACGGCGGCCGGTGGTTCTTCATCCGCTACGCCGACCCCGAGCCGCATCTGCGGCTGCGGTTCCACGGCGACCGGGACGTGGTGTGGTCACACATCGCCCCGACCGTCCTGGACTGGGTCGACGATCTGCACGGGCAGCGGCTGGCCGGGCGGATGGTCGTGGACACCTACGAGCCCGAGACCGTCCGCTACGGAGGTCCGGAGGCCCTTGACGCGGCGGAGCGGTTCTTCCACCGGGACAGCGTGAGCGTCATCGAGCAGTTGACCCGTCTGGCCTCCGGTGCCGACACCACTCCGGTCGGCGTCCTCGCCGCCGCCCACTACGTGGATCTGGTGCGCCAGGTCCACGGCGAGGACTGGCCCGACTGGTTCCTCGCCATGCCACGTGACGACCAGCACCACCCCTTCTTCCGTACGCACCGGTCGACGGCGCTCGGCCTCCTCGCCGAGGAGGCACTCGAGCTGAGCGCCCGCGCCGCACGGGCACAGGCACTTCGCGCCTATCCGGCGGCGTCCCAACGCGGCGTCCTGGCGAGTCTTCTGCACATGCACCACAACCGGCTGGCAGGTATCCGGCGTGAGGCGGAGCTGCGCTCGCTCGCGGTGGCCCGCGGCATGGCGGCCACCGAGCGGGCCCTGAGGAGGAACCACCGATGAACACAGCCGGCGGCCCGCGCGAGGGAACGGCCACGAGCACTGCGACGGCCGGTTCGAGCCGGGAGGACGTGGTCGCGGAGATCGCGCGGCGGGCCGAGGCGTGGAGTCCACCGGCCGATCTGCCGATCGGGCTGGCGGGCGGTTCGGCGGGTGCCGCCCTGCTGTTCGTCGAGCTCAGCAAGGACGACCCCGCGCTCAGGCCGATCGCCCACGCCCGGCTGGCCGCCGCGGCGAAGACGATCGGTTCCGCCCCGGGATCCGGCGGCCACGGCCTCTATGACGGCCTGGCGGGGCTGGCGTTCGTCATCAAGGCGGCCGTGCGCACACCCGGCGACTACGCCACCGTGCTGGGCCAGCTGGACACCGTCGTGCGCGACCGGCTCCGGCACCTCCTCGACCTGGAGCAGGCCCGGCTGGCGGACGGCACGGAGCCGGCGCCACGGGAGCGGTTCGACGTGATCGGCGGCGCGAGCGGACTGGCCCGCTACTTCCTGACCGAGCCGGCGGATGCGGAACCGGTCCGTGAGGTCCTGCGCTATCTCACCGCCCTGACCGAGCCGATCCGCCGCCATGGGCACACCCTGCCCGGCTGGACGGCGACACCCTGGCCCGGCCGGGAGACGGACGGCGACCAGATCGACCTGGGCCTGGGCCACGGCATCGCGGGCCCGCTGGCCCTGCTGTCCCTGTGCTGGACCCGGGGCATCAGGGTGCCGGACCAGGACACCGCCATCCGGCGCATCGCCGACTGGCTGACGAGCCGGCGGCTGACCGACGACAGCGGCCCCTACTGGCCCGCGCTGTTCCCGGCCCGGGAGGAACTCGCCGAACACCGTGCGCCGCGGCCCCCGCACCGCCCCAGCTGGTGTTATGGCGCACCGGGCGTGGCACGGGCGATGCAGCTCGCCGGCGCGGCGCTGGGCGAGGAGAAGTGGGTGCGCTCGGCGGCGGACGCCATGCACGCCGTCCACCGCCGCCCCGGCGGTCTCACCGACCTGACGGACCCGGGCCTGTGCCACGGCCTGGCCGGTCTCGCCCACATCACCCGCGTCATCGCGGCCGACCTCCAGGACCCGGCCCTGACGAGCCACGCGGACGCCCTCACCGAGCGCCTGTGCGCGGACTTCGCCCCGGACACGGCCTTCGGCTACCCCACTCGTACGCATCCGGCCCCTTTTGACGCCCCCATGTTCCTGGAAGGCGCCGCGGGAGTGGCCCTCACCCTCCTCCGGCCCGGCACACCACCGCACTGGGACGCGGCCCTCATGCTGTCCTGACACGCTCCGGCCCGCCTCTGGCGGGCCGCGGAAGACACCGGAACTTCTTCCTCTCCCCGGCCGACTACTCAATCGGTACGACGCGAGGGACAGGAGGCACAACCGTTGGAACGCAGACACTTTCTGAGCCGGACGACGGCGGCGGGCGCGGCGACGATCGCCGCCGGGACACTGACGGCCACCGCCGTGCACACCGGGACGGCGTCGGCAGCGCCACGGCGGAGCGGACCGCTGCGCGTCCACATCGTGATGTTCGACGGAGTCGAGGAGCTCGACTGCATCGCTCCCTATGAGGTGTTCTCGGCCGCCGCCATGCACGATCCGGACGGGGTGGAGGTCCGTTACGTCACCACGGGGCGGCCCCGGAGGGTCCGTGCGGCGTATGGCACCGAGATCCAGGTGACGCACCGCTGGGCTCCGGAGGAGGCGGATGTGGTCGTGGTGCCCGGCGGCGGCTACGCCCGCCGCGACGGCCCCGGCATCTGGGCGGAGATCGCCAGTGGCGTGCTGCCGCGGGCGCTCGCCGACGCGCCGCGCGAGGGGCTCACGGCCAGTTCGCTGTGCACGGGGGCGCTGCTGCTGTCCGCCGCCGGGCTGACCAAGGGCCGTCCCTGCACCACACATCACGGCGCGAAGGCGGATCTCAAGGCACAGGGTGGTCTGGTCAAGGACGCCCGCGTCGTCGACGACGGGGACCTGGTCACCGCCGCGGGCATCACCTCCGGCCTGGAGCTGGGGCTGTGGCTGGTCAGGCGCGAACTCGGAGCGGACGCCGCGATCGGAGTGGAGGGCATGCTGGAGTACGAGGCGCGCGGGACGGTCTGGACGGCCTCCTCCTCGTAGCCCGGCGCCCCCGCGTGGCAAACGGGCTTCCGGCCTGGGCGACGATGAACATCGCGCCCGGGCCGTACGTACCGGGGGATGCGAACGCACCTGGTGAGCGCGCCGGGTGACCGGTGAGGAGGAGCTCGGGTGTCCGCCCCTTGGACGAGGAGAGATACCGTGAAAGCACATCGTCTGCCGTCCCGCCCGCGGCCGCGGCGGATCGGCGCCCTTGCCGTCGCCGCCTCGGCGCTCGTCCTCGCCACGGCGGCCCCCGCCCTGGCCCACACCGAAGTGAGCGCATCCGACTCCCGTGCCCTGGCGAAGGACGTCACGCCGACCTTCGAGTCGGAGGCGGAGGAGGAGGCGGCCGGTTTCACCGAGATCCGGACCGTGCTGCCCAGGGGCATCAACCTCGGCGATGTGGGGCTGAAGCAGTCCCCGGAGGGCTGGAAGCTGAAGCCCACCGCCGACGGCCACACCGTCGGCGGCCCGGCGCTCGGACCCGGTGAGAACGCCGAACGCAGCGTCGTCGTACGGCAGTTGCCCGACGCCACATCGCTGACCTTCAGGACCGTGGACACCTACCAGGGCGGCAAGGCGTCCCGGTGGATGGAGGTGGCCCGCGACGGGGAGCCCGGGCCGGAGAGCCCCGCCCCGCTGCTGAAGCTCAAGGCCGCGGCCTCCGGCGCCACCCCGGACGCCTCGACCTCGGCATCCCCGAAGCCGGAGAGCGAGGCGCCGGACTCGGAGGGCAAGGCGTCTTCGCAGACCGCCACATCCGACAGCGGATCCGCGTGGCCCGCCGTGGGCCTCATCATCGGCGTCTGCCTGTTCGCCCTGGCCGCAGGGTCTGTGCTGGTCCAGCAGCGGCGTGGCGCGGGCGGTTCGGGCGGCTCGGGACCCGAATGAGCCGAAGGGTCCGAACGGGCGGAAGCGGCGGAAGGGCGGAAGCGCGCGGCGCGGCGCCTGCCGGTGCGCCGCCGCTCACCCGGCCCCGGCCATGACGGATCCACGCACCGGCGACGCGCCGCGCCAATTGCCCCGGGGCGCGGGTTTGCTGCCGGGTCGAGTGGTAACGCGGTGAACATGACCGAGAAGAAGAACGCACACACCACTGCACGGAGTGCCAACGCGAACGCGAAGGCCACCGCCACCAAGGCCAAGGAGACCACGGACAAGGCCAAGGACACCGCGAACAAGGCGGAGACCACGGCGAAGACCGCCGCGGCCGGCGCGGCGACGACCGCCGCGCACACCGCTCATGCCGCCGCCGACAAGGCTCAAGTGGCCGCCGGGAAGGCCGTGACCACCGGTCGTACCGTGGCGGCCGAGGCGCCCAAGAAGGCGGCAGCGGCGGCGGGTTCGGCCTGGATGGTGATCAAGGCGCGCAAGGTCCTGGCGGCCGTCGCCGGTGCCGGTGCCGCCGCCGCGGGCGCCGCCACCGCGGTCGTCCTGCGCAGGCGCGCGGCTCGTCGTCGCAACCCGCTGGCACGGCTGACCGGCGGCCGGCTCGGCGCCTGAGACGCGCGATCGCGCGGCATGCGGGACACCGCATCGAGTCCGACCTCTCTGAACCAATGTCCTGAACGATCGTTCCGGGCGAGCTGGCCCGTGCGGTGGGGTCCGTGCACATGGCCCTGGTCGCCGGACTGACCCAGCAGTGGCTGGTCGCGTCACCAAGGTCATGCCCGCCGACACGAGGTCCTGGACCGGGAGTTCACCCCGTTCCGGGACGGCTGCCGGGAGCGCGGCTACTCGGACGAGGCGGTCCGGGCGGTCTGGGACGTGCTGGTGCCCTTCGCGGGCTACCCCTACAACAAGGCGCACGCCGCCGCCTACGCGCTCGTCTCGTACTGGACGTCTCCACCATCCGCTGTCAGCCATCGAGCACGGGCCGGACGAGAAGGCGGATGCCGCGATCTCCGCGCGCCGGTCCCTCGGATGCCTGTTCTTCCCGGTCACCTACCAGCTGGTGTCGGCCCAACGTGCCGGGGCCGCCGCCGGGTGCCACGCCTTCTCCTCCCCGATTACGCAAGCGACTTGCAATTCTTGCGCTACGCTTGCGGACATGACGCGACGACTTGCTGAAGTGGCGAAGAAGGTCGGTGTCAGCGAGGCCACGGTCAGCCGGGTCCTCAACGGCAAGCCCGGGGTCTCCGAAGCCACCCGGCAGGCGGTGCTGTCCGCGCTGGACGTCCTCGGCTACGAGCGGCCCACCCAGCTGCGGGGCGACCGGGCCCGGCTGGTGGGGCTGGTGCTGCCCGAGCTGCAGAACCCCATCTTCCCGGCGTTCGCCGAGGTCATCGGCGGGGCGCTGGCGCAGCTGGGGCTGACTCCGGTGCTGTGCACCCAGACCAAGGGCGGGGTCTCGGAGGCCGATTACGTGGCGCTGCTGCTGCAACAGCAGGTGTCCGGGGTGGTGTTCGCGGGCGGACTCTACGCGCAGGCCGACGCGCCGCACGACCACTACCGGCAGCTCGCCGAGCGCAACATCCCGGTGGTGCTGGTCAACGCGGCCATCGAGCACCTCGGCTTCCCGGGCGTCTCCTGCGACGACGCGGTGGCCGTGGAGCAGGCGTGGCGCCATCTGGCCTCCCTCGGCCACGAGCGGATCGGGCTGGTGCTCGGGCCCGGTGACCACATGCCGTCGGCACGCAAGCTGGCCGCCGCGCGGGCGATCGCCGGCCACCTTCCGGACGAGTTCGTGGCCCGGGCGATCTTCTCGATCGAGGGCGGCCACGCCGCGGCCTCCCGGCTGATCGACCGGGGCGTCACGGGCATCATCTGCGCCAGCGACCCCCTGGCCCTGGGGGCGATACGAGCGGCGCGGCGCAAGGGGTTCGGCGTGCCGTCGCGGGTCTCCGTGGTCGGCTACGACGACTCCGCGTTCATGAACTGCACCGAGCCGCCGCTGACCACCGTCCGCCAGCCCATCGAGGCCATGGGGCGGGCGGCGGTGGAGCTGCTGAACGCGCGGATCGGGGGCGTGGCCGTACCGGCCGAGGAGCTGCTGTTCGAGCCGGAGCTGGTGGTACGCGGCTCCACCGCCCAGGCACCGCGGGCTCAATCCACCTGATTCGCAGTGCAGTTGAATAATTACAGAATCTACGCGACATCTTGCGGGCCGATGTCGTCGGTGCTTGAGTGTGCGGCGCACTCACGGTTTGTGTGCGCCCCGCTCACGGCCGTGGGGCTTCCCTGCTCCTGTACAGAGGGGTCCACCCATGAGAAGCACCGGGTTCCGCCGTACTCTCATCGCGCTCAGCACGTTCTCCCTCGCCCTCACCGGCTGCGGCGGGTCGGACGACGGGTCGGCGGGCGGAAAGACGCGCATCACGGTCAACTGCATGCCGCCCAAGAGCGCCAAGGTCGACCGCAGGTTCTTCGAGGAGGACATCGCCTCCTTCGAGAAGCAGAACCCGGACATCGACGTCGTCGCGCACGACGCGTTCCCCTGCCAGGACCCGAAGACGTTCGACGCCAAGCTGGCCGGCGGCCAGATGGAGAACGTCTTCTACACGTACTTCACCGATGCCAGGCACGTGGTCGACATCAACCAGGCGGCCGATCTCACCCCGTACGTCAAGGAGTTGAAGAGCTACTCCACCCTCAGCAAGCAGCTGCGGGACATCTACACGGCCGACGGCAAGATCTACGGCATCCCGCGCACCGGCTACTCGATGGGCCTGATCTACAACCGCAAGCTCTTCGAGAAGGCCGGACTCGACCCCGACAAGCCGCCGACGACCTGGGAGGAGGTCCGCGCCGACGCCAAGAAGATCGCCGCGCTGGGCGGCGGCACGATCGGCTACGCGGACTACAGCGCCCAGAACCAGGGCGGCTGGCACTTCACGGCCGAGCTGTACGCACAGGGCGGCCATGTCGTCAGCGCGGACGGCAAGAAGGCCACCATCGACACCCCCGAGGCACGGGCCGTCCTGCGGAACCTGCACGACATGCGCTGGGTGGACGACTCGATGGGCAGCAAGCAGCTGCTGGTCATCAATGACGCCCAGCAGCTGATGGGCTCGGGCAAACTGGGCATGTACCTCGCCGCGCCCGACAACCTCCCCATCCTGGTGAAGGAGAAGGGCGGCAACTACAAGGACCTCGCCATCGCCCCCATGCCCGGCGGCAAGGGCACCCTCATCGGCGGCGACGGCTACATGTTCCAGAAGAAGGACACGCCCGCCCAGATCCGGGCCGGTCTCAAGTGGCTCGACCACATGTTCCTCACCCCGGGCAAGGGCTTCCTCGGCGACTACGCCCGCGCCAGGAAGAACGACGCCCCGGTGGGCCTGCCCGAGCCACGGCTGTTCACCGGCGCCGCCGACGCCAAGGACCAGCAGATCAAGAAGGCCAACGCCAATGTCCCCGTGGCGAACTACCGGACCTTCCTCGACGGCAACCGGAAGCTGCGGATGAAGATCGAGCCGCCGCACGCCCAGCAGATCTACTCCGTGCTCGACGGAGCCGTCTCCGCCGTCCTGACCAAGAAGGACGCCGATATCGACCAGCTCCTGAAGGAAGCCTCCGGCAAGATCGACAACATTCTGGCCCGGGGCTGACCCGATGACCGAGACCGCTGCGCGGCCGCCCGCCGAGGCGATCGCCGTCCACCCGGTACAGGCGCCGCCCCCGGCGGGGGGTCGGGGGCGGCGCCGCCTCGCCGACCAGGCCCGAGCCTATGGTTTCCTCTTCGGCGGCCTGATCTGCTTCGCGCTGTTCTCCTGGTACCCGGCGATCCGTGCGGTCGTGATCGCCTTCCAGAAGTACACGCCCGGCTCGTCCCCCGAGTGGGTCGGCACCGCCAACTTCACCCGCGTACTGCACGATCCGGAGTTCACCGCGGCCTGGCGGAACACCCTCACCTTCACCCTGCTGGCACTGCTCATCGGCTTCGCCATCCCTTTCCTGCTCGCCCTCGTGCTCAATGAACTCCGGCACGCCAAGGCGTTCTTCAGGGTCGTGGTCTATCTGCCGGTGATGATCCCGCCGGTGGTCAGCGCCCTGCTGTGGAAGTGGTTCTACGACCCCGGCGCCGGGCTGGCCAACGAGGCGCTGCGGTTTCTGCACCTGCCCACCTCGAACTGGTCCAACGGCGCCGACACCGCCCTGGTCTCCCTCGTCATCGTCGCCACCTGGGCCAATATGGGCGGCACCGTCCTGATCTACCTGGCGGCGCTGCAGTCCATCCCCGGTGAGCTGTACGAGGCGGCCGAACTGGACGGTGCGAGCCTGCTGCAGCGCATCCGCCACGTCACGATCCCCCAGACGCGGTTCGTGATCCTCATGCTGATGCTGCTGCAGATCATCGCGACGATGCAGGTCTTCACCGAGCCCTTCGTGATCACCGGCGGCGGCCCGGAGAACGCCACGGTCACCGTCCTCTACCTGATCTACAAGTACGCCTTCCTCTACAACGACTTCGGTGGCGCCTGTGCGCTGAGCGTGATGCTGCTCGTGCTGCTCGGTGCCTTCTCCGCCCTCTATCTGCGGCTCACCCGCTCCGGGGAGGACCTGTCTCTAATACACATCTCCGAGCCCACGAGACACTCGCTAAGCTCGTATGCCGTCTTGTGCTTGAAAAAAAAAAACGGTTAAGC